>JBBRZB010000041.1:0-2653 GCA_038237095.1 Saccharimonadales bacterium (SeqCode) | reverse complement strand
TGCTATCTTCATAGGCTCAGTATAGCGCCAACCTCAACAGATACAATACTTGATTATCAGCAGTAAAACACTTAAGCTTAATACATGGATGAAATCATTAGCGGCCTGAAGCAGGTCGGTTTTAAGGGCGAGATTGATAACAGCCCCGCTACCCTTGATCTTTTTAGTCATGACGCATCGATGTTCGAGCTCCGCCCACAGTTGGTAGTCGCACCACAAACGGCTCAAGATATTGAAACTCTAGTCAAACTTGTCGCTGCTAAAAAGAAGTCTCATCCAGACTTGAGCCTCACCGCACGGTCTGCGGGCACGGATATGAGTGGCGCGGCAATTAACGACTCGATTATTATTGATTTTCGTAAGCACTTCACAACAATTGAAAAAGTTGATTCCAAAAGTGCCCAAGCCCAGCCGGGTGTTTTATATCGTGATTTTGAGGTCGAGACATTCAAACATAGCGCGCTAATGCCCGCCTACCCTGCTTCTCGAGACCTCGCAAGCATCGGCGGCATGGTTAATAATAATTCAGGCGGCGAAAAGTCGTTGGAATTTGGCAAGACTGAAGATTTTGTTAACGAATTACAGTTTGTATTTACTGATGGTATTGAACGAACGGTCAAACCGCTTCACAAAGCTGAGCTTGATAAGAAAATGAAGCAAAAAGACTTCGAGGGCAAAGTTTATAAAGAACTGTTTGAACTAATTGACGGCAATTACGATCAAATCAAGAATGCCAAACCTAACGTTACCAAAAACTCCACGGGCTATAATCTATGGGATGTTTGGGACCGTGAAACCGGCATATTTGACCTGACAAAGTTAATTGTTGGCGCGCAAGGTACACTAGGCTTTGTAACAGATATAAAATTTCGTTTAGTTCGGCATCGTCCGCACTCTGGCCTGCTCATTTTGTTCATGCGTGACATTGACGACCTTGGCGAAGTAGTCAACAAAGTTTTGGAATACAAGCCAGCTTCATTTGAGTGTTTTGACGATAATACCCTAATATTTATCATAAAATTCATGCCATACTTTGCCAAAACGCTCGGCATATGGGGGTTAATAAAACTTGCCTTTAGCCTGATACCTGAAGCGCTGCAGCTACTTCGTGGCATACCAAAGATGATACTAATGGTTGAATTTAACGGCGAGACCGAGTTAGATGTTCGACGCCAAGTTCATGAACTACATAGACAGCTTGCCACGCAGCGCGCCCGCTATGAGATTAATGGTTTTGAGGAAGATCCTACAGAGGGTAAGAGCGAGAAATTCTGGATAATGCGACGCCAAGCATTCAACTTATTACGGCACACAGTCCGCGATAAGCACACCGCACCATTTATCGACGATTTAGTCGTTAACCCACCCTATTTACCAGAATTCTTACCAAAGATTCGTAAGATCGTAAAAAAATATAAACTTTTAGCCACTGTTCAGGGTCACATTGGCGACGGCAACTTCCATATCATTCCGCTCATGAAGCTTGAAGAAAAAAACGAACGCGCCAAACTACTTCCAGCTATGAAGGAAGTGAATAACCTAGTACTGTCCTACCACGGATCACTGTCAGGTGAACATAACGACGGATTAGTCCGCGGTCCATGGCTCGAGCAGATGTACGGCAAAGAAGTACTTGAGCTCTTCAAACGAGCCAAATATATTATGGATCCTGATAACATTTGTAATCCGCACAAAAAAGCGACTTCCGACTGGGACTATTCGTTCTCCCATATTCGCGATCATTTTTAAATTTTAGGAAACGTGGTCGGCTTCTGGTTTCACTTGAGCGACTGGCAAACTTATGCTGGCCGTTGTGCCATGCTCGACTCGACTTTGTAACGTGATTTCAGCGCCATGAATGTCGGCAATCATCTGAGCTATGCTGAGACCCAAGCCGTAGCCGCTGTGCGTGCCTTTATTGCGGGAGTTATCAGCACGGTAGAATCGATCAAAGACGTGCTCTAACTCATCGGGGGCAATACCGGCACCATGGTCCTTGATACGCAGAATAATACGGTCGTTTTGAGCTTGCGCAGTGATGTCAATTTCGGCGTTACGCGGGCTGTACTTGATGGCATTGTCGAGTAATATAACAATTAGTTGCACGAGGCTTTTATCGTCGCCAAAAACGCTCAATTTAGTAGTGGGTTGCTTGATAGTCACGCCCCGCTCATCAGCTTGTTGTGCCAGTAGTGTTACCGCTTCGTTGACAATCGACTTGACTGTCACGTTCGTGAAGTTCTGCTGAAGTTCATCGGCTTCAAGCTGTGATAAGCGCAGCAAGTTGTTGATTAAGGCCTCAAGTTTTGCAACTTCTTCAAGGTTGCTATCAAGCGTCTCGCGCAATTCTTTCGGGCTGGTGTGACTGTTCATGAGCGCCACTTCAGTCTCCATCCGGATTGCCGTTAGCGGCGTCCGTAATTCGTGGCTAACATCAGCCGTAAAGCGTTTCTGCTGTTCATGCGCGGCTTCGATTGGCTCGAGCGTCCGCTTAGCCAGCCAGTAGCTTGCGCCACCGGCTGCAGCCAGAACGATCAGCATGACACCGAGCGCAACCGCCACCGCCCGGCGGCCTGCTGCTGTCCAGCGCTCGGGCACCAGTCCGGCGCGCGGTTGTAGCCCGCGCCTGCTGCTCGCAACCGTCGCCATTACT
>JBBRZB010000040.1:0-4630 GCA_038237095.1 Saccharimonadales bacterium (SeqCode) | reverse complement strand
CGATCTTAGCGCTAGTAGCATACGACTGACCAGTCAGTAGCGCTGTGATAGCTGCGGCAATAGCGCGGCCTTCAGCTGAATCATATGGCAGACCAAGCGCCATCAGTAAAGCACCGAGGTTCGCGTAGCCAATACCGAGTTCACGGTAGGCTTTGGCGGTCTTGCCGATTGATTCGGTTGGATATTCGCTGTAGCCGACTAAGATTTCTTGAGCGGCGAATATTAATTCGACCGTGTGGATGAAGGCCTTTACGTCAAAGGTATTGTCGTCTTTTAAGTACTTGAGCAAGTTGATGCTCGCCAAGTTACATGCCGAGTTATCAAGGTGCATATACTCGCTACAAGGGTTGCTGCCGTTGATACGGCCAGCATTTGGCGTAGTGTGCCACTTGTTAATCGTAGTATCAAACTGCATACCAGGGTCAGCACACTCCCAAGCGGCTTCGGCGAATTGGCGGTACAAGGCACGTGCCTTAACCGTCTTAACTGTCTTGCCACTGGTGACTGCTTTGAGGTCCCAGTTTTCGTCGTTTTCGACGGCTTGCATGAATTCGTCAGTCACACGAACCGAAATGTTGGCATTTTGGTATTGGACGCTAAAGCTATCCTTACCATCCATGCTCATATCCCAACCCATGCTCTGCAAATCGCGAGCTTTGCGCTCTTCGATAGCCTTACTCCAGATGAATTCTTCGACATCGGGGTGATCGACGTTCAAAATGACCATCTTAGCGGCGCGGCGGGTTTTACCACCACTCTTAATCGCACCAGCGCTGGCGTCTGCACCACGCATAAAGCTCAATGGACCACTGGCAGTACCAGCACTTTTACCAAGTGTTTCTTTGGAAGAGCGAATTGGGCTGATGTTAATACCAGAGCCCGAGCCACCCTTAAAGATCATGCCTTCTTCGACATACCAATTAAGAATAGCGGGCATGCTGTCTTCAATACCAAGAATGAAACAAGCGCTAGCTTGCTGTGAACGACCGGCTGCACCGATGTTAAACCAGACCGGGCTGTTAAACGCGGCGCGCTGCGTAGCTAGAATGTACTTTAGTTCTTCGCGGAAATCTTCGGCTTCGAGCTCGTTCTCGAAATAGCCTTCCTGTAAACCTTGGCGTGTAATTGTATCAGCCACACGGTCAATCAAGTGCTTGAGTGAGCTTTCACGATCAGCGGTTCCAGGCGTACCAGTAAAGTACTTCTGCGCCACAATGTTGATAGCGTTGAGCGACCAGCCTTCAGGAAAATCTACGCCCTTTTGCTCGAACACGGGCGTGTCGCTCATTGGATTCTTAATAATCGAGTCACGCTTAACCCACACTAACTGGTCGTAGGCCTTGCTTTTTTTGGGGGTGAACAGACGTTCCACACCCAAGCTTGTTGTTTGTCCCATAGTAGTTGTACCCTCTTTCTTTTCTGAACCGACCAGCCCATGGCCGATCCAGCACCTCTATTAATTGTATATTTTATATTGTTTGTTAGAGTCGAGACCGTGGTAGGTATAGCACCTGCTCTCAGGTGGTGCTAGCCTCACGGTCAGCTCTCTACGATTGCGAACGATGCTAGTTCGAAAGCGGAGAGAACCGTCAAAGACCCGTTATAAACGTCAGTCTTTGACTGCTGCAGGTATGTGCTTGCCTTGGCGTACTAGTGACAACTCGCGTTCGAAACTAGCGATATCCTTAAAGCGTCGGTAGACGCTGGCAAAGCGCACATATGCCACTTCATTAAGTGGAGCGAGCTGGTCCATGACCATCTCACCAATACGAGACGAGCTTACTTCTTGCTCACCGCACGCGTATAAGTCCTGTTCAACCGTGTTCACGACTTTATCAAGTTGCAAACTGGTGACTGGTGTCTTCTCGCACGCATGGTACAGGCCGCCTAATAACTTAGATCGATTAAACAACTCCCTCGTGCCATCGTTTTTGATAACGATAAGCTGCGGTCGTTCAAGGCGTTCATAAGTCGTAAAGCGATGTCCACATGCGACACATTCACGGCGGCGGCGAATAGCTTGGTCGTCTGCCACATCACGCGATTCGATGACCTTGATGTCATCGCTCTGGCATTGTGTGCATATCATGCTGCCTCCTTACTTCACAGTCCGAGTTGACTTAGTCCTTTTAGTGCCATATCAGCACCATCGAGATGACACGTTTTGTACACAAAAGTTGTGCAATTATCGTGACCCTGATTACTAGTTTCAGACCCATTGTGAAGCGATTACTTAGGTTTAATGTGCGCACACTATAGTTTTTGGCTTTTAGTAGTTTTCCACATATAGTGCTGTGTCCTTCTAATATACCCCCAGCTATAGCGTTTTTCAAGCTTTTTAACGCTGTATTATTTAATACAAGCTACCAGAGCTGGAGCTCGTGGCCTACTTCGGTTACTTTTTTTCGTCTTCGTCTTTTTCGGGTGCTAAATCGCGGTGGCGCTTAGCGAGACGGCGCAAGAATGAAGGCTTTTCAAGATCCTCTTCAAGGCTGCTTGTGACCACATCATTGCTGTCATCGTCGTCGTCAGATTTGTGGTCATCCTTGTCATCATCGTCATCAGAATCGTCATCGGATTTGTGGTTGTTTTTCTTGTCGTCCTTATCGTCGAGCGCCCAAATGTTTGGCATTGGTGATTCGCTCGCGAAATCGTGGCTAGCTGGCTGATCGTCATCAAGGTTCATGTTGATTTCGGCCATTGCCTTCTCGTCTTGCTTGGTTGTAGTAACACCATCGTTCAGATTTGGCTTAGCAGCTGCAGCAACCGGCGCGGTAACACCAGGTTCACCGGATCGCTTAGCAAAGTACGAAGCATCAAAGCCCGTCGCGACGACAGTAATGATGACCTCGCCATCGAGCTCAGGATTGATTGTGGCACCAAAGATAATGTTGGCATCTGGATCGGCAGCGGTAGTAATTGTTTCGGCGGCAGTGTTGATTTCGTGCATCGATAGATCGTTGCCACCTATCACGTTAAACAGAATGCCGCGCGCGCCATCAATCGACACTTCGAGTAGTGGCGACTCGATTGCCTGTTGAGCAGCAAGTACAGCACGGTTCTCGCCGCTGGCACGACCGATACCCATCAGCGCAGAACCAGCATTGCTCATGACTGTCTTTACGTCGGCAAAGTCGAGGTTAATCAAACCGTGGACGGTAATCAAATCAGAGATACCCTGCACGCCTTGGCGTAATACATCATCTGCGACTTGGAAAGCTTCAGTCAGGGGCGTATCGCGGTCAATCGTTTGGAGTAAGCGGTCGTTTGGAATAATTATCAAAGTATCGACAGAGTTTCGAAGTTTTTCGATGGCTAGGTCAGCGTTCTTGCGACGCTTCTCACCTTCAAAGGCGAATGGTTTGGTAGCAAACCCAACGACTAAAATACCTTCGTCGTGGGCGACTTGGGCCACGACGTGACCAGCACCACTACCAGTACCACCACCAGCACCGATTGTTACGAATACCATGTCAGCGCCTTCAATGGCTTTGCGGATTTCTTCGCGTGATTCGGTAGCAGCGAGTTCTCCAACCGCAGGATCAGCACCAGCACCAAGACCACGAGTCGCGTCTTTGCCAATGTGAATTTTCTTATTAGCTTTGGAGTGATGTAAGGCCTGAGCATCAGTGTTCACCGCGATGAACTCGACGTTTTCAATGCCAGCATCAACCATGCGATTGATTGCCGCACCGCCGGCGCCACCAACACCTACAACTCTAATCTGTGCGAACGTTTCAATAGCTGGTTCTACAACTTCTGGCATAGTTATTCCCTCGTTAGACCTTACTCGTTATATACCAGCAGTATACCCCAGCTTCTCTGGAAGTTCAACAAATTTGTGCGGTCTTTGTTGTGCACTTTTTTGGTTCAATTTTTAAAATTCAGAAATGTATACGTACGGTCTAGATATGTGTGCACGACTGATTTATCAGGTTAATTTCGGAAGCGATCGAACAGGCCAGAAATAAATCCGCTGGCTGCTTGGCCCTTACCATGAACTGGTGGGAGGGCTGGCAAGAGCAACATATCGAGTAGCATCAAGCCCACAACAGTTACGAATGCCTGGTCTTCGACTGTATCGACTAGGCCGCCAACATTGTGGAGCTTTCCAATCCGAGCTGGTAGTTGCAGTTTGTTGCGTGTAAATTCATCAAGCCCAGGAATCTTGGAGGAACCACCAGTAACAACAATGCCGCCTGGCAATTTGCGTGAACGCTTAATCTTTTGAAGTTCTTTGTCGACGTATTCTAACAATTCTTCGACGCGTGCCTCGATAATCATGCTAATTTCTTCGAATTGGAAGTTGTGGGCTTTATCGCCAACTTTAACCATAGCGTTTACTTTTTTAGCGTCTTTACGCAGGTCTGCGTGCTGGACTTTGACCTGTTCGGCTACGTCCAAATCAGTTTTGAGTCCAATCGCTAAATCATTAGTAATATGTTGACCACCGATTGGCAAAACCGCTACGTGCTGGACTTCCCCATCCTCAAAGACGATCAGGTTCGTCGTTCCGGCTCCAATATCAATTAAAGCCGTGCCGGCTTCGCGTTGTTGTCGAGTCAGAACGGCTTCAGCGGCAGCCAAACCAGACACGGTGTGATGTGTGGCCATTACTTCGGCTTTTTCG
>JBBRZB010000039.1:0-4765 GCA_038237095.1 Saccharimonadales bacterium (SeqCode) | reverse complement strand
GGCCACCGCGACACAGTATGGTTACCAGGCCACCAGCTGTACCAACGACGGTTGTGCCGGCTTTACGCTGACGGCGAAACTGTCAGATGCTAGCTCCTACACCAAAACAAACTTTTAGCGACAACCTAGCTCACTGTACTAGCTAGCCAGGGGTTGGACATAAAATCGCCTGCCAAAGGCTGATGCTCCGCGAAATTACCAAACTAAGATTACAGATTGAAAGTATTGCCTCAATACCCCAGTGCTAGCCAGACGCTTCCCCTCATCTGTTAAATAATTCGATTCTCCTAAAGCATTTTGGTATAGTTTGACGTATGAATAAAACAGTAGACATCCACAAAGCGGCGGGCATACTTATCCGTGACAGAAAGTTACTTGTTGAACGATCAAAAGGTAAAGAGTTTTTCATCGCCCCCGGCGGTTCCATTGAGGATGGAGAAACGCCCGAAGAAGCAGTTATTCGGGAACTACTGGAGGAGTTCCAAGTTACCGTTTACCCAGAGGATTTGAGTATATTTGGTAAGTTTCGCGCTAGGGCCGCGGGTCAAGAGGATAAGATAGTCGAGATGCAAGTCTTCAATGTTGCAAACTGGCAGGGCGAACCGACTGCAGACAATGAGGTTGAGGAAATTAGGTGGGTTACGTCCCAACCAGAAGCAGGTATTAAGATTGGCTCAATCTTTGAGCACGAAGTCATACCCCGCCTAAAGGGCGCAGATTTAATAGACTAGGTAGAGTCTGATGTTTCACAATTTGATCTAACGAATAATTTCTCGCACTATTGCCTTCTAAATCGAATGGCTTAGGGGTTCAAGTTTCAGTCAGTTATAATATTTTCACCTGCCTTCTTACTATCTATAATTGACAATTATAATTTATAGTGTTGACATAAGCATAAACATTTGCTATAATAGTGCCTAACTAAGGTAACTGTTAGTAATTAACCGGCTTTCCCTCTGGAAACCAACCCAAACCTATTTATAAAAATCGGCTAGACTGTGTTTTCGAAAGTGTATCTCTTTTTTATAATCTGCTGCCCTTACACGACAGCCAGAAATCTTAGTTTAGAATCAACAAAAATAATAAGGAACTATATGAACCAAAACCATAAATCAGGTCAGAATACTGACCATACAGTAGCCTCACCCACAATTTCACAAAAAACACGGAGTGCTGCTATGCGCGCGCAACGACGCCACCAAGATGATGCCAACAAGGTAATTGGCCAGTATGCCAACGCCTCAGTGAAGTCCCGTAAGCGAGCTAATGCTATTACAAACGAGGCCGAGAAACTCAAGCTAACATTCTTAGGTGGGCTTGAAGATGTTGGCGAAAAAAACATGGCCGTCATTGAATATGGCGACCAAGCCATAATCTTGGACTGCGGTAATAATCTAGGTGTAGATTTGCCTGGTGTTAATTACGAAATTAACGACTCCAGCTATTTAGAATCTATTAAGCACAAAATTAAAGCCTACGTCATCACACACGGTCACTTAGACCATATTGGCGGGCTCAAGCATATCGTGCCGAAGTTCCCCGCTCCGGTTTATGGCTCTCGTTACACGATTGGCATAACTCAGAAATCATTTGCGGACGATGAAGCGAAAGAAAATGAAGGCTTTAAGCCAGAGTTTGTCACCGCGAACCTTGAAAGCCATGAGCAGTTCAATATTGGTGTGTTTGGCGTTGAGTTTATTCGCATAACACACTCACTACCCGACGCAGCCGCTATTTGTATAACCACGCCCGTTGGCCGTATCGTTGCAACCGGCGACTTCCGCCTAGATCCAGAACCTCTTGACCATAGGCCAAGTGATATTGCACGCTTGAAAGAGCTGGGTGACCAGGGCGTATTGGTGCTACTGAGCGACAGCAGTTATGCCGATGTTGACGGTCGTGTACCTACCGAAAGTACGCTGCAACAAACGTTCTACGACATCATAGATAAAGCCGAAGGACGTATATTTGTGGCTGCCTTTTCCAGCAACATGAACCGAGCGCAGATGATTATTAACGCGGCCGTTGCTGCTGGTCGTAGCGTCGCCCTTGACGGTAGAGGTATGCTTAGCTATGCCGAAGTTGCCGTTCGGCAAGGCATTCTCAAAGTACCAAAGGGAACGATTATTCCTATCACGCAGGCCTCAACTATTGCAGACAACAAGCTGCTCGTCATGTGTACTGGCGGCCAGGGCGAACCAAATGCTGCATTGCAACGTATGAGTGACGGCGAACATAAAAGCATCAAGTTACATGCAGGAGATACGGTAGTCGTTAGCTCATCGCCAATTCCAGGCAATGAAGTGCGCTATGACATGATCGGCAACCAGCTCAGCAAGCTCGGCGTACATTTGTTTCGACACCCTACCCATGAGCTAGACGGCTGTGGCCCGTTGCATGTTTCAGGACATGCCAGGCGTGATGAGCTGCGCGATATGATTCACCTAACACGCCCGAAGTTCTTCGTTCCTGTGCATGGTGGCGCACTACGGCGCAAGTATCACGCAGAACTCGGCATTCAGGAGAACGTTCTGCGCCAAAATGCGCTACTACCCAACAATGGTGATAGTCTGTACTTTACCGGTGAATCCGTTGAGCAAGGTGGTCAGGTGCCACACGGCAGCTTACTAGTAGACCAAACTGGTAGTATTGTTAGTGGCCTAGTGGTCAAAGACCGCTTGATGCTTAGCGAAGAAGGAATCCTTGCCGTGATACTAACGGTGGATAAGAAGTCAGGCCAGCTACTTACTAGCCCCGACGTTATTAGCCGAGGCTTTATAGCTATGCGTGATTCCGAGCAGCTTATGAGCTTGTTTAGAACAGAGCTACGCCGAGCCGTACAGCAACGCTTTAAGCGAATTGACATTGACCGTTTCAAAACTGAAATGCGAGACTTTGTAACGCACTTCCTGTTTGACCAGACTGGCCGTAGCCCGATTGTGATACCGGTTGTGAATATAATTGGGGGCAAAGTTGAGGCTAAGACGGTACATAGCAACAATCAACCGGCAACAGAATCCAAAGCCGCAGCTGAGCAGAAACGCTTTCAGGAAATGAGAGCAAGGCTACTAAGCCAAGACCAGAGAGATTAAAAACTAGAAAAGGTATCTGTTTGGTCTAAAGATTATAGTTCTTCGTAACGTGGTCTTTGTTAATGCCATTCACGAGATTGCTGTAGCCCATTTGACTCAGTATGTTCATGGCGACGCTAGAACGACTGCCAGTTCTGCAGTATAAGATTAGTTCCGTATCTTTTGCTACTCCATCAAGCTTCGTAGCCCCTCCCATAAGTTTAGCCGGCGGGATATTGATTGCGCCTTTAACGTGTCCCATCGCAAATTCAAATGGTTCTCTGACGTCTATTATGATTCTGTCCATAGTTCTCCTAGTTAGTAACAATAGGTGCTAACAACTATCTTAATGTAAACTATTTACATTAGCAAGTATTTCTACTAGTATGTAGCTATGATAGTTACCGAAACAAAAGAACGTCAGACGAAATACTGCTTAGCCATAGAGGACACGCTAAAAGTAATGGGTCATGCTACCAACGTAGAGCTTCTGCGTTCTCTTAGAGCTACCTACCCCGAACTTAGTGCAACTACGGTACATAGAGCTACCGCAAGACTAGCTTCTCGTGGCAAGATAGCCATAGCTCCACTAACTCGAGACGGCTCAATTAGATACGACAGTACCACCACACCTCACGACCATTTCCAATGTGTATCGTGTGGAACATTACGAGATACTGATGTGAAAGACAAAATAACCCCTATATTAGAATGCTCAATGGGTGATTGTTCTATATCTGGACGCTTGACTATTAGCGGAGTTTGCAAGCAATGTAACGTAAAAAACAAGGAGTCGGTATGAAAATAACGGTCTATGGTACAAAAACCTGTGCCTACTGTAGTATGTTAAAAAAGTGGTTAGATGATAAGTCTGTTGCCTACACAAATTATAGTGTAGATGAAAATCCATACGCCGCTCAAATGATGGTCGCTCTGAGTGGTCAAAGAAGCGTACCGTTCAGCACCATTGAATACGATGACGGCAAAGTCGAAAAAATACTTGGTTTCGACAGGCCCAAATTTGAGACTGCCCTAAATGCTAGCCAGGAAAGTTAAAGGAGAATGATATGAAGTTTTCACAATTTATGGCAAGTGGGTTGGGTAGGGTTCTAAGAGTAGTAGCTGGTATAGCACTTATTTATTATGGATTATTTGTATTAAAGAATATGACTGGCTACGCTATTGGAGCAATTGGTGTAGCGCCGCTTCTGGCTGGTGTATTTGATGTTTGTGTTTTTGCACCGTTATTCAAAATGCCGCTTGCCGGTGGCGCAATTCGAGCGTATAAAAAGCCTTAGCAATGGTTAACCGCTCGACCGAACGCACCGATAAAAAAGTAGCCGCAACCTACGTTGCCGTCCAAGCAATTATTTTAGCTCTACTCATATTTGTAGATTTTAGTTTTTACTCAGGGATTAGCAGATTTAGGGTCGTTGGAACATTATTTGAATGGCTTGGTGCTATAGGCATACTGCTTTCAGCTTATAGCATTCGCACATCGCTTACGGCTATGCCCCTCCCGAAAGAACGTGGTCAGCTGGCTACTAATGGTTTATATTCATACGTTCGTCACCCGATGTATTCCAGCGTCTTAGTGATGTCTCTTGGAATAGCACTACTGAGCGGTCAAGGCGTTAAATATGCACTAGTTATCGCCCTGACAATACTTTTCTATTACAAATCGATCTATGAAG
>JBBRZB010000038.1:0-5176 GCA_038237095.1 Saccharimonadales bacterium (SeqCode) | reverse complement strand
TTGCTGTTGAATGAGTTGGGCGCAGGACGGTATGATGTGACGTGACGGCATAACTTTTGTTTTCCTTCCAGGAAGTATTGGTTTTGCCGTCTATTTTTGTGCCTGGATGACGCTTATGTCAAAAGTGAGGGTGGTTCAGCCGGCAGGGGTGGTTGAACTTGAACCTATTGTGTTGTAATAAGTATTGCCACGGACGAGGGCGAACAAGACATTTAGCCTTGCTCGTCGCTTAACAATTTTCGATCCAGCTTTGCGTACAATGAATAAGCCGGAGAATTAGCTCTATTTTACTACTCACCACACGTCACAAAAAGAATGACTACTCGATTTGAAAACGGCGTGACCGTTAGGCAGAGAATGCGTCAAATCTGAGAGCTGCTCAGTACTTAGCCGTACAAAGACTCCCAGTAATTGTCCTTGGTTACGCCAATGACCTCTATTTGGGGATACGCCGAGACGAAGCCGCCTGGCACACGCGGTTGCTTGCTCCACTTGCACTCGAATGCTCTGAAGTCACCGCTAGACTCCTCTACCAAATCAACTTCTTGTTTGTCCCTGGAACGCCAGTAAAAACTACGGGTGTATTTCTGATTGAACTGGTTCGTTTTCAGCCGCTCAAGCAGAACAAAATTTTCCCATAGCGCTCCGACATCGCCGCGAAGCTCAAGCGGGTTGAAATCGTCGACAAGGGCGTTTCTCATACCTAAATCGTAGAAATAGACTTTTCGCAGACGACCAACTTGAACTCGCTGATTTTTTCTAAACTGAGGCAGACGGAACACAATGAAAGCCTTTTCGAGCAAGTCAATGTATCTCATGACCGTTTCCTTGCTCACCTCAAGGTTGCCCGCTAGCTCACTATAGCTAACTTCGCTCCCAACTTGGTGCGCCAATAATCTCAGCAGATTGTCGATGACGGTTTGGTCGTATATTGTCCCGAGTGCGAAGGCGTCTCGGTATAAGTATCGATTCGCAATCTCCCTAGCTCTAGTGGCGGCTTCAGGCTCGGTGAGCGACCACAGGCCTGGATACCCTCCATGCACTAACAATCTTTGCAGATACCCATCGGCCTCAATAACATTATTTGCAACTTCTTTTAGGCTAAGGGGATATAGCAAGATCTCACGTGACCGCCCAGTTAGTGGCTCTTTGATTTTGTTGGCCAAATCGAGACTTGAACTTCCTGTAAGCAGAAGCTTTTTCTCGGGCATGCTGTCGTGTATTAATTTGGCGGTTAGTCCAATGTTTTCGACGCGTTGTGCCTCGTCTATCACAACCATGTCGGCATCGGTAATTATTGAGCGAAGGCCTGCCAATGATTGGTTTTGGAGGCGCGATAAAACAGCAGGGTCATCACAATTGAGATATAGACTATTAGTGGATGTTGTTAAAATTTTGTTGGCCAGCGTGGTTTTACCGACCTGCCGAGCCCCATACAGTATAGTAACAAAACCCTCGTTTAGGGATTGGCTTACCTGCGGTTCTATATATCTATCAATCATAAACCTATTATAAACAACGTCATTACCGCGAGTCAAGTAGCAATAATGACGTTATTAATGATAGTGTTTATGCTAGTGTGTACTCTTGGTATTACAGTTTTCATTTGTCAATAATTCCTGGCGGGGGGTGGCGGTCCGACTTTCGAACTGCGACTACACAAATTTATGCTCAAGCTGCTCAAGCGGTCAAGGAGCTACTGAGCGTTCTCGCATCCTGAGGTTGCCAGTGCGGTCTGTAGAACAGATTTGCTTGCGAGTTGGCCTTTCACAAACCCTCCTGGCTCGTTAAAATACGTTACGTCGTTTGTAAGTTCAATCCTTAAGTAGCTACCGTCGAGTGTAATTGCTCGCACTTTGCAGGCATGAATCAACCCCAAAGCATCGGTTTCGGGCAATACAAACTTTGCACGATTCGCCGCATCATTCGTTGCAGTATTGTTAATCTGATTTGCCTTCCCTATAAATGACGTAAAACCAATGATTAACCCAATAGCAATAATACTGGCAGCGATAAGAATCGCGCCCCGCAATTTTCGGTAGCGGATGAAGGCGTAGATGCCGGCGACCAAAAGCGGCGGCAGCCCCAATGCAAAGCCCAACCCAGGTAATGCGACTGCGAGAGGGATAACAAAGAACACAATTACTACGGCTGCGATTAATAACGCAATGGTAGAAATTGCCCGGTCTACTCTAGAACTATTTTCAGATCTCGAATTTGGCTTTCGATTTCGCACGTGGAGCACGTACGCGATAAGCAGAGCTGGAAAGTAAAAATATAATGGCAACAATAGCCAGCCGGTTTCGGCAGCTCCCGATAATTTGTGGGCTTGAAAAATAAGGCAGCCCGCAAGCGCGACAAAGAGGATGGCAATGGCGTCGACTAGGAGATTCTTTTTTAGCATAAGCTGATTTTACCAAAGGTAAGCATAAGTGCAATGGCAGGTGAGCATGAACTCAAACGCGTGCGCCGTTCATGCTCATTATTCAATTAGAAAAGACTCAGTCGCGAATTAGAGAAAGACTTTAGCCTAAATTAAGAAGCGGCCGTAGTTAAGCAAGCGACCCGCGGACGTTAGCCTACGCCGCCAAAAATCGTTAGATTAACCGCGTTTTTCCATGCCGTGTAGGCGGGCCCTGTCTGATCGACCCGATAGTCAATGCCGGTCGAAGACAGATTAGTATCAAACCAACAGATGGCGCGCAGTCCATACGTGTCAGCGTTGGTCGTCACCCATTGGCCCATAGCCGTAATCCAGGCTGCAGCATTACCAAAGGACGAATCTGTTGCAAATTCACCAATCATCAATGGTTTACGACCTGCGAAATGACTCAAAAACGGCGTAAAAATCGTTCCAAAACTACGATCTGGGTCACCGTAAGTGCTAGTGTTATAGCCGTCTACGCCTATCCAGTCAACGTAGGTGTCGCCTGGATAGTAATCGTCCCATGTGTAAACACCTCCCTTGGAGTCTATATTTGGACACCACACCCATGAAACGTTGCTTGCGCCCTGACTGTCGAAGATTGCCTTTACATGCTTCCACGCAGCTATATAACTTACTGGTTGCTGAGTGTAGGGTGATTCAGAGCCACCATTCATTTCTATTCCCAATCGCAAAAAGAACGGATGACCAAACTGTCGTGCAGCAGTAGCCTGCTGTGTAATAAATGTGTCGTAAGTACCAGCTAGGATACCGGATAGGTCCAGCGACCCGTAGCCCCATGATATCTGAGGAATGCGGCCATGTATGACATCCAAGGCGGCCTGACTACCGGTAGCAAAGTTGAGAGCATCAGTCCAGGCATAATAACTCAGATGCAAGTCATATGTGCGACCTGTGTAAGTTTCGCGAGATTCTATTGCCAGCTCGCTTGATAACGTCGAGGACTCAACGACTGCGCCGAAGTATGTGCGACCTGCGCCCGGTACGGCAACCTTTGACCCGCTTATAGCGTGACGCCGGGCAGCGGCCATTGTGCCGCGCCGAGCGAACGCTATGCTCATGCAGTAAGATCTCCTACTAGAAACCACTCGTTGACGGCACGTTTCGTCAGTGATGCCTCGGAGTATTGCCCGGCTGTTTTATAGGCTGCACCCCGAGAATTTATAGTAACGCCGGAGCCTGCGGTGATCGTCACTTGGCCTGCGCCGTATTGTCGGACCGCTACGGCTGTACCTACCGGAAATGCTGCCGATGAGTTTGGCGGTACGGTCAGAGCCACTGCTGACGCTGAGTTAAGCTCTACCAAGGTACCAGCGTCACTAAGTGTCAGAGTGTATGAGATAATCTGGGTTGACTGAGTCAATAATAGCGGCGCGTATATATTGCCATCGGGTGGCTGAAAGCTCATAGTCTATCAGCCCTAAGCTTTATAAGTAGAGGCTTTTTGCTATTAGATAACCTGAAATACTTAAATCTACCAGCGTTCATAATTAGTGATATTGTAACATAAATATTCTTATGCTTGATCGTATGCGGAGCTGTCTGGCAATCCACGTATTGCAATCAGGGGGGTCGATATCGGGCTACAGGCTTGTACTCGTCGCCGAGAACTTCGGTATCAAGACTGTCAACGCGAGTGTCTATATACTCACTTAGGTCATACCAGGTGTTTGGATGCGAAGTAAAGCTTCATCGGCGCCGTATAGCAAAAAAGAAGCCCGTAGCGGCTTCTTTTATACTTCTAATTCATGGCAGGGGCGGGAGGACTCGAACCTATTGGGGTCAGAATTGAGCAATGATAGGCCTCATGAGTTTCACGCACTATCTGCAAGCTCTTGTATGCGTTGAAACTTTATAGTATTTGTGATAATGTTATAAAGTTATGAAGTACCGAAACGAACTAGACGAAATACGGCGAGCAACACGATGGACGCAAGAGCAACTTGCTACGCGCCTTGGCGTATCCTTTCCTACGCTCAACGCCTGGATTAATGGCCGTGCCGTGCCGAGAGCTAAAGCTCAGGCGAAGATTCAAGAGCTTCATGTTGTGGTTATCGGCGCCCTAGACGTTTCAACCGCAGAGCTTGTATTGGCCAAAAAACAAGCACTCACGCACCGTATGACCGCACGTCAGATCGTGAGCGACAAAGTATTGCTCGATAAGCTCGCGTTGCATTTGACCTATCACACCAATACCATCGAAGGTAGTACGATGACGTTGGCGGATGTCGAAGATGTGCTATTTGAGAATAAGGTGCTCGCTAATAGGACCGCCATAGAGCAGTTAGAAGCGAGCAACCATCAGGCGGCACTTTATTGGCTTTTGGATGAGGCTGTTGCTAACGGCAAAAAGCTTCACGTTACCGAAGAACTGATTCTCGGCATTCATTTGCGACTGATGAACGGTATTGTGGGCGATGCTGGTCAATATCGAAAACATACGGTTCGCATCATGGGCACGAATGTGGCGCTCGCTAATTGGCAAAAAGTTCCAGATCTGGTCGCTCAGCTTAGCGATAGTTCGCAGGAGGGGAACCAAGCAAAAGATCTCGTCAGCCAACTCGCGATATCACATGCTCAATTTGAAAAGATTCATCCGTTCAGCGACGGCAATGGTCGCACAGGACGCCTTTTAATACTGGCGTTAGCGCTGAGGTCAGGTTTTGTACCGCCACTTATCGTCAAAGAGCGCAAACGGGCATATTACAAATATCTCGAAATTGCTCAAAC
>JBBRZB010000037.1:0-5486 GCA_038237095.1 Saccharimonadales bacterium (SeqCode) | reverse complement strand
CATTACCCTGCACTGCCGTGCTAGCAGCTGAGCCGTAGGCGACGTTTAAGGTAGTTGAGCCACCGGCACCTAAGGTGATGCTACCACCACCAGTTAAGCCAGTACCAGCCGTGACGGTAATAGCGGTGTTACCTTGGACGGCAGTGTTGGCAGCGGAGCCGTAAAGTACGGCTAGGTTCGGGCTAATACCTACGCCACTACTAGTGCTAGCGCTCAAACCAGTTAGGCTACCCAAACTAGCGATGTAATTACCAGTCGTATCAGTACCGAGCACAACTGCACTAGTGCTGACTAGTCCCGAACCATTCGTGTGTAAAACGCCAACGCTGTTTAAGGAGCTGAGTGTAGTCGCACCACTAATTGTAAGGCCCCCATTGCCTTGAATCAAACCAGTGCCGGCATTCACGCCAACTGCAGTCACGGCACCAGCCGCACTGACTTGGAACTGATTAGTCGCGCCGACGTTAAAGAGTGCGCTGGGCGCAGTACCACCAACGCTGGCCAATGTACCACTGTCGTACAGTACCCCAGTAGAAAGCGCGTTAGCGCCAGTATAACGGGCTACGTAATTAGCAGTTCCAGGACCAGAAAGTCCACCGCCAGACAAACAACTCCCATACGCCGGTGCCACACCGATTCCACCTGATAACAGACATGATCCAGCCGCCACGTCAGCAAGTTTGTTTAATGTGCCTGGCGCTGAAGCGTAAATTAAGTCACCCGTCGTGTAGCTAGATAAGTTTGTGCCACCGTTGGCAACGGGTAGCTTAGCGACTGTCCCCAAACTGCCGGCAGCAGTATTGGTCACTATACCAGCAGTGTTAAGTCCGGAAACAGTGAGCCCTGCAAACGTCGGACTTGATGCCGCAGCGATATTCTGTGGCAAACTCAACGTGATATTACCCGTACTACTAGAGGCGATAACTTGATTAATCGTACCTGTAATGTTGACCACACCGCTGTTAGAAACGGTATTTCCTGCAATGCTTAGGCCAGCGCCTAACGCAATCGCACCGCTCGAACCACCGACAGTATTAACCACCGTAGGCGTGCCCAAAACTTGACTGTAATTAATCGTGCCCGTGGTAATCTTCCCGGTCGCATCTACGACAAAGGCATCGGTTCCATTGTTGGCGAACTGCACAAAATTGCCACCGGCCGTTTTATTGATACGCAAGGAAGACAAGCCAGCTGAATCCGGCTGAGCAGCGGCTGGGCTCAGGAGTACGGCTTGCGATCCCGGACCACCAAGAACTGTTTTCAAATCGTAGCTACCACTGCCGTTAGGCGTAATTGCAATCGTGCCATCAGATGAAGTTAAGCCTGTGACGCCATTGTTTGAGATAGTTGTACCACTGATACCGATGCCATTTCCAGCCACCAATGAAACGTCCCCCGTTAAACCCTGCAGGCTCGTCACTTTTGAACCTCCGGTTCCCGTACTCGTAATCTGTTGTAGCAAAGTACTGGATACCGACAGTGTGTTGCCGCTGACCTGCAACCCGTCACCCAAACCAATAACACCACTAGTGCCACCGAGCGAAGTGATGTGTTGCGGAATCGCTGTCGGCGATAAGCTCACGAAATCCGTACCATTGTAGTAGTACGGCTGGTTAGTCGCTTGATCGTAGTAAACTTGTCCCGTCTTGGGTGTTCTAGGTTGTACGGATGGCAAAAGCACTAGTGTTTGATTCACGCTCAACTGTCCGTTTATCGCCAAGTTATCGGCTTGCCCCACTAATAGCTTATTGTCGGGCTTCAAGTTGTTCGTCGACAAGATACTGGACGCGTAGCTGTTGAGCTGTTGGCTGGATGTATCACTGGTAGTTGTGACTGCTTTTTGTGGCTTAAAAGCCGAGACCAGGAAGGTGCTCACACCAATTAGCAGGATTACGCTCAGCGCGGCCCCTGTTACAATCATCGCCATTCGGTTGTAGTGAAGCAATGAAAAACGCTTGCTGGGAACCCCCCCCTACAGATTGACTAGACATGCTTGCCCCACCAGTTTCTAGACTGGAGTCTAAAGATGAGCCTGAATAGCCTTGCTCGAGGCTGTTACTTTCTGGTTCCACGTTTTATTTTTTAATTTTTCTTTTTGATTCCGCTGCCGGAACACACTTTCGCGTAACTATATTTTATACCCCTTATGCATAAGGGGCAAAGATATTGAACACTTTTTTGTGTTTTAGTGCCTTTTTTAGCTCATTTCTGTGGATAACTCTACCGAAGTAGGAAAAATATCGTGAGCGACGCGATTCCAGCTGTCAAAAGTGCCATGCCTAGCACGCTGCGCAAGGTGCGGAAAACGGCAAACTTAGCCAAGGGGTTACGACCGATAGAAACGATACTACCGTAGATGGAGGCATAGATGAGAACTACAAGAGCAAGTGACGCGACTAAGGTAATGATGACGCTCAGGATGATTCGTGGCGTCGAAACGCTGTGCCCCGTTAGATTCTTGGCAAACTTTTGAAGCCCGGACAGTTGCGCGTCGGCACCGAGCGTAGCCCCTGACCCAATTGAGATGCTAAGTCGCACATAGCCAACCGCGATCGTCTTCTTTTTGCCCTTGGTATCTGTTACCTCTTGGTTTTGCGCGCCCTCCGTTGAGGCGTTAAAATTAGTCTGGGACAAGCCGATGACGTGCGATCCAACCGCTGCTTTCATCCCTACGCCGTTGAACGGTGACACCGAAATTTCATCGCCAACCTTAATATCCCCGCCAACAGTACTGACTAGTGCACTGACAGTACCACTGGTCGCAACCTGTAGTAAACCATTCTGCGCATCGACAGCAAGTAACGAATCGTTACTACTAACAACAACCCCGAGAACCTGGCCGGCATTGGTGATATTGGCCGGTAGAACGTAGTCCGTCTGTGACGAATCAAGACTAACTAGACTACCAATCTGAATTGTGGCTGGACCCTTGTAGGAATGTGAGATATTAGCCGAAACGGCACTTGCTGGCGAAAGGCTGAGACATAACAAAATGAGGGCTGATACCCCCATGAGCAGCTTCAAATTGCCCATTTTTCGCATAGTACTTGTGATTATACCAGCTGTATCTCTGTTTGTAATGATTTTTTTTGCTTATGGTTTTAACCTGTACGACCCTAACTTCTGTAACAATTCTGTACTCAGTGTCACTAAAGCAACAGTGTGGTACTTACAATGGATCAGTTAACAGATGCGTTTGTCAGACTTTGTAGCAACTTATACTACATGTATTTCAATCTCCTGCCAGTTACTGTTCACCTTTATATGCCTCATGACTATCAGCTCCTCACCGATGGTCTGCGCTGCCTGCTTGCGCACGAGGTGTACAATTAAATGAAGTAAGAAAGACAGACATGATAGAGGTAGAGAACCCAAGCTGGAATCCAACTACATCTGACCCGCATTCGGGACTATGGGCTGGTGAGCTCGTGCTCCAAAACCAGAATGGACTAGTGCTTGACGATCCTGCTGAGCACTTAGCGCAAGTCGTCACTGGACCTCGCGTACCCGATATCAAGGAATTCGAGGTTGGTATTGAATCCGACCCTTCGTTATTGAGGGTCAGTTTGGTTGGGCGCTTTTACGGTATGGACGCTGTTGAACAGCGACGCATTGCGCTGGATGCAACCGCGACGATAGTGCTGAACGGTTTGACACTCGGCTTAGAAATTAACCCTCGCTCTTTGCGATACCAGCGAGGCTTCGTTGCACCGTACAAGACATTGGGCTTTGTGCAATCGGGCAATCTCGGCAAAGCCATCGCTGCATCACCTCGAGGTTCGATCAATCATCAAGAAGGTCAAGCAGCCTTCAAACGAGCACAGCTAGATTATGCCGAAGTTTATACTGGTATAGCCAAGCTAGAAGCCATGCTCGGTCACAGCGCCTAGCTAGAAGTTCCCACCAAATAAAAAACCACCCAATGGTGGATTCTTTATTTGGTGGGCGATGAGGGACTCGAACCTCCGACCTCGTCATTATCAGTGACGCGCTCTAACCAGCTGAGCTAATCGCCCGTGTAGTCCAGTAAAATCCTACTTCGCCAAGGCTTCGTAGGGCATCCTCGATAGCTATCGTAAGATAGCGACGGAGGATGGTGGAGACACAGGGACTCGAACCCTGGACCCCCTGCTTGCAAAGCAGGTGCTCTAGCCAACTGAGCTATGTCCCCTTGTTACTTGAACCAAACTACCGAAGTATTTTACCTAAAAAGCCCGTTTAAAACAAGGCACAAACAGCTATCTGTCGCTAATGTCGACTTTAAATGCATGGATCGCGAATAAACTCAGCGCGCGAAGCGGTAACTCAGCAGCCCTCGGGTCGTGGGCTTTCTGCGCTTCCATAAACCGTTCCATCGGTTTAGAGGTAATCACCGGAACATTCGTTATGTCAGCAATGGACTGCGCTTGATCGAGTATTGCTTGCTCAGTATATTGCTTGAAGAATGCATCGACTACGAAGCGCTGTAAACCCATTTGTTTACCAAAGCTTAGACATTGGTCGATTTCCTCCTTTGGGATGACGTAGAGGGCCTCTTCGAAGCTCTCGTGGAACATTGCGATACTCATGCGCCCTCGTTCAGCGCGATATCCTGGCACGCGATATGCAGAGGCGGCAATGATAACCCGAGTCAATGGATCGATATCCTCCCATTCCCAAGGATTTCTGATTGGCCGACGAGCGGGCACATATAACTCACCGCCAGAATTTTGGCCAGATAAATCAGTACTGCTTGGGGCTTCACTCATAATGCACCCTAAGTTATATCATTTACACTTTGTATTACCATGAGCAGTACACTTTAAAAAAACCGAGCAAACGAATTGAAAAGAAAAGAGCCCTTCTCGCAAAGAGGGCTCTTATATAGACCTAGTTAAAAACTGAATAGTGCATCTCAACGTCAATCATCGTGTTACAGAACTGATATCTTGTCCTATAACTCCCGAAGGAGTTGGAAGGAAACGTAAATTGTCAGTACTGATTAACAATCTACCAAGATCGACCTAGTTAACAAGGGATTGCTCCGCAAGTGACTAGTTTTCTCCCTAGAAAGGAGGTAATCCATCCGCACGTTCCCGTACGGATACCTTGTTACGACTTAACCCCAATCATCCCCCCTACCTTAGGGCTAGGCAAGCTAGCACGTTGGGTATTGGTGACTTTCATGGTTTGACGGGCGGTGTGTACAAGACCCGGGAACGTATTCACGGTAGTAGAGCTGACCTACCGTTACTAGCGATTCCGACTTCAAGCAGGCGAGTTTCAGCCTGCTATCCGAACTGAGACCGGCTTTGATGGGATTTGCTCCGTCTCGCGACTTGGCTGCCCTTTGTACCGGCCATTGTAGCGTGTTTGTGGCCCCAGATATAAGGGAAATACTGACCTGACATCATCCCCTCCTTCCTCCCTGTTACCAGGGCAGTCTAGCCAGAAAAATACAACTGACTACAAGGGTTGCGCTCGTTGATGGACTTAACCAAACATCT
>JBBRZB010000036.1:0-5933 GCA_038237095.1 Saccharimonadales bacterium (SeqCode) | reverse complement strand
TGTAGTGTCGCGTAGGCTGATTGACGTGACTGATCTGCTTTGCTTCTAGCACTTGCGATTGCTTGATCGGTCGCTGTCCGACGATCCGCTATTTTTGTTGTTCGCTGGGTCTGTGTGGTTGTTAGCTTTGTCTGTAGGTCACTAAGCTTTGTCGTTAGAGTGCTAGCGGCTGCGCTGAGCCCAGTACAAAAAGCCACTCCCTTTGCTTTCTGAGCTGCTTGGGAAGCTGTCGAAGACAAGGCAGCCTGATTAGCGCTGGAGAGGGCCAACGCGGGAGTAGTGAATGATGCGATGGATAGTACTGCTAGCCCAACGCTCAGAAGTTTGAGAAATTTAGTAGGCTGATTCATTGTATGCTCCTCCTACATTGGCTGCAGCTTGGTCGGAGCTCGAACTATTGGTTTGATCGGCGGCCGTGGCTTGCGTGTCTGAAGATGATTCGGTAGATAATTCTTGTTGATTCGCGCTATCGACTGCCGCCGTAGGACCAGTAAATACGGTCGTTTTCTGGACTGATACCGTTGCTGCTACAGTTTTGTGATTCTTTTGATATATTCCGTAGCCGATGGCCGCAATAGCTACAACCACGAGAACAGCAACGACTGCCATTGTGGTTGAGTAGCCTTTTTCAAATCTCCGCATGATACACCTCCACTTATTTCTACTACTATTCTATTCCTTTGTGAGGGTTGGTCAAAATATTAGTCGTCAGCATAATTCAGTGGAGTGAGACAATTAGGTTCTCACGAATTAGCTAGTTTGCATCGCGGCGGAGAAACAGAAGCCAGGCTACAACCCAACCGAAGACTAGGTAGGCCATGACTGTTATCACTGAACGCGTCAATGACTCCCCGTTTTGTGGCGTGACACTCACGACATTTAGAAGCGAGCTAAACGGTAAGAATTTAGCGTTGCTTTTGAGTAATAGCGACAAGATACTTTCAATCGTCGTCGGCAGCAAGAGCAATATCACAATGCCGGCGACTAGATTGCGGAAAAGGGCGATGATGATAAAACCAAACATTGCGAAGCCCCAAACTGTAAACAATGAACGCCAGAAAAGGTCACCATAATTAATTAACTGGTGCGCCAATTGATGGTTGTGCAGTTTTACGCCAATAATAGTGCTAGCCAACGTCAGTAATACGACCAGCGTCCCCATTAGCAAGGCATAAACAGTAGTAACCAACATCTTGGACGCAAAAACGACGCTACGTGATTTACTGAGCGTAACAGTGTAGATAATCGTGTTGTATCGATATTCATGGCCAAAGAGTAGAACGCCGGTGATGGCTATAAGGATACTCATAGCGCCAACTGCGCCGTATACCTGTCCAATTAAGTAGTGTGGGTCACGTAAGGTGAGTGGCACGGCACGGTAACCGGTAATGTAGCCGCCGATAAGTACAACCAAAAAGATAACGACAGCGCTCAAAATGTACGTTGAGCGAATGCTTAGAAGTTTACGAAATTCTGACTTGAGGCTATGCATCATTTCTTGGCCTCCGCATGTCCGCCAAACTCTTGGGCGTTTTCGGTGAGTTCTAAGAACACCTGTTCCAGTGAGGCTGCCTGATTGGCTAGCTCGAGGACAGGGATTTTGGCTTGAAACGCTAGTTTGCCAATCGCGTCCGTAGATGTTCCGCTGATTTTCAGACCATTGTCTTCGGCATTAAAGGCGAAGCCGTTGGCCTTGAGCAGCTTCTTGAGTTCAGCTTGACTAGCGCTACGAACGAAGACCCCAGAACCACTACCACGAGCGATTAAATCATCGACCGAAGTATCAGCTATTAACTTGCCTTTACCTATAACTACAATGTTATCTGCCATTTTGGACATTTCGCTTAACAAGTGCGAGGAAACGAAGACGCCGTTACCTTGATCGGCATAATCCTTGAGGAATTGGCGTAACCAAGCGATGCCTTCGGGGTCTAAACCATTAGCCGGCTCATCAAGCATTAAGTAGCGTGGATTGCCTAAAATTGCGGCAGCGATACCAAGACGTTGGCTCATACCAAGTGAGAATTTTCCGGGGCCTTTTTTTGCCACCTCGGTCAAGCCAACCATTTCAAGTACTTCGTTAACGCGCGCCTTAGGAATCCCGCCCGCATCGGCCAGGATACGTAAATGGCTCCGGGCGCTACGAGTTGGGTGAAAGGCTTTGGCCTCGAGTAATACACCGATCAAGTTGGAAGGATTATCATATTCATGCAATGGTTTGCCGTTGAAAGTCGTTGAGCCGCCGCCGTTATCAAGTCCAAGCATGAGGCGCATAGTTGTCGACTTGCCGGCGCCATTTGGTCCTAAGAAGCCAGTAACTTTGCCCGTTTCGACCTTAAAGGAAAGGTTGTCTACTGCCAGCTTTTTCTTATATTTTTTGCTAAGATTAGTGGCTTGAATCATCTGTTAATTGTACCATACATGTTACGGTTGCATGGGTGCGGGCATCGGTGCTGGCATCTCATCAATTTGTTGCTTAAAATCAGCTTGCGGGTATGGGTCGGGTGGGCAATTACCTATGCATACCTTGGTAATGTCCGCGCTGGTCGCACTCTTGTGATAGACAGTCATAGTACGAACTTGTGGGATAGTGCTGAAAATCGCTATGCCAACACCTAGTGCTACGGCAAACAGGACCAAGGCGGACACGATTGCCCAAATGTTTTGTTTAATCGAGCCACTCTTGGCGTATCGCAAACAGATGATTGTCACTAAGAAAACAGGGACGGCTCCAACCACCAACGCACAGCCAACTAGCAGCGCGAAGAGTGAAGTAGAGATGGTTGGATCGAGCGTGACAAAGCCGTAGAGGTTGTTATTGAACAGTAGCGACCAGATGGCACTTATTCCTGCGACCACAATACCCAACAGGGCAACAACACCGAAGGCTGCGACAACACCGGCGGCAAATCGCAAAACTTTACGAATTGCCGAACCGACACTGTTTAGAACCGGCTTATTCTCACGAGCTACCTTGTGCCAGTGTTCGCCATCACCAAGCACTGCGTATTTGCGACGCGCTGAATCAAGTAGCGCTTTGGAGTTGAAACTCGCGCCTTGTGCCGCTGCGCGCTCTTCTGGCGTTTTAGCTTCTGGAATCAAGAACATCAGGATCAAATAGGCGGCTACGACCGCACCACTGGTAACAAATGCGAGCACCAGCGTGATAAGACGCACAACCGTAACGTCAACGTTAAAGTAGGCCGCGATTCCATTGCAGACACCACCAATAATCGCGCCCTCTTTGATCAGGTATAAACGCTTCACGGCAGTTGGCTCTTCGGCGGCATGTTCTTCATCTTGCCCATCGACTGGACCCATCTGTGTGATAATTGCTTTCATCTCTTTTTCGGTAACTACGCTCTTATTGGCCGAAAGAATTTGGTCACACTTCTCAGCGATTGCTTGTTCAAAATCAGCCACGATTTCCTCGCGGTCAGGATTGTCTAGGAGCTGGGCTTCCGCTTGATTGAGATATTTGTTAAGTGCGGCGTAGCCAGCTTCTTCGATTTGATATGCGCGGCCGTTTAAGTTGATTGTGGTGACCTTGTTCATTTTTTTGCTCCTATATGCGCAATTGTTTCACTGATTGTCTGCCAATACGTTTCAAAATCCTTGAGTTGCTCATTGCCAGCCGCTGTGAGACTAAAGTATTTACGTGGTGGACCAGACTCAGATTCCACCCACTCATACGTAAGTAAGCCCTCGCGGCGCAAACGACTGACGAGTGGATATAATGTGCCTTCGCCAGTACTGAATTCGGAACCTTGCAGGGCCTTGAGAATATCGGCGGCATAGACTTTGTGATGATAAATAACTTTGAGCACGGCGAACTCTAATAGCCCGCGCCGTAGTTGTTCGTATTTGTTTACGTCTGTCATGCTAGTACCTTATCATAGCAAGGTACTTGTGTAAAGCCTCTCGTGTTTTTATCACTGAGACCTACCCATACGACAAATTACACTTTGTTGTGCGTGCTCTAGCTACTAGCTGTTTTTAGAAGTGAGAGCAGCTCGTCGGTTGTTTTGGCAAACATCAACTGTTCACGGAGTTCTTTGGCTCCATCGAAGTTATTAATATAGACTTTGCAAAATTTATTGAGCGTTTGGATGGGTCGTTCCCTGTTTTGCCACGTGACCGCGAATAGCTGGACGTGTCGACGATACAAGTCAATCCGCTGTTCACGCGAGTAACTCTCCCACGGGCTCTCTTTGGCGAATACAAACGGATCGTGGAACACACCACGCCCAACCATCACTCCATCTACACTGTACTTTTTAGCCAGCTCAAGGCCGTGCTGATAGCTCATAACGTCACCGTTGCCAACAATCAAAGTATTTGGAGCCAGTTTGTTTCTAAGTTCGCAGACTTGGGCAATAGCATCCCAGTGAGCATCCACTTTACTCATTTCCTTACGAGTTCGACCGTGGATCGTCAACATATCAAGGTTCTGACGAAGTAACAATTCATGCCAGCTAAAATCAATTTCATTGAAGCCTAGCCGAGTTTTAACACTCACCGGCAATCGGCCAGCCGCACCTTTTTGAGTGGCTTGAATAATTTCCACCGCCAGCTCAGGATTAAGAATCAGCGCCGAGCAGGCGCCATTTTTGACAACTGTTTTCTCTGGACACCCCATGTTGAGGTCAATACCGACAAAGTTAACGCCGTCTGGCAGGCCAAGTTCTTTGGCAAGGCCGCCACTAGCAATTTGGTCGGCTACCGCCTCAAAATTCTCGGGCTTGAGCCCCCAGAGCTGAGCGATTAGTGGCGGTTCGCTTGGAGTAAAAACGAGTTTCTTGAATAGCTTTTGACGCCCCGGACTCTGTAAGCCATCAACATTTACGAACTCTGTAAAAAACAGATCAGGTGCAGCACAACTAGCCACCGTCTGGCGAAACACGGTATCACTCACGTCATCGAGAGGCGCCATTACAAAAAATGGCCTGGGCAGGGTTTGAAATATATTCACGATGTTCTATTATTGCACTTTTCGGCGCGAAAGCGGCAAGCCCGCTCCTAATAATACCTGCCGGCTGCCTTGCCAGACCGCGCCGTGCTTACGCGTATCGTACAGGCGCTCCAGCCAGAATGCGGCGCGTCGTTCTTCGTTCCGAGCGGCGGCTCTGACTGATTCCCGGACATCACGTATCGTCAAAGTCTCTATTTGTTTTTTCAAGTGGCGGCTTGGTGCGGGACGTAATACCTCTCCCGTATAGGCGTCTTCTACAGTTTTGTTTTTATCCATGTAAGCTTGTGGGCCACGATTGGCGTGACTTCTCAGCGCATCAAAGCGTGTTTTGCTCGTGCCCGTTTCACGAAGTCTAAGGATGTCCATATAGCGTAGTAACGGACCGTAGCCGCGGTGAGCTTCACCAATTTCTTCAACTAGCGTTGCTCGTGGGTTAGGACAATCCTCAACTAACGCGTTCAAATCACACAGCACAGTTGCCTGCTCAGTGGCTTGTATGAAATAGTCGCCCAGCTCAAAACCGATACTTACGAGTGATAAACGAGCTTCTTCAGGATCATTTCGAAGTTTCTTTTGGCGGATATATACTTCCTGAAATTGATGCCCAATATTAGCGGGATAGTCTGGCCTGTCCATGTAATCCAAAAAGGTAATCGCTCGGTTTTTCTCGGCGTGGGTGGCTGGCAAAAAGCCTGCTCTTGGATCATCACGTAACGCGATCAGCCGCTCACGAGTATCGAGCCTTTTGGGTCGTTCGTCATTGGCCACGGAGCTTTCAACCGGAGTGAAAAGTTCCTCACCGGGTGTTACGGTGTAGCTATCCCCGAGCGGGCGTTGGCCTTCAATCGCAACCATCAGTTTTAAACTATCTCGTCGTTGATCGCGTGCCTCTTGATTGCGCGGGCCGCCGAACTCAGAGTTATAGGCGCCAAAAGCGTGCATAAAGTTTGGGTCATTTTTC
>JBBRZB010000035.1:0-6061 GCA_038237095.1 Saccharimonadales bacterium (SeqCode) | reverse complement strand
TTGGCTCCGGGAACTGGGTTCGAACCGGCAATAGTTATCACCTTATTTTAGGCTCGCCTTACTTTAGCTTAGGTGTCGAATTTTGAGTAATACATTATGAATATTCCTATGCTACAAAAAGTTGCACGGCTTGTATATGAGAGCAATCTGCTGCTTTACTGAATTGCTCTTTACCATTCGATAAAGGACAATCACAACTCCAATTACTCCTTGAGGCGTAGTGGACGACATGTTCGTTTGTATTTCCTTTAACAACGTAGACGCCTGTGGTGGATACGCTAATAAGATCTTCTAGAAAATACTTAATTGCGTTAGAAAACAACTTACCAAACGATATGTATAAACCGTCGCTCAAATATGTATTAGCATGCATGACAACAACTGATTGGAGCGTTGTAGCAAGCTTATTAAATGAATCCCTGTTACTCAGCGCAATACTTAATGACTTTTCAACTACAATGCGGTTCTTCGCTGTTAGTTCAAAGAAAATTATGTCATTCCTTTTTAAAATACCTTCCGTGAATTCGTCAGTATAAATGCTAGTTATAGTTGCTAAGAAATCATTCGGTGTACCCATATACTCTTTAACGAGTGTTTTAAATTTGTCAGAATTAAGTTGCATCTGGCCAATCTCGTCGATATATAAAAGCTCGTTAACTTCTGGATGCGATAGATTTTGTGTAAATTCGGTTAACAGCTCTGGCTGGACATAAAAACGTCCAACTTGCAAGTCTGTCGGATTTTCCGTTTGAGCCAAAACCGCACTTCGTTTGTTCATATCCTCTACAACAAACCCCGTTCTGCGTCGGTCGTTAACAACTTCTTTAGTGATGAAGCCGCGTCGAGGGCTAATATCCTTAATTATCTTGTCGAGTACTGTACTCTTGCCGCTTTTAGGGCTGCCAGTAATCAACAGTTTCATCTACACATGGTATCACGCAAACCTCATCTGTTAGAACGTGGTAAAATAGCTAAATGATTAATATTACCGCAGCGTCAGCCAACGAAGCCTGGATTAGTACATTCAAGGCTCTTTTAAAACAGGGCGAAGAAACTGGTAATGAAAAATATCTGCGGGATGAGACTACGCTCATAGAAATTACTGATCCGCAGGTCATAGAGGCTGACACACGATTCCCAATGGCGCAATCTGATCTAGACGTAATCAATAGGTACATCTACACAGGCGAAAATGAGGATAGTGTTGTTCATGATTGGACAAAACTTTACTACCATCGTGCCTTTGACGAGCCAAATTCACAAATAGAGTTCTTGATTGCTAGCCTAAATGCAGAACGCCCAGTCGGTGAAGCACAGATATCAATGTGGGATAAAAACATTGATCAAGGTCAAAAAGTTTCGCCCTGCACACAAATAATCTGGGCGCGCATTAAGCACGGAAAGCTGGAGTTTCACGTTCATGCTAACTCCTCTGATGCATATAAAAAATTGCTAATGAACATGCTTGAATTTATTTCTTTGCAACATTACATAGCTGAACGAGTAGGTCTGCCAGTCGGAAGCTATTATCATTTCTTAGACTCATGCCACTTACACCTAAAAGATTCTGAGAATATTCAAACGCTCCAGACTCAATTACAGAATTAACTCCTTGCATTACATTCTCTAATATGTTATAAATTAGTCATGAGTAGCGAGGTTTTCCTTCCTGGAATTGCTGAATTTGATGAACATCCAATTCCTGGCGCTCCCGCAATTAACGATACCTATCGTGAATCTTTGAGTCGCCTCGTGTTATTACAAGATCGAGACGTTACGCACTTCTACGGCTGCCAGCTGGACTTAGATGAGGACAAGGATGTCTGGATGAGCCCCGTTGAGGTGGATGACGGAGAAAGCTTCTCTTACTTCCAGATACTTTATGTAAATATTACGCCTCAAGAAGCTTTCAATAACACTAAGCTACCCGTTTCATTGCTTGAGGTTGACGAAGCTAGCTACAAATTAACGCCAGCTGAGCACCCTGGGTATGAGCAGCTGATGAGCCAGTTCATCGGCGATAGAAAACACGTTCTAATCCGCCACTGCAACACGGGCATGGCCTATTATCCTCGCAGCATTACTCCTACCCAGGATCGCACTAAATCTTCTGAGCACTTAGAGGAAATTATTGCGGTCACCGGACTGCACGAGCCAGAAGTTAGCATCACACTTAGCAAGCCGTCAGAAAAAGAAGATGCCTCTATTAAAACCAGTATGCTGCAAACCGTGCATGCTCGCAGATATCCTTTTGCAGGCGGCGAAGTACATTCGTACGGCCTAGTTCTCGATAATGATCCGTGGAAATATTACGAGATTTTTACCCCTCGACGTATTGAAAAAATGTCTGGCAAAGACCTGCTGGTAAGAATTGATTCCGGCTGCGACATCGGTCAGATATACGACGATAAAGGGTGTGAATGTCGCGAACAGCTACATACTGCACTTACGGACATCCAAAAGCTCGGAAATGGCGCTGTAATCCACATTCCATCGCAAGACGGGAGAGGCTTTGGAGCGGCAACCAAAATGGAGACAGAAGGCTTAAAGCGTGGCATCAAAGTTGCAACCAACCATGATAATCTCCAAGCCGTCGACACTATTACCGCTGCTCAGTTAATACTTGGCACAGAGTTTGATATTCGCACTTATGAAGGTGCGGGTAAGTTATTAGGAATGATGGGCGTCGAGTCTATTATTCTCCAAACAGATAACCGCTTAAAAGCAGAAGGCTTAGTAGCGGTTGGCATTAACGTTACGCGTCGACCTACCAACACCACAGGCGCACGCGGGGCTTTACACCACGTCGAAGCTAAGCACCGTCACAGCGACATCTATTACGGCAAGGACGAGGTATAGTCATGGAGCGATTAGGTTCTGGGAATTTCTATTACGCACCTGCAGCTAGCGGCGTAGAGAAAATTCGCAATCGATGGCTAGAAATTTATTCCATGGCCGGCGTGGGCATTGATCCTGACGTCAATAAAATTCCTGTTGAGATCTGGGATGAAGTAGGTGGTAGAAGTAACTTAGCAGATGGCATACTTCTTTTTAATCAGCAAGTCATAGATGCCACGGCAGAATTTGCGGTAGATTTTAAGGTAAACTCAAACTTCTTTCAGGGTGAACTAGGGCGACGCGCACTTGCAGGCACTTTCGATTACCTCAAGGCAAATCATCCCAATGTTCTTCGTGTGTGTGATGGCAAATTTGCAGATGTAGGTCACACGGCCGACAAAATTGCTGAAGAAATATTCGGAGAGTTAGATGCTGACGCAGTGCTTTTGAACCCGTATATGGGATTCGACGCCATCGAGCCATTCGTGAAATGGAAGGATAAGCTTGTCGTGCTTTGCGTCAATACTTCCAACCCGTCGGCTCAAGAAGTTCAAGGCCTGACACTTGCTGATGGTAATCCTTTATGGCGACATATCTTACGAGAAAGTATGAACACTTGGAACTATAACGGGAATATACTTCCCGTGTTAAGCGCTACACACAAAGAGAATCTTCTAGGGGTACGTGAAGTTGTCGGTGATACGCCTATTCTTTTGGCGGGCGTAGGCACACAAGGTGGCAGTCTGGAAGACAGCGTACCTGTATGTCTCGATTCAAATGGTTATGGACTTATGATAAGCGCGTCTCGGGCAATACTGTACCCTGAACGAAATCCAGGCGAAACGCTGCAAGAAGCATCTCGACGCTCAATTCAAGACCTGCGCACGAGTATCAACCTGGCCAAGGCGGCGTAATGAGTGAGTTCGTATTTCCCCTTAGCCACCGACAAGAAGAAATAGACAGGACAAAACGTCGTAATCTTACAAAAGAACGGCTATTTGTGCTGCTGCTCGGTCCATCTGCAACGGGTAAGTCTACACTGATTCATGAATTAAATGCACAATCTGCCGATACTACTTTTGAATATGTTAAGCCTATTATCACAAGGCCTAACCGGCCAAACGAGACTGACAAAATCAGTGTCAGTGATTCTGAGTTCGACACTATGCAGGCGCAGGGTGAATTTGTAGTTGTAAACGGCCTTTATGGAGTCCGTTACGGCACACCCTTACAAGGAATCACATCCCCGCTGAGCAGGGGCAACGTACCAATACTCGACTACCCCCTGGAGAGGGTAGGTCCACTCCAGCGCCCCGAGTACGACACGCTTAACCTATACATATATCCGCCTTCACTAGAAACATGGCGTGGACGTATTGAATCAAGTGGCCGCAATTTGGATGGGAGACTCGAGACAGGTACTAGGGAGCTTGGATCATTGGCGATGGCAGGCTTCAATCATCCTGATATTGACGTAAGTATAGTTAACGCCGAAGGGGCTGCAGCCGAAGCTGCGTTTGATATTCTCAACGTTATTCGGCAGGTTGTTACGTAGTGATTACTATTCTTGAGATCTAGCTTCAGCTTGCTCGGGACTACGATAGGCGTGTATAGATCCAGGGACAATTCTGTAAGCCGCACGATTCTCAGGCTCATAAACCATAGGGTTGGCAAACACATTCGCGCATGCTGCGCATGCAAGTGAGCCAGCTTCTTTCACGGTCGCAGCAGTTAGCTCTGCTCGCTCTTCAACAAGCTCTGGCGGCCAAACGATTCGATCAGCATAGCAGCGTAGCAAACGGCCCGGTCCATCCTTTTGATAGACCATGGCTGGCTCTTCGCAATTCCCGCATGCAATATACAGAAATTTTGACGGACCACCACGAGATTTCGCGTATCGGTCTTTCTTGGCTTTAAATTTGTCTTGAGGGAATTCCATCTAGTCATATTATACAATAAATATTCTCTTTATCCTAAGATCCGGTCATGGAACCTGGTCGGCTTTGCACGCGTCCAGCCACCATAGAAGGAACCGGTCACTAACGAAACTCGCCATCAGGGGTAGATATGCAAAAACCGCCCTTTCGGACGGTTCCAACATTTTCGTACCTTGTAATCGGCAACTTCTTTATTGTCTGACCAAGAAGTTAAATGAGGGACTGGTCATGGAACCCGGTCACCTAATTTAGCTGCTTGGTCTGGCTCGGGAGACTGGGCTCGAACCAGCGACCTAGTCGTTAACAGCGACCCGCTCTACCACTGAGCTACTCCCGAATATTGCGTGGTTTACGCTTGCAAATTATACGGGCTAAGCGCTCAGAGGTCAAACAAAAGTCTTGAATCTGTTGCAAAATATAACGATAGCCGACTGAGTAAAGATACCGTATAATAGCGCTAACGTTTCAATACGAAAAATATAGATGAGTAATCTGGAGGTCAATTGTGAGTGAAGATGTACCGGCAACTAAAGAGAAGTCTAAAAAAATTAACTTAAAGAAACCAAGTAAAACAGGGCTTATTATTGGCCTGACGATTTTATTCGCGCTTGCACTTGGTAGCTCAATATACTTTTACAACCAATACAGAACAGTGAAAGATGACCCTACCTCAGCCATTAAAGCTAAGAATCTTAAAGAAACCGAGCGAGTACTAACAGAAGTTAAAGGTATCATCTTAATCGAAAGTACTGAAGTGCCAACCATCGCACGTGTCGAAGACCCTGTTGCTCTGCAAAAGAACAACGCCACCTTCTACAAAAACGTGCAAAAGGGCGATTACCTTGTACTCTACAAAGATCGTGCGGTTATCTACCGTGAAAGCAACAACCAAATTATCAATGTTGCGCCAATCATCAACACTGCCGAGTTGCAACAAAAGCAAGCTGAGCAAACCAACGCAACAACACCCGTCAAAAAAACCAACTAACCGTAGTTATAAAGCAAAAAAGCTCACCCAAAGCGAGGTGAGCTTTTTTAATGAGAAAGTTCTACATCCAGCCTTCTAACTAGAGTACAATTACCCTATAAAAGGAGGTTCATTTGTGAAAGACTTATTATTCGCATTAATAGCAGGAGGACTAGGCGCCGTATTGCTGCTAGCTGGTTACCGATTTGGTAGAGTAATCATCCCGCTATGGGGTTTGTTTGCCGGCTTTGCCCTAGGCGCTTCAGCTGCCGCAGACGCACTCGGTACGGCTTTTATAGGTACAACAGTTGGTATTCTA
>JBBRZB010000034.1:0-6320 GCA_038237095.1 Saccharimonadales bacterium (SeqCode) | reverse complement strand
CCGTGAACTTCACCAAGGTTAGGCATATGTTCGATATGGCACTTGCTGGCAAGTCACAGAAAGATGTGAGGCTCTGGATCAACGAACAAGGCTACACAGTTCAGAAACGTCAAGGCGCTGAACCAGTGGGACACGTCTGGGACAAGGACGATGTGTCGAAACTACTGAAAAGCCCACACTATGCTGGGATTCATTATTGGGGCAAGAACTACGTCGACTTGGTCGAATCTTACGATTTTACACCTATGATAACCGTTCAAGAGTTCCAACAAATCAATAAGATTGACTCATTCGACTCAACTAAAATATCAGCACGACAACGTCCACGAGGTGGCGAGGTAGGGGCAAACTTACTGCGCGGGCGAGTGTATTGTGGTCATTGTCAGCAGACCCTAACGTCCATGCTCATTCCCAAGAGGGAAAAAGATACTGGCAAGATAATACACTCTCGCTATTACTATAGGTGCGAAACGGTAGGCTGTGACCTAGAAGGCAAATCAGCAAGGGCTGGTGTAGTGCTAGACAGCGCACAAGAGTTCTTCGCGACGTACCTGTTTGTAACCCAGAAGAACTACGCACAATTTGTAAAACAAGCCCAGAAGACTATCACAACTAGAAGTGCCGAATTCGATAGTGCCGTTGGACGACTCAAGATAAATGTTGCCAATAAAGAACGTGCTTACGAGCAAATCAAAGACCTTATACTCAAGAATCCTGAGCTGAAAGACCATTATGACCTAGATAAGTATTCGAAGGAGATAGAGAAGCTAAGAAACGATTATCAGAAGAACATACGGATTCGCGATAATATCAAAGATTCAATTCCAACTTATGAACAATATCTCAAACTCTTTGAATCCACCCCTGTTATATTAGGCAAAATACGTGATATGAAAGCTATGGACACGTTACTGCGTATTTTCTTCTCTAACTTTACTGTTACTGCTATAAATGGCAGCTTCAACAAGGGGTCAAAAGTGTCTTATAAACTAAATGAACCCTATAACGGGTTCATTGAAAGCGGTGATTTCGTTCTTGGTGCGGGTAAAGGGACTCTAACCCTTGGCCTCGTCCTTGGCAAGGACGCGCTCTAAACAACTGAGCTACACCCGCATGGGCTTGGATAATTTTAGCAAATTATCCGGTGGGAACAAATTTGGTGGCTCCTCCCAGACTCGAACTGGGGACACGCGGCTCTTCAGGCCGCTGCTCTACCAACTGAGCTAAAGAGCCTCGATGAGACTAACCTATTTTATTGGATTTAAGGAGTTATTACAAGTTTATGGGCCAGATTTGTTGCGTATGTTCTTGGACCGCTACTTCGCTGGCTTGGAAAGTTAGCGTACTAACTCAGCTTTCGTCACAAAGCGCGTTTCAACCAGATCATCTGCCCCTAAGACAAAGTTGAAGGATTCTAGCGTCACTGGCACTGCCAGACAGAGCTTGTAGTAGCCTTTCTCGTGACGACAAACGTAGTTGAACTGCACATCACCAATAGTTTTCGGAGCTACCTGCACTTCTTCGGAAAGCTCGCGAGTAATGCACTGTTCTAAGCTCTCCTCGTGCTCCCAGCCACCACCGGGGATTTCCCAGCGATCCTTACTGTCTTTGAGAACCAGCAGCCGTTGCTCGGCATCAAAAATGAGCGCCTTGACTGACACTCGGTAGAACGTACTGGGTAAATTACTTAGCTCACTGGGATTCATTGATTATTTCTTTTCGAAGCGGTCGGCATCACGGGTTCGGGCTTTATCAATTACTTTTTGAAGCGCTTTATCGAGATCAATGCCTTCGGTGTTGGCCATGCAGATGACGTCAAACATAATGTCGCCAAGCTCGCCTTCGATGTCATCTGGTTCTTCGCTATCTTTTTTAATCTTGTCACCGTATTTATGGTTGTAAGCACGAGCTAACTCGCCGACTTCTTCAGACATGCGAGCTAATTGACTAAGTGGTGTCCAGTACGGCGTTTTGTAACCTTGGACCCAGTCATCAACTACCTTTTGGTATTCTTTTAGATTCATCTATTTCTCTTTGGCTAAGAACTCTTTAATGCTGGAAACGGTGTCCATAAATTGGGCTGGGAAGATGATGGTGCTGTTCTTCTCTTGGGCGATATCGTTTAGGACCTGCAGGTTGCGCAGCTGGAGAGCGATTGGGTGGGCAGCGATGATATCAGCGGCTTGACCCAAGGCGGCGGCACTGAGTTGCTCACCCTCGGCGGCGATAACTTTGGCGCGCTTTTCACGCTCCGCTTCAGCCTGCTTGGCCATGGCGCGCTGCATCGTATCAGGCAATTGGATATCTTTGACTTCGACGGTGCTGACGAGGATGCCCCATTGTGAAGTGGCACTTTCTAGCACGTCCTTAATCTTTTCGTTGATAGCAGTAGTTTGGCTCAAGATGTCATCAAGCGGGCTTTGCCCAACAATGTTACGAATCGTGGTTTGCGCGATTTGATAGATAGCATTTACAACGCTCTGAATTTCAACAACTGACTTAATCGGATCGGCCACTTGGTAATACGCCACCGCTGAAACATCGATCGACACATTGTCTTTGGTAATAATCTTTTGGCTATCAACTGGCAGGGTCACAATCTGCATGCTGACTTTAACCATGCGGTCAATAAATGGAATGATGACGCGTAGTCCTGGTTGCTTGACGTCTGATTGAACTTTACCTAATCGAAAGACGACGCCACGTTCATATTGGTTGATGACGCGCAGACCGGCGACAATAATTACAAACACTACGATTACAAGAATTATTGCCAAAGCAACCATATATAGAACCTCCGCTAAATAGTATGACTATAATTGTATGCTTCCCTGAGGGGGCTGGCAACAAAAAAGACTTTTACTAAACTTTTAGGTCAGGCGCTTTGGTCGAGCTGTCGAAGTACATCTTGTGTATATCCTCTGAGCTCGGCTCGGCTTACCGACCTTGGAGCCACCTGAGCACTTGCAACCGGCGGCTCGACGTCGCTAGGCGGCATTGCAATCCGTCCTTTGGCGATAAATTCGGCTCGAATATCATCATAGACCTGAAGCGCAGATTCAATCGTAAGCGGCGACACTCTCTCCCATGATTCACCCATATTAGGTATTACACACCTCTCGCGTAAGTTTGTCTGTAAAATATATAACCTTGCTGAGATTAAGCGCGTCGTTGGCCCACTCTCGTGACTCGAGAAAGGCCGTGTTTGGCTGCATTGCGAATTTGTTCGGTCTTGGCAATCGATTTGCGAGCTTCTGAGGCGGCGTTCATGAGTTGTTCAAACGTGAGCTTCTTAGCAGACATGACATTTTTCATCTGTTCTGATGGGTTTAGCTTTTCTTTGGCAATTTCAGCCTGTAGCGTCTCCACGTCTTCAGCTGAAACCTCTTGCTTGGAGCCAATCATGGTAATCAGCGTGTTCTGGCCATCAATCACTCGCTGTCGCTCTTCGCTAAAGCGAGAGAAGGATGGGTTAACGAGAATGCGAATCAGCCAAGCGTAGGTTGAGATGACATTGTCCAAATCAACGTCGACCAATTCTGGTTCGATAATTTGTGGTTGCTCGCGAATTACGTAGCGTTCGATATAGTGTGCTGGGTGTACATCCAGACTTTCCGGTGGATAGGCTTCAATTCGTTGGCCGTCACTGGTGATAAAGATTTGGGGCACGATGCCTTGCTCAGCTAGTGCTCCAGCGATTGCGGACCGTGATAAGTTTGGACGAGAGAGCGACGACAGATTGCTGCCATAATCGCGGTGGTGCATGTATATATCACTGGCAGTTACGTAACCTTCGGGAATCTCTTGATAGCCTAATTTTTCGGCCAAAAACTTTGCAGCCCTTCGAGGGTAGAATGTTCGAGATACATCGTCGGTAGTTTCAGTTCTGAATGGCACCGAGCTACCAGCAAGAGCTGCTTCCACGGCTTCAGCTTCAATGTCGAACCAAGTGCCTAGGATTCGAGATGTTAGCCATGTAATTGGGACAGCATCCTGCCCACACATAATCATAAGTTCTTCTAGTGGAAGCGCCTCTAATTCGGCAATCCGTTTAGAAATGTCAGGGTCTAACGTAAAGTCTTTGGCAGAGAAACTGCGGCTACTGGGCTTTCTAGGCTCGTACTCTCGTTCCTTGTTGGGGCCATACTGGAAACCTTGTCTCACCACCCGCTCGTCCATAAGATCAATATGAGTGAATTGAGGCGCACCGGGTCCGTCGACTTCATAAACTACCTCGTGGACAGTGGCAACCTTACCGTCACGAGGACGAATCGTGCGACCGAGACGCTGTTCGGCGAGCAACCGTGAACGTGTCGGGCGTAGCAGAACAGTAAAATCGGTCTATGGACTATCCCAGCCTTCAAGCAATAAATTAACGTAGGTTAGTACGTCAAGGCGACCAGCTTTGTAATCGTTGAAAATGCGTTGTAAGGCATCGGGGTTCATCTCACCACCAACGAATGCCGCGCGGATGGTACGCTCACCTGATTCAGTGACAACTTTGGTTTGTGACAATATTTCAGCCATAACTTTGGCATGAGCACGATCTGAACCGGGCACACAGCTCACTACACCGCGTCTTCCTTGGGCGACTTCTTGGGCGCAGACCTTGGCAGCTAGGTAGTTATCTTCGCTATTGGCTATGGCGTTAAATAGATCCTCGTCAGCAAAGTCCCCACTATTACGCGTAAGTCTAATGCGTGATTTGCCTTTGTAAACAAAGCCCTTCAAAGAAGCAAGCGTACCTTCTTCGATACCCTCTTTCATCGTCTTCTTATCAAGGGTGTTTGGAAATAATCGAGCGACATTGCGGCGCTCGGAATACGCCGGTGTAGCGGTCGCTCCCAAGAGTACGCGACCTTCGCTAATCTTTTCTACTGCATTCGCCCATACGCCATCAATAACGTGGTGCACTTCATCGCAAACGATAAGGTCAGGATTAAGCGTATCTATATCGCCACGCGCCACAGCGCCCGGCAATGCCTGATAATTCATGACCGTTACGTCAGCGGCAATACTCTTTCGTCTGCCCGAGTATTCACGCACGCTCAGATTTGGAGCAAATGTTCTGACAGCGCCTAGTTCGTCTTCGTTTCCGACCGTCTGGCCCAATATCTGGTGTCCCGGAACGAGAACTAAAGCTTTTATGCGATCCGTCTTATCATCACTTTCACAAACAATTCGTACCGCTTCGGTGATGGTGACTGTTTTGCCCGAACCAGTGGGGTGCAAAATAGCCATACCACCTGTCATGGTGCCACGCATTAGTTCTTGCACACCTTTACGGAACATATCAATAGCTTTGATTTGATGCGTGCGTAAGTGAGACGCTTCGGGAAGTGTCGGATTGTATTTATCTACTTGGTGGCCCAGCCGCTGCCAGCGATATGCCTCGTCTACAACACTAGGATCAACGGCTGGAACGTCTTCAAACTGACCTACGCTCCGTAACGGCGCCAGGCCCTGCCCACCACCATCAAACTCTACTGCTTCACTCATCGTTGCACACTACTATACTCAGGCGGGGGGAAGTTGCAATAGGTTTTTGCGCGAACAATAATGCATTTAGCACAGGGACAGCGGACTGCGTCCTTTTGCGTTCCGGCGTGCTCGGAATAAATTCTTGCGCGCGTCCTCGCTCCAACGAAATCTCTAACAGGGTCGAGGCGCCTAGGTAATCACCAAAGCAAAACCCACACCTTGCAGTGTGGGTTTTGCTTTGGTGGAGCTACAGGGACTCGAACCCTGGACCTCTTCCATGCCATGGAAGCGCTCTAGCCAACTGAGCTACAGCCCCTTAAGAACAGGTTACAGAATAGCAAATTACAGCCAATAATAAAAGGTGCTGACACTAGCCTGCCGTAGTGTATGCTTACTACATGGATACCAAAAAAGCACGCATTGGAGTTATCGTTGTGGCACTTATCGCCGCAACATTACTAATTATCTTCAATAATATGCACAATCAGCAACAAACGACAGCAAAGGCAGTAGCTAACATTCCAAGCAAATCGTCGGTCACTGTCCCTGAACCAGATGCCACAGATATCGAGCAAGTGGCCACGAATAGCATTCCGACGACCGCACGAGCTGGCAGCCAAAGTCACGCAGTCTACGTCACGTATGGTTCGGGTAAGGCTTCTGGCTATCTCACGTATGACGCATCTCCTAGTCACCCCGCGTCTTTTAGCGCTGTTAAACAATCAAACGGCACGTGGAAAATTATTAGCTACAAAGTTCTGTCAAAATAGCTCGTAATATATAAACCACCAAGTGTGTTCACTCGGTGGTTTTTCGTGCGCGCCCACCCGCGGCGGGTG
>JBBRZB010000033.1:0-6775 GCA_038237095.1 Saccharimonadales bacterium (SeqCode) | reverse complement strand
TATTCATTGTGGTATTACATACCACAATGCTACTTAATATTAACCTCTTTGACTAGCTAGTTATGTGAGGGGTGTGTTCAGTATATTGGGAGCCTGACAAAATAAACGTCAAACTGAGCATAGATGTAACACATATTCCATAAAGATAAAGCAACCCATTTGAAGAGTGTGAACGAAATATGACTTTTGCAGCAAGAAACGATAAGATGCAGAATACGACCAAGTGCGGGATAAGTTTTTGCTTATTCTCCCATCGCTCAAACCAACTTTTTCGGTTAGTTTTTTTCATTTTATATACCCACGTAACCCTTCTTTTATTTGCCAATGCCTTTGTACACTATTCCGACAGCCACGATTTCTTCTTTATTTAGGCAGTTACGGCCATCAAAAATGTAGCGTATAGAGTGCTCTTTCAGATATTTTGCAGTAAGCGTTTTGATATATACGCTGTGACCCGTGCCTAAAAAGACGGCATCAGCGCCTTCAAGTGCTTCTTCGAGTGACGTTGCGATAGTCGCGCCTTTGATAGTTGATTTTTTTGGTGTAACGAACGGGTCATGTACAGACACCGTGCGGGCCTTCCTTACTAGGTTATATCCGACTTCAATCGAAGGTGAGCGTCGCATATCATCTATGTTTGGCTTATACGCTAAACCAAGTAACGCAACTTTCAAGTTGAGCAATTTATCACCGTTGTCTTGAATCATCTCAGAAAAGTTATGAGTGGCGTAACGTGGCATCCTATCATTTAATTCGGCCGCATCGTCAAGGAAACGTGTGTCTACACCATTCTGACGCGCTTTCTTGATGACGTAATGGATATCCTCAGGGATACAGTGGCCGCCTGGGCCTATGCCTGGAGCAGCTAGTTTTAAGCCAAACTGGTCAACTTTTGACTGCAAACCTTGAAGAATATTGTCAATATTCATATCAAGAGCGTCGCAAATTATTGCAGCGCTGTTTGCCATGGCAATCATAATGTTGCGGTGACTGTTTTCCCATGATTTTACAAATTCAGCTTCTTCAGTTGATCCTAGCGGAGTTATCTCTGCGTCTATAACGTCCGAGTAAAAGTCAACTGCCCTCAGTGTACAAGCATTAGTAATACCGCCAACCACCCGATTTAAGTTGCCGACATAAAATGTATCATTGCCCGGATCTATACGCTCGGGACAATGAGCTAAAAAGAAGTCTTTACCAACTTTTAGACCCGATTCTTCCTCTAAGATTGGCAGCACTTGGTCACGTGTAACGCCAGGATTGACAGTGCTTTCCAAGGCAACAAATTGACCAGGTCTTAGCTCTTTTCCAATTTGCTTAGCTGCATTCGTAACATATCTGAAGTCAGGTATGTTATTCTCCGTAGGAGTTGGAACACATATCACTATATTCTCAACTGTTCCGAGGTCACTATAAGACGTTGTAGCGACTAGATTTGTGGCCTTAACACTCTTCAAAGCTTTTTCAAATCTTGGATCATTAACATAAGGTGACTTCCTCATATTAATCAAGTCTGTTAGAGATTCATTGAGATCGATCCCAATAACATTGTAGCCCATCTGCGCAGCTTGAACTGCCAAAGGCAAACCAACATAGCCTAGCCCTATTACCGCCAAAGAACCCATGAACACTCAAAGTTACCAGAAAGCTTAATTATATCTTAACTATTAAATCACTAAAGTATACATTTATCAAGCTACCATGTTGTTGCGGTGTTAGACCTCGAACGGAACGCCATTCTCTGGTTTGATAAAGTCTATACCGATAGTTTCGAAATAGTTCGCGAGCATGTCATAGGTGCTGGCACGACTGGCGTCGTTAAATGGGGCGTCGTGAATTGGAATAATATGTTTTGGCTTCAAAGACGTGGCCAGTTGTACCGCAGCAGTCATACTTCCCCACGGCGCGATAATCGGTAGCGCCAGAATGTCCTTAGTTTGTAAGAAATGATGACTATCTCCGGGGTGTGTTAGTTGGCCGAGGTAATGTACGCCGGTGTTACTTGTCATCGTCGCCATCAGCGGCTGCATGCTCTCATGGTCAGCCACAAATAGTTCAATCGAATCATTGCCTTCCGTTACGGCTTGGGTAATACCTTCGAGGCGCAATACTTCAGCAGTCGCCTCCGTGGTAGTAATCGTGGCCTCGGGAAATTTAAGTAGTAGGCTTTTTACGAACGGCAGGTTCAAGTGATCGCCGTGATCATGGGTAATGATAATGTCGTCGAGCCGTGCCAGAGTATCTATGTTAAACGTGCCGGACAGCCAAGAATACACGCCCGGATCAAAAATACTGACCCGATCGGGTGTTTCGATGAGCAAACAAGAATGCGAATACTTAGTGATTTTCATACGTTTAAGCATAGCAAACATAATAGCTCGTCACAGTACTAAAAATTACAGGCCATAGTTGGCTTCAACGTGGTGTTTATTGATGCCATTAACTAGATTGGTGTAGCCCATGTCTTTGAGCATGTGAATTGCTACTTGTGAGCGGCTACCAGTACGGCAATACACGATAAGATTTGCGTCTTTGGGGACCGATGTTAATTGGTTGTCACCGCTCAGTAACGTTCGCGGTGGCACGTTTATCGCGCCATCGACGTGGCCGGTGGCAAATTCTTCAGGTTCACGAACATCTATAACGGTGTAGTGCATACTTTATAGCCTACCAATAATTTGCTGTAGCATCATTGACGAGCATCACAGACAAAGCTTAGGCTAGGAGGTAAGAATCCAGCGCACGACCATGTCACGAATTTGTCGGTACTCAGCTTCTTCGTACTGCATGTTGGCAATGTAAAAACGCTTGGAGTTGAGGTGTGAGCAGAACATTGAATCCTGCATGTTGGCACAATCTTGAATAAACAACGAGTTAGATATTTTAGTTGACCACGAAACACTAAAACTATTTGACGTTTCACCACTGTCCTCGAGCCTAATACAGAAATTGGACGATTGCGAACGTTGGCTGGCGGCCAAAAACTCCGCGTTGGTTGAGCCATCAGTAAAGATAATGTTTTTGGAGCTTTCAATGTTTTGCGAACGATAGACGTTCTCGGAATGTCGAACGTCATCAGACTTGTCGACGTTTAGCGAGTCGAGATACCGCTCTGTTGCCATGTAATTGGTCTCGCTCCAATACTTCAGAATATCTTCAATCGAATTAATCGGTTGTTTAGGTCGATCCCAAAAATCTGCTGGCTTAAGCTCCGAGTGGGTGTTCTCAAACGTCATAAACTTTGCAGGGTTTACCGATCCAGCCCACGTCGGCTCGTTGGTGGTGGTGTCATAGACCTGTTGCGGCAAACGTACATCAAACGCGAATTTAGCAGCGAACTGTTCAAGTGTGAACGGGTTTTGATAGCCAAAGACTTGTCCAACGATTTTATCTAGAATAGCTTTGGCAATTTGGTCGTCCATATTATCTCCTTAGAGTACCACTTTATTTCGGCTTGATGATTGGCTTGCCAGTAGGTCAGCTAAACTGGTGCTCATAGGCCGCATTTGAAGCGCTGGCTGCGCCGCGGCTACTGGTTGCAACGCTTGTAACGGCTGCGTACTCAGGGCGACTTGTGGGATTGGATTGAAGGCTGGCGCTGGAGCGGTTGCGCTTTGTAAAGGCGTGCCTGCCAACTGCTCCGCACTTTTTTCTTTAAACTTTGTCGGCATTTCGCTGACCGTTTTGTACGATTTGAGCGATGATGTGGCAACAGTAACTACGGAAGGTGACGCGTCGAGCGTACGTACTTTAATACACGGCAGAATTTGACCACCACTACTTAAACGGACCAAACACTCTCGAGAATTTAAGTTAGTAAGTATTCGAACGCGAACATCACTAGCGTTCAAACCTTTTTCTTTCTCGGCGACTAATATTTCGTTCGGAATCTCGATTGTTAAATTACCTTCAAGGGCCCGGGCATCTTCTTCTGAAACACGGAACGCGTAGTAGTTATAGACGTTTGTGAAAATAGCGTCCTGTAAGGGCTTTTCAATCTGGCCAAAATATTGCTGCGTTAAGAAGACGAACAAGTTATACTTGCGCGCTTCAGCCAAAATGGCAGCCAGCGCCGGATTCTGGACCACCGACACCTCATCTATTATTAATATAATCTTTTCCTGAAATGCTCGAGCTTGGGCTAGTAGAAATATCTGCTGAATTAATAGCCCAGCCACCGTTTTGACAACCTTTTCGCCCATACTGACTTTATTAAGCGAGAATACCGTCAAGAAGTTAGCGTTGATAATACTGGCGAGCGACACTGAGTTTTCCTGATTGCCCGTTAGCGATTCTTGAATCTGCATCTCATCCACTAGTGAAATAATCGGCACGATTGCTTCGTTATAGTACTTGGTACGCATTTCATTAAAGTCGGTGTTAAAAAACTGCACGATATTGGCTGGCACATGGTCTTTAACATGTTCCAGCACCTGATTTCGTAATTCAACGTCATTTACGAAACGCTTTAACATATCAAGCGACATGGTTTGGGCCGTCATTAATACATAGAGGCTAAAGCGTAATACACGCTCTAGTTTCGGATTAAATTGGTCGGCGAGGAGTGACTTAAAGAGCGTACCGGTTAGCTCGGTGGCAGCCGACACATCAGTGCCCGCACCAGCAAACAGCTCAGTCGATTGCTCATCATTTTTAAAATCAACAATCGTTGAGTTTGGAATGCCCCGCAAATCATTTTCCAAAGAGGCGTGTGGATCAATGACGATGACACGATAATTTTGCCTAAGGGACACGTTGTTATTCAAGCGATCGATGAGTAACGTGATGAGCTTTGACTTACCGCTACCGCTGGCTCCGATGATAAAGGAGTGCATTTCAAAATCGAAAACGGACAGCGGTAGGAAGTAATTTCTGGGCAGGTACGGAAAGGTATCAGCTTCAAAAATGGCGCCCATATTCTCACTCTGTAATATATGAATGCTTTTTTGAATATCCAAGTAACTTGGCTGCTTGTTGCGTAGGTATTTGGTATTGGCAACGAAATCCACCGCTAGCAAATGAGCCGGCAAGACTAATAACGTCTTTTTGGCTTCTAGGTAGTTGCCATCAACGGCTTTAAAAATTATCCTCGTGCTGATATGAGCTTTGGTGGGATTAAGAATCTTAATAGTAAACACCGTACGGACCAATTCAACCGAACGTTTAACTTGATACTTCTCGCGAACATCCAAAATATTGCCACCAACTACGAAATTTATAAAACGTAACTTACTGACAGTACTAGGAACGACAACATCATCAGGACCGACCGGTCGCAGTACGACACCTTCGAGATTATTTGAAAGTAGTCCGATGTCTTTATTAGTGCCGACGTAATAACGAACGGTGCTGTTCTCAATCGAAACAATAAACTTCCAGCTCTTTAAAACGCCGATATACTGCGAAATCGCTAGCAACACTTTTTGCCAACCTGCGGTATCAATAACATCTACCAACAGATAGAGCTCGAACCAGTGTTCCATGCCAAGATGTTTAGGCGCGCTCATTGCCTTGAATTATATCTCGCTTATGTAATAAAGTCACTCTGGTCGTACGCTCGACGCAATCCTAGCGCTGCTCACTTAATAACATAAGCGTTGTCGTTTCGACTGGCTTACGTTATATTGCAAGCATACGACTAACATAACTGTCAGGTGCTATCCATGGGTTTCTTGCTGATACTTGCCTTACTAATCATCATAGTTTGGGCTGCCAACCGGAATGGTAAGAAGACCAAATCCACCCCAAACACGCCGGAGATGCAGCGCCTCAACCAACAGTGGATAGATTTCATCGCCACCTATGCGGCTAGTGTTACATCGGCCAAAGAAAAGACGCTGCTACGGCATATGCTCGAGGATATACGTCATCAAGGGCTGGGCGAACCGAGTGAGGCACTTGGTAACGCGGTCGCTGCTGCAGCCGTCGTTAACTCCGATTCTGTCACGGAAGCGCCAGTTTTTGTACCGAATCTAAACCCAGTTATACCGACGGCCTCAACATCGACACCAATCGACAATGCCACACTACTGCTGTACTTCGGCGCCTTCCTGTTTGTAGCTTCTGTGGGTCTGTTTATTGGGTTCGGTGGGGCGAGCGGCATATTACGAGCCGTGGCAGTACTGTTCGTAATGATCGTCATGTACACCGGCGGAATTTGGCTATATAAAAATCGACCGAAACTGCAGCAGGCCGGCATGACATTTGTGGGTATTGGTATTGTCATCGCGCCGCTCGTCGGTCTCGGCTTTTACAATTATGTGTTTGACCACCAGCATGGCTCCGTAATTTGGATGGTTACATCGATGCTCTGTTTAGGACTATACTTGCATGCCTTAGTCACTATTAAAAAACCGTTGCTCAGCTACTTATTAATATTCACCTTCCTGTCGCTGTTCGAATCAAGCATCTCGGTGATTAGCGCACCTATCTACTATATGGGCTGGGGATTAGCAGCCGTAGGAATAGGCTTGCAGCTGCTCAACCTGTGGCGTGGTTACTGGCCAGAACTTAAAGAATCCTCCCGTCAAAGTTCGCTCGTGCTTCTGCCGCTGTCGATACTAGTTTCAATTGTTATGGTACCGAGTCACGGTGCTGGCCAACTAGGCATCGCACTTTTGCTCGCCGCCGCGTTCTATGGTTTACAAGCCTTCACGACCAAAGACAAAGAACAAGAAGAGAGCGCTGTCGCGACCCAAGTCTTGAGCGTCGCGGCAGTCGCCTGTCTCGCCTACAGTAGTAGCCACAACTATGAAGTTACGGCGTTTGCAGTGCT
>JBBRZB010000032.1:0-7015 GCA_038237095.1 Saccharimonadales bacterium (SeqCode) | reverse complement strand
CTCAAAATGGGCTCCACGACAGATACATACACCGCACCGGCAGGTGCTTCCTTCCAAGTTTATCCAATAACGGCAGGTGCGGTTTCAGTAACAATTGCCCGTAGCGGCACAATAGTTGCCACCATAACGTCTCCAAACACAAAATACGATATTACGATTGGCTCAGTGGCTATTCAAGATGAACACTATCACTACTTGAGTTCTGTCAGCTCCAGAAATGACTCCTCTGGCTACTAGCCAACAGATGTAAATCATGCTATATTAACCCCTGTCTTCACGACTCGTGATAACAAAACTCGGCGGCGTAGCTCAGTGGTTAGAGCACAGGACTCATAAGCCTGGGGTCAGTGGTTCAAATCCACTCGCCGCTACCATACTGTTTATGCTTAAAAGCTTCTCTCATAGGAGAAGCTTTTGTTATGATGATGTGATGAAGAACAAGGTCATAGTTTTTGACATTGACGGTACGGCCATCAACTCGCCACTCCAGAAGCAACCAAGTGAACGTCAAGTAGCCGCTGCTCGAGCTGTTGAGCGTGACTATTATCTATGTGCTGCTACCGGAAGAGTATGGTCATTTGCTGAACCAGTATTGAAGGGTTTATCACTTGTTGACCCATGTATCATATCGGGCGGTACGCAAATCTGTAATCCAGTGACGGGCGAGATAAGATGGCAGTGTAATATCGACCCTGAAGATATGGGCGCCGTCCTAGCTATAATCAAACGTTACTCGGACTATAAAGTGCTATACAACGATTACTATGAAGACGACTACCTTAACGGTGGCATTATTGTGGACGAATTGTCGATTGACGAGTCTGTGTACTTTTTTGAGCAAATATTCGTACCTCAAACTATAGCCCCTGAAATTGTAAAAGAATTATCTGAAATTAAAGGTATCGCGGTTATGTTGGTGGTCGCACAACGTGATGGCTTTAACGATATTCATATAACTAATCGTAATGCGACCAAAGAACATGCTGTAGCCGAATTGTTGAAACTGTTGAACATTAATCAGGAGAGCACGATAGGTGTTGGCGATGGGCATAATGACATTCATCTTTTTAATGCTGTCAACCGTAGAGTAGCAATGGGCAACGCGGTTGAAGAGCTGAAAGCACTTGCAAATGAAGTTATAGGTCCAGTTAAAGATGATGGCTTTGCCAGCTTCCTTGAAACACTATCAGGTTCAAGCTCTACCACTTAGACCGTATCAGCGGTCTCTTGCCTCACCTCATTCACTATCTGCCACATACCTATCAGTTCCCGTTTGATTTGGTTCCAGTTCGTTCCTATCACGCCTACCAATATTTAGTACGTCAAAACTTGTTAAACTAACTTCCAAAAGTGAAAGTATATAGGGTTACGCCTTTTGGTACCGTAAGCGTTACTGTTGTATTACCAAATTGGGTAAGTTCGACTACGTGATACAGCCTTGAAGCGTCAACGGTCACTAATCCATTAGCCACGTCTGGCCCATATTGCCCTGCTTGAGCAGGGCTTAATCCGACACCAACATTCTGATTTTGCCCACTTGCCACAACATAAACATCTTTGGCATTCACGTTAAAGTGCAGTGTTGAGGTGTCGCTAGTGCTAGTAATCGATTCCCCCTCGATTTGCCATTGACCATTTAGTGTCCATTGGTCTGAACCAAGGCTTGGACTAGCGGTAAAGTTTTTTGTACCATTTTGTAATTGTGGGCTCCCGACATAATTCTGTGCGCGATTAGTTCCAAAGTACGTTTCTGGTGTCTGACCTTGCGTTATAGGAACACTAGCCGTAGGAGTTTTTAGTGATCCATTAACTCCAAGCAGTAGCTGGATCGCTTTTTCCGTTTTATCATAATCACCCTCCCCCAAGCTAACGTAACGAATGTTACCAGACTTATCAATCAGGTAGTCTGCCGGCCACGAATTATTGTTATAGGCATTCCAGGTTGCATAGTCATTGTCTAGAGCAACCGGGTATTTTATCCCAAACTTTTTAACGGCTGCCGCGACATTATCTGGATTGTGTTCAAACGCAAACTCCGGCGTGTTTACGCCAATTATTACGAGCCCCTTATCCCGATACGCTGCGTCCCATTGTTTGATATATGGCAACGTACGAATGCAGTTAATACACGAGTACGTCCAGAAATCTACTAAAACTACTTTGCCTTTTAATTGAGAGGTCGTTAGCGGGGGGCTATTAATCCAGCTGGTTAGCCCCTGAAATTCTGGGGCAGGAGTTGGCTGCACATTTAAGACTGACTGATTGGCTATATTCGTTGCAATGGAGTGGACCAGATTGTTCTTATGCTGCTTGGCAAGCAGTACGCGCTCTATCTTTGTTTCATCAAACGGCAAATGATTGCCAACCCACACTTCAGACTTGGTTTGGTAGCCACTCATTACGGCGATACCGATGAGAATAAATACAACCCCAAGTGAACGTCTAAATATGCTGTGCGTATCGACAGCCCAATCGAACTTGTATATAAATTTTCGCCCCATTATTGCTACTATCAGGAGCGTTATTACGAGCCCGAGCGTGTACGCAAACAAGAAAAAGAGTCCTGCCGCAAAGCTGCTAGGCAGTACAGATGCCAGAATAAACGCATACGTTGGGCTGCAGCTTGCGAATACCGGCCCGAGTGCGACTCCTGTAAGTACGGGTCCAATATATTTACTCTTGTTGCGCTCGCCCTTGCCGAGAAAACGTTGGGATTTTGCTTGCCAATTCAGCTTAATAACAAGCCGTTCCCAAAATTCCGGGAAGAGCGCGGTCAGACCTAGCAAGACAAGTAGCCCCCCCGAAAAACCAGTTAGCACGCTTGGGGACAAATTGATCAGAACAGTGCTTACTTTCAGTAGCAAAGTGAAGCAGATTATAGATAGCGCCAAGGAAGCAACTATAATAAATGGTCGCGCCTTATCTTTTTTTTGACCACCAATTGAACTTCCAACTATTACGGGAAGCACCGGCAACACACATGGCGCGAGTATGGTGAGGCATCCGGCCAAAAAACTTATAAGCAGTAGAAGCATTCAAAGTACAGTATAGGGCACTTTGAGTTACAATACATTTAAAGGAAGCTAACGCGTGAAAAAAAAGAAGACACAGGTTAAACAAGTTCGAATCGGCAATGAATGGAACAAAAAAGAGTTCGTGATAGTCCTAGGGTTTGTTCTGTGTTTCGTCACACTCGGCGTAGCTATTGTCGGTATCGGGCGCGCCCTCACACCAACGCAATCACTTGAGCCAGAAACCGGCGTCCTTGCTAGTGGTGCCGTTACGGGGACAGATTCAACTGCATCGGGCGGAAGTTACGTCAAGTTTCCGAGTGCTTCTCCCTCAGGGCAGGTAATGCCAGTCGGTGATTTGAGCTTAGACGGACATACCTGGCACCAAGTTGTTGACGAAGATTTTACCAAAGATGCAGCGCTTGGATCATGGGGCTCAGCTTGCGGAACAACGCCAGTTTATACCGGCGCAACGGGCACGCAATGGAACTCTTACCCTACTTGTTATCATGATACTTACCAGGCTAGACCATACCGGGCCGACCAAGTCCTCAGCGTGCATGATGGCACGCTAGATTTCTGGCTGCACACTGTGGACGGCAAGCCGGCTGGCGCCAATCCTTCGCCAATTTTAAGCGGTGGATCATCATACCAAACCTATGGAGTATATTCGGCTCGACTTAAAACATCTACGACAGCTTTGACTGAGTTCTACGCCGCTTGGTTATTGTGGCCGGTTAGCGATGCAAATTATACCTGCGCGGAAAGTGATTTCCCTGAATCACAGTTGAGCAGTGGCAGCGTTAACGCGTTCTCCCACTACTGTAACGGTGGTAATCAGCAGGCAGCGTTTTCAAGCAGCGACAATAAGACACAGTGGCATACCTACACCCAAGAATGGGGACCAGGCAAGCGTAGTTACTACCTTGATGGTGTACTAATTGGCAGTACGACCAATAGTGTCTGGAGCCAGCCACAACGTTGGCAATTACAAACCGAAACCAATACGAACTGCGACCAAACCACGCCCATAACCTGTAATGAAGATGGTCACCTGCTCGTTGATTGGGCTGTAGTTTATTCCTACTAGTCTTGGCCCCCGTCTCAACTCTGCTATGATTACTCAATATGAGTAAACTCACCGAATTTACCTTCCATAATCAGCATCTCCCAGTGACTTTCGTGGAATCCCAAACTGTCAAAAAAGGTGTAACGTGCGATATTTACTCATTCGACTTTGATGATAGTCGTGACCTAGCTATCGTAAGAGTGGTAACCGGCGAGACAACCCCCTTGCAGCGAGTTGTGTATGGAACCAAAACGATTGAAGGCTACCTATCTGGTATTGGTACACTAACCGTGCTTAGTAACGATAACGTAACGCACGATTACTCGTTTAGGACTGGTGATGAAGCTAAACCAATCGATATAAGTGTTGGCGATATAATGCAATGGCATGCCACCGGTAAAAGTAGCCTGACGTTCTATGAAATATGCGAACCACCGTTCATGAGCGGTCGCTTTGAAACCCTGCCAGAGTAACATTGCCTAGTTGATACCATAGCGGTTATGATACTTGGATGAATCTAGAGATTATTGGACTCGTATTTGTCGTTATCTTTATTGCTGAGTTGCCCGATAAATCGTTATTTGCTTCCTTAATTCTCAGCACCCGGTTCCCCGCTTTTGCTGTCTGGCTGGGTGCTGCGGTTGCATTTTTAATCCACGTAATCATCGCAGTTACAGCCGGAAAATTATTGACCCTTCTACCGCATCAAGTGTTGGAATACATCTTGGCTGGAGTCTTTTTGCTGGGCGCAGCGCTCGTCTTTTTTGGCAAACAGGATTTGACACCAGAACAGCCCCATATCAAATTATCCATTAAGGATGCTCATCATTTTTGGAAAGTATTTGCCACTTCATTTGGTGTGGTGTTCATCGGCGAATGGGGCGATATCACGCAGATCGCAACCGCCAATTACGCAGCTCACTATCATAACGCCTTGAGCGTGGCGATTGGCGCAGTCTTAGCTCTCTGGCTCGTTACAGCCTTGGCAATATTATTTGGAGCGAAAGCACTCAAGCGAGTACCAGCCAAACTTCTGCAACGAGTTACGGGTGGAGTCCTACTCATTTTTGCGGTCATAAGTCTTGTAACTGCAATCCGAGGTTAAACAAAAAGCCCCACCTAAAGTGGGGCTTTTGCCTCTAAGCAATTGATAGTTACAGTTTATTTAGTAAACGATCAACTTTGAGGATACTTTCGTTAGACGTAGTTTCTAACTCGAAATTGAATCCGCTGCTAGCTTTCATGTCTGCTCCTCGCTTTGTTTTATGAATGTTTGTTTGTGATCACTAACATCTATTATTATACACAATATTGATGATTTGTCAATTTTAGCGTACTAGTAACTGTGTTGTGGCACTCAAGCTAATAGTACTTCCCGCGCTTATTAGCACGCAAGCAGGAATTGACTAATCCGTTGTATTTTTTGCAGAGCTATTGATGTGCAACACCATTGCAATGGCGATAAATATTAAAACGCCTACAAAGCCTATCATAATTGGGTTTACGTTGTGGTGTTGCACGGGAGCTGTTGCCCCTGTTGTCGCCGTGGAAGTCCCCGGAAGTGCTACGGTTGTCAGCGCCACGTTTGGGTTGAGCGAAATGCTGCCCTGTCCTTCTAGTAAGCTCGTGCCAGTACCGGGCTGAACATTCTGTGTAACTGGTGTAAAGCCGCCGCCCGACGAAGACGTTTGTGGACTTGCCGTGGATGTTTGTGAACCGCCATTGCTGCTCGCTGTGAGTGAAGAGTTATCTGCCATGCTGACTATTGTAATGCACCGCTGGAATAGTCGGAAATGTTTCTGAGGCTGTTAACCCTAGTACTCGAAAAAAGTCAGAAACGGATACTGCCCATGAATTTCACTTGAACTTGTTTTAACTAGTTCACGCAGCTCGGCTGGCTCCATCCTACGGCTGGTCTTCAAGCGCTCCTGCCAATGATGCTCCACGTTAGTGATCATATCTTGGAGCATCTTAAACGTAGCAGGATCGGGGATCGCGAGACGAACAGTACGCGTTTCGCCCATAGCAGCCTTGTGCTTGGCGAGCCGTTGAGCATAGCTGGGATCAAGTACGCTCAGACGCTTAAAATCACCGTTCGTCGTGCGCACGAGCGGATCAATCTGTCGAGTCTTAAGCGGCGGCTGTTTAAAATCTATAGAGCCTTCTGGTGGCTCACTCTGTGCAGCGGCCGAATTTAAGATACTAAACCCAACTGGTAGCGTAGCTGGGTATTCACCCTGATAACTATCAAACTTGTGACTTTCAAGCGGCTCATAGGTGCCGCTGCGCTTTACTTGCTCATAGTCATCACCAATAAACTGGCTCATATATTCAAAAATTCGTTGATTGCGCCCTGGCCAAACATATTGCCTCCGGTATTGTGACACGCTACGCATAATAGCATCGAGCGTGTAGCCACCAAGGCTTGGTTGAGCAAGTGCGGCAATCTGAGCATGATCAGTCACATACATCAGGTCGCGGGGATGAATTCCGTGGAGCGGAATCAACGCCTCTCCCTTTAAATCAGGATTAAACACCCACGAGCGAGGGGCGCCACCTTGTGCATAGAACAGTTTGGTCCTTAGCATTTGCATATCAAGCAAGAATCGATGCGTTGGCTCTGACCAGTGCTCTTGTGACAAAAGTAAGAAGCCCTCTGAGAATGCTCTTGCTCTCTGTTGATCAACCATCGCCAACATGCCCTCTGGAGTAACGGTAAAGTCTTTGGAATTGTAGGCTTGCATACGAATAGCAATGTTCCAGCGGTTCATTTCACGCAACGCGTAATCGACGCGATCGACACAAAGATCGGGCGATCTGCTCTCAACCCAATCATTCTTATCGGGGAATACAACGGATTTTGGATCAATGTTATGCGCAGCGAGGATGTCGATAATGCCAACCGCTTCTAGGTAGCGCTCAAGCTCTAAATCAT
>JBBRZB010000031.1:0-7086 GCA_038237095.1 Saccharimonadales bacterium (SeqCode) | reverse complement strand
CCGACCTGCAAGCCAAGGGCTATCTGTTATTCGCGATCTCGGCATCACAAGAACAATTAGTTGGCATGGTCGCTGACGTCTACGGCTTCGATGACTACGCAGGATCAAGCTACGAGGTGAAAGATGGCTATTTTACGGGCACTAAGCACGTCATTAGCGGCACAGAGAAACCAATCGTGCTTAAACAACTCGTCGAAAAACACCACGCCACGTGGCACGGCAGCATCGCTGTCGGTGATAGTGAAAGTGACATTCCAATGCTTGAATTAGTCGAGAATCCAATAGCCATGAATCCTACCAAGGAATTAATTGATCACGCGAAACAGAAACGATGGAAAGTAGTAGTCGAGCGCAAGAACATGATCTACGAACTGGAGCCGCATGATGGATCATACGTATTGGCATAAGCAGACAAAAGACAAGCCCTTGTTTGCAGACTTGCTGTGGAGCCGGCCAGAAAACCGTATTCAGGCTGGTAAATTAGCCATTATCGGTGGCAACGCTCATGGCTTTGCGGCGGCAGCTGAAGCGTATATGGCTGCTGAGGAGGCTGGAGTTGGCACTGGTCGCGTGCTTTTGCCTGACAGTCTACAAAAAACCGTAGGTCGTGTGTTTGAAGCTGGTGAGTACGCGCCCAGCACGCCGAGCGGTAGCTTTAGCCAAAAGGCGCTGACTGACGTCCTCTCAATCGCACAATGGGGTGATGGGCTGCTCGTAGCCGGTGATCTTGGTCGCAATAGTGAGACTGCGATACTAATCGAAGCCCTCTGCCGTACATACAGCGGCCAGTTAACGTTCACCAAAGACGCCGTAAATTACGTTGTAGTAGCGCCAGAACTGGTTCTCGATCGCGTGAACACGTTACTTGTTCTCAGCTTCTCGCAACTCCAAAAACTAGGTACTAGCAGCCATTTTAGCCACCCCTTTACCTTTGATATGGGGCTGCTTCAGCTCATTGATTATCTTCATGAATTCACAACCAAACACAAAGTTTATATCGTCGTTAAACACCTCAATAATATTCTGGTTGCAACGGGTGGGCAGGTGAGTACTACGAAGCTACCCGACGACTTGCCAATTTGGCGAATAACGACTGCGGCACACGCCAGCGTTTGGTGGATACAAAACCCCACCAAGCCGTTTGAAGCACTCACCAGCAGTCTCGTCTAGAATATTGTAATCCTGCTTATGCTATGTTATAATATGTTTTATGTCGACTCCTGATTTTGCATATCGTGTCGCGCGACCAGTTCACCCCTCAAGCTGGGGTGAATTTATAGTTTTACGTAACGAACTCGTTAAATCTGCGAACGTACTCGACTTTATCCCGAAAGACATAGACCGTACCGTTTCAACGCTCTTAAAATCCACGGAATTCTTAGACGTGCATAACGGCCTTTCTGACGACTCGATTATGAAACAAGCAATCTACCGAGAGGCATGGCCCGAAGTATTTAGAAAGAGTCTGCGCAAGCTTGGCGGTCTGGATAACCCAATTTCCAACGTCGTACTTGGTGAAGTACAGATTTTTGGATCCGAAAAAGAGCCAACGCTTGCCGCACAACTTGAAAGTACATGGATGGAGGATGCCCGAGGTCTACTTGAAGAACAGGCGCTAAAGCTTGCTGGGGTTGTACTGCGCCCAACTATAGTGCATGTTAGTTTTGGCGGGCTGAACGAGGACACAACCTATCATCAAGCATTGATTGATACTGCTGAAGAACACAAACCAGTCGTAATCTCACTAGCTAACATAACTATCCCCATAGTTGGCGTACCAGTTGGCTATCGAGCACCGGCGCCTAGCCCTGCTCCGTTATAGGTGAGTCAGAGGCACTCTGCACAAGATTGCCAAATTAAAATACCCCTTGATAGGGGTATGTTAACTTGGTGGGCGAGGTGGGACTTGAACCCACACGAGCATAAGCTCACAAGATTTTGAGTCTGGCGTGTATACCAATTTCACCACTCGCCCCGACTTGATTGAATGAACTGCCCATTCGATAGGCTACAAGGGGTAATTGTACTATACTTGACTACTGAGGGCTAGCATAAGCCTGATATGTATATGGCAAACGAACAACCCGACAATTTAGTGAGTCCCGACAACTACGATCAGACGGCAACTAATCTGATTCGTGATAAAGTTGCTCGAATTTATACTGACGAACCTTCAGCCAGCCAAGAGTCCGCTGAAAGCCAAGCCGCGCAGCATCGATCTAAACACCAACAGTTTATGTACGACCTGAGCGCGTCAGGCAAAGATCTAGCGACAATTCAAACTGAATGGCATAACTACTATCAAAGCTTGCCAGACAACGAGAAACACCAAGTTTGGCAAGAATTCTACTCCAGCCAATCACTTATTACGCATAAGCCAGCGTTAGTGCCCGACACGCAAGCTCAGAAGTTATCAGAGCATAAGCATGAAGCATCAGCTTCAACCCATACTAAGCGATCGACCACTAAGCCACGCATTAAAGACGCGCGCAGTCCGAAAGAGATTCAGGCGGCCATCAAACATAGCGTCACATCAGGCGGTAAACTGAAAGCCAAACACCACCTGCAATCATTGTTATTCGGTCTAGCCCTTGGCGCTGTCGTAATTATCATCTTCTTATTCGGGCTCTTTAACGAAGTTGTTATCGCGCCGTTTATTCAACCCAGTAGAACTGCCTCCGCCACACCGCTGATCGTCAGCGACAGTACAGTCGCAGCGTCTTCTACACCAGAGGTGATTATCCCTAAAATTAATGTTGAGATTCCTGTTAATTACTCCGAAACCTCAACTGACGAGGCAACCATCGAGAATGATCTTGAAAGTGGCATCGTCCATTACCCAACCACTAGCTTACCGGGGCAGGTAGGAAATACAGCCTTTTTTGGTCACAGCAGTAATAACATCTTCAACAAAGGTAAATACAAGTTCGCGTTTGTCTTACTACACACCCTAGTGCCTGGTGACACATTTTATCTAACGTATAACGGCAAGGTGTACGTATACAAGGTAATCACCAAGGATATCGTCGATCCAAGCGATATTGCTGTCTTAAACCCTGTTCAGGGGCAGACTGCGACCGCCACGCTCATCACGTGCGACCCACCGGGGACCAGCTTGCGACGCCTCATCATTGTTGGGCAACAGATTAGTCCCGATCCGAGCGGCAATGCTCAAAGCACAGCCTCAACGACCGTGACTAGCAGTACACAGCCAGCTGCACTACCCGGCAACGGTCCGACGCTTTGGTCACGAGTCATGCACACGCTGATTGGAAAGATTACGATCTTCGGAGGCATTACCATAGTAATTTTTGTTATCATCCGCCGCCTCACTACATTACGAGGCTGACACGAGCTTCATGCTGTACTACTGATCGGCGGGAATAAGTAGCGAGCTCTGTCCAAACTGCATCGCTGGACCGCTCGACGACATCGTATAAAAGTACTTATAATCAGGTCCATAAAACGGCGTAAACGCAGGGCTGGCAGCCACCAAGCTCTGAACATTCGTACCGTCATAGTCAAATAGAGCCGCTTTGCCTGCGCTAACTAAGGTAAATCGATTACCGTCCATCCAAGTCACATGTGTTTGTGGCGCGTCAATTGGCATCGTCAGCGAGTAGTTATAACCAACACTGTTCTCGATATCATAGACACCAAACTGGTTCAAATGTTCCGCGACTACAAACTGCCCGGAGGGAGAGAAAGAGACGTAGTCAGGCGACACAACATGCAATACCTGCTGTGGTACGATCGCGTGCTTTGGCAAGCTTTTGAGTTGTCCAACTGGATCTTTGTAGACATACACTTTGTTCTCACTGCTCGCGCCCATTACAGCGTATTCAGTACCGCTATACTTAGCGAGGTCGAGCAAGTAGGTAGAGCCAGTGGAGAAAGTTCGTAAGGTAAAGGTTTGACTACCTACGGTATGTTTGACGAATACTTTACCGGTCGGCGCATCGCTGTCCGTTACATACAGAAAACTATTGTCACCGTAGGTTTTATAGGTCAAAACGTGGTCCAAAAGGACAGTTGGACTAGGGGAGGCCAGACTCACGGACTGCAAAATTTGTGTACTCGCCGTGTACAAGTAGTACTGATTGTATTTATGGTTCTGTAGCGTCAAATCGTCAAGACTAGAACCGAGAACAGTATTTAGATTTTGTGACTGGTCAGGACTGGCACGATCAACTAAAACATACTCCGTCTTGCCGTCGCTATACAGGTGTTTCAGGAGAACGTGCTGATTATCATCAGCCCACGCTACAACTGTTAAACTTTCTGCGCCAGTTGACTTAGTGAGTAGCGTGCTCGGCAGTGTAAAGGAGGTTAGCACTTTGGTTTTTGATTTCAAATCGTATTGCTCAAACGTATCGATAGTACCTGGTGCTTGCACGAGAAGCCAACGACGATCGAGGCTCTGCGTGACCAAACTTGGGCTGGCGGCATACGTCTGGTAATTGGTGGTTTTGAGCGTCGTTGGGACAAGCAGCGGGTAGTCAACGTGTAATACTTGGCCACCACTTACTTCTAGGGTTCGTTGCCACGTGCGGTAGCCACTGCGTTGTATCTGGGTTTTGTAGATATTAGCCGGCACGACAAGGCGAGTATTTGTTTGAGCGCTGTTTAGCTTGCCGTTCAAATAGATGTTGGAGCTACTAGGCTGACTCGAAAAGAACACCAGTCCGTTCTGAATAACCGATCCATTCTTACCAAGGCCAAAACCGTAGGATAGATAGACTAGAATTAACGTAGCGATAGTAATCGCCACCGCCACGAATATATAGCCTACGAATAGAATGATGCGATGTCTAAATTGTTTTTGGGGGTCTAAATAATCCATAAACGAAAAATATACAGGTACGTACTATGCCCATGAATCAAGTAATTAAACTGAGACTATCGCACGTACGGTATGCAATAAGTGTGTTACGTAACGCACTTTATACATACTATATACCCAGCAACTAGTATGGGGGTACTTGCGAGTATCCACAAGAGGGTTTAAGATGAGTATAAATTACACCACCAGAGCAATAAGGTAGTCAACGTGGCAAAACCGAAAAATCAGACAAATCACTTACAGAAAGCCAAAAAGACTGGCGTGAAAACACTGCCAGTGACCACGCGAAAACGTCGCAGTATTGATGGTATCGCGTCTCCAGCCACAGCTAAACAGGCTGCAACAGTGATGCCAGTTTCTAATGCTGCCGCTATGCCTCCTATAACTAATCCAGCGAAACGCCCAACAATGCACGATGTCGTGCGTCCCACAAAACAAACTAGTCGTCAGCTGGAACATTCCAAAACACTGATGCGTAGTGCTGTACACAAGCCAATTCCAGCTCCGAGACATCACGTAACAACACCGTTACCCAGCCATTTGGCAGCAGTTACAGTAGCCCCCAAATTATCCGTGGCAGCCGTTAACAACCGTCGATTGCGTCACGCCAGTGCTATCAACAAGAGCAAACTAGTAACTCGTTTTAGCGACACGACTGGGACATTTCAGCCAACCGCACCACGTCAATTCAGCCCTGTAGCAAAACCAATTATGGCACCAACACCTGTGAGCAAATCAAATGATATGTTTATGTCGGCGCTAAACGCTGCCACCTCGCACCAACAAAGTCCTGTTAAATTACATGCGCATAAACAAAGTAGGCGTCGAGGTAGCACAATTATGGCTGTCAGCGTCGCTACACTCGGCGTTGCTCTGCTGCTTGGGTTTGTCGTCTCGCAAAACATGGGTAGTATCAGGCTTCAACTCGCTTCTTCAAAAGCCGGTTTTACGGCCAGCGTACCGACGCATAAACCTTCGGGCTTTAGCTTGGGGAATTTTAGCGCCAGCGCTGGTGTGGTTACCGCGCATTTCCATAGCAATAGCGATAACGATCGCAAATTTACTATCACCGAAAAGCCATCTGGTTGGGATAGTACAGCTTTACGCGATAGTTATGTAAAACAAGTAACACTGAATTATCAGGTCGTCGAAAGCGCTGGTCGGACTATCTATTTATACGATGGCGACAGTGCGACTTGGGTGAGTGGTGGCGTCTGGTATCTAGTGACTGGTGCCAGCTCACTCAGTAACTCACAGCTCATCCAGCTCGCTACCAGCATGTAGTCTTATCCACAGTTTTCAAGATGAAGTCTGAAAATAAGCTGAAATATAATTGACAGCATGCCCGGCTATTGTCAGAATGACGACAGAGCAATAAAAACAAAAACACAAATTAAAAAGGCAAACCCATGAAATTCATGAAACCGCTGTCGTCCAAGGGCTTTGGCCACGTTGAGCTAGTTCTAGCAATCGTGATCGTAGCAATAGTCTCATTTGTAGGTATTCGCGTTATGACCGCAAGCCACGCTGCTACGGTAGCATATCTAACCCAAAGTGGCTGTTCAATTCGTGGCCGCACGTGGGTTGGTGGTACCGGTAATCCTTGTGGCAGCACCTGTTTAGCGGGTGCCGGAACGCTAGTCGTTGCCCCGGTTTATAATTACTGTTCAGGAGCCGAAACGGCCGCTAAATCTATTAGCCAAGCAACCTGTGCCTCATACGGCCGCGTGTGGCTGCTTGACGGTTGTGCGCGTCGAGCTGATCAGAAAACAACCGCTAAAGCAGTACAGTGTGCCAATACCACATATACATACACCGTCGAATCACCATATGATAAATGTGTAGCGCCGGCTGTAGCCACTGCTCCCAAGCCACCCACACCGAGCCCGAGCCCGACTCCTACTCCAGTGACCACGAGCCCGCCACCAGTTGCCACGACTCCACCTACCACGCACACCAATACCGCCGTGGCTGCAGGTAGGGAATGTACTGTGCGAGGACGAGTTACTTCTGGCACGACCTGTACGACAAGCTGTGCGTCAGGAGCGGGGAGCCTAGTCACTTCTGGCACATACGCCTATTGTTCAAGTGCGGTTTCCAAATTTTCGGAGAGCTACTGCACAACGACACTTGGCCGTTATTGGGTCACTGATGGCTGCGCGCGCCGAGCTGATCAGCGGCAAACTGCCAATGCGCCCCAATGTGCCAACACCGCATACACCTATTACATTTCTGCATACGAT
>JBBRZB010000030.1:0-7515 GCA_038237095.1 Saccharimonadales bacterium (SeqCode) | reverse complement strand
TAAGAGCGAGAAAAAATAGTGTTGCACTTCCAGCTAGTCGCATTGAGTGGCGTAAAATTTGACGATGATGTCAACGAAGTTACGCTGCCAACGCTTGATGGCGAAATCGGTGTCTTGCAAGACCATATGCCACTCGTAAGTGTCGCGACGTCGGGTGCGATTGCCGTTCGTCGTAACGCAAAAGATCGAGATGATCAACGCGAATTTTTCGCGACCAATGGCGGTGTCGTTGAAGTTGCCGATAATATTCTCCGGGTCTTAGTCGATGAGGCCGACCATGCTGACGATATCAACGAGGCAGAAGCTGAGGCTGCTATGGAGCGCGCCAAAAAGATGAAAGCCGAAGCTAAAGATCAAGTCAGTCTAGAACACGCGCAGGAATTAATGGATCGCCACGCAGTTCGCTTACAGGTTGCTGGGCTCAAGCGACGTCACCAACGCAAGTAGTTCTTAGGAAGTAAGCTTGGACGTACAGAAGGCGCAGCGTGTAGCGGCTTTTGGTATCATGCTAAGACATTCGGGACACTTCTTTTCTTTGGCTTCAGCCGCTGCTTTGTTGCGGTTCGAGTATGCCATGACCTTGTTTATTGGCTGAATGACGAGGAAAAAGATGACCGCGGCAACTATCAAGAACGACAGGACGGCATTTAAGAAATCGCCGTACATAAATTTACTATTATTAAGCGTGAAATGCAGGCTCGAAAAGTCGGGCTTTCCACCAATGGCGGCAATTAGCGGCGTGATGAGATCCTTAACAAGCGCTGTTACGATTGCGCCAAAAGCGGCGCCAATTACTACTGCTACAGCTAAATCGACCGTGTTGCCGCGAATAATGAAGCTCTTAAATTCCTTAAACATAGCTACCTCCAAAACGTTCTATTATTATGGTCAATACTATACGGTAGTCGACCGATGTTGTACAAGTTGCTATTGTCTTCATGTGCTAACAGATTGAGTAGCTGGTATCGTCTCTAGTAAACACTTTACAAACGTTCGCAATCACGATACTCTTATGTCATCAACTAAGTGGAGGTTCCAAAACATGTTTGGAAAAAAGAAAGTCGCTGCTTTGGTGGCTGAATTCTTGGGTACCAGTGCGCTGACACTGCTTATCCTGAGCGTACAACGCTCAACAATTGGTGTGCCATTTTTCGTGGCTGCCGCAGCTGGTTTAACGGTAACGCTAATGTCATTTAGCTTCTACCGAGTATCAGGTGCACATTTTAACCCAGCAATAACCATTGGTATGTGGACTGCTCGTCGCGTTGAAACGCTCACAGCTGTTCTCTATATCGCTGCACAGTTTCTTGGTGCGTGGGCTGCATATGGCATCTACACCTACTTCGTTAACAGCACGTTACAACCAGTTGGTGGTCACTTTACGACTCGCGTATTAGTGGCTGAAATTGTGGGAACTGGTATCTTCACATTCGCTTTGGCGGGTGCTGTGTACCAGAAGTTCAGCACAACTGCTGTTGCAGCCGCTGCCGGTATCGGTTTGATGCTTGGTGCGATTGCAGCTTCATCTGCTTCACTTGGTCTGTTGAACCCAGCCGTCGCGCTTGGTGTTCGCGCTTGGGTTTGGGGTACATACGTCGCTGGTCCAGTTATCGGTGCTATCATCGGTATCAACCTCTACGGTCTACTCTTTGCCGAGACTGAACCAAAGGTCAAGAACGCTACTGTAACTTCTTCAAGCACGTCAAAGACTGCTGACAAGAAACCAGTTGCCAAAAAGACCGCAACCAAAAAGAAATAGTTTTAGATTCTCAGCACTAGAAACTCCCAGCAATGGGAGTTTCTTTTATTGGATCAGAGTTTCGTGTTTTCGATGAGCCAGTCTTCAAAGGCTTCGATGCCCTTCACGTCTTGGCTAAACTGGCTGGTGTCTGGGAAATCTAACGAAGTAATACGCTTCCAGACAGCTTGTATGAGCTTTTGGGTACGAATGAGTTCGTCGATGCTGTAGTCTAGGCTCAATTCGTTGATAAGGCCGTCTTCGTCAGCTTCAACAAACACCAAGCTTCCCTCTTCAACCGTAAAACCTTGATATGTGTGACTGTGTTCGACGATTAGCTTATAGAACAAGAGTTGCTGTCGGTATTTATGCATTTTGACGTCATGTGTCCAACGTGAATGGCTCTTACCCGTTTTGAAGTCGATGACCTTAATTGCTTTGGCCTCGGTATCCACAAGTAGCTGATCGAGCTTTCCGCTTAAATGCGCATCTCCGATAAAGGCGCCTTCGTGTTTGAAATCTTTCTCACTTTCAATCGTGGGCATAAAATTGTGAGACCACTGTGTCATAAAAGTTTCCAGCGCGATAACGCCTCGTTCATGTTGCCGCAAATAATCGTTGTCGCTTAATCGTTTTAAACGTAATTTTTCGGTGAAAATCTTGATGGCTTCTTTGGTGCTTGGAAGCGTGCCAGAACGGCGCAGGAGATATTGCAAACTCTCCATGGTTTCATGTATGGTGTTACCGTATTGCCCGGCGGCTGTCGGAGCTTTTGGAAATCGTAGGACGGTATTAATAAAGAAGGCATCCGGGCCGGCGAATACCAAATCCGTAAACGCGTTTAAATGTGTCGCGCTCAGCTGAAAGTTATCGAGTCGTGGCAGCACAAGTTCTCGTAAATCTGGCTGATTTACACCAAGTGGCGCGTGTCGAGTTGTCCAGAAATGCTGTAATGCAATTTGCTCAAGTGCCTCACTCTCGTTGCGTATGATAGTTTGATACTTTGTAGGTAATGCTTCCGCTCGCCCGTCTGATTCAATGAGAAATTCAAGAGCTGTCGTGTTCTTACCGGCAAAGTTTTGCGCATAACTCGTGAGGAATAGACTATGCTTAGCTCGCGTCAGTGCGACATAAAAAAGGCGCTTCTTTTCGTCTTTGGTGCTGCCAGCACGACGCATAATTTTTAAATTGGGCGGCAACGATATGTTACTACTCCGACTACGGGCGGACATACCCCAAACGTCATTGTGCGTGGCGAGCACGAATACAACCTCAAACTCCAAACCTTTGGCGCCGTAGGCAGTTATCAGCTGTACGGCGTTTTGAGCCGAATGATAGGGGCTGGTGTTGAGTAGTTTCTCCCCTGCTCCGCGATAATCGGCAACAAACGTTAAGAGATCTCGTAGCTGAAGCGGTTTGTCAGATGTGCGACGGTATTCGCGCAAGTGCTGACGTAAGACAGTAAGATTGCTCAAGGTGTGCGTAAAATCCTGGGGGGTTGCTTCGCGGGCCAGCTCACCAAAGTAATAACTGTAATACGGGCTACTATATTCGGCGATATCCGTCTCGTTGAGCGGTACAGCTGCGATGCCGACCATGTAATCAAGCATAGTTTCGAGTGTCTCAACATCGACCAGGCTGGCTAATTCTGCGAAAAAGAGTGCGATTGGTCGAAAAGTTACCTGCTCCATCATCAAAGCCTGCCAGTGATGCGGCTTACCATCTTGAAAGCGATTTTCGCTGGCCTGCCAACTTAACTGCCAGATAGAGCTGGTAGCAAGTCCCCAAAAATCTGCGCTGAGCACACTTGGCCATAAACCATCGGCCCGCGTCTGGTCATTGGCGGCAAGTGCAATAAGTAACTCAGACATGCGCGTGAGCGTAGTGACATGCACGTCATCAAGTACATTTTCGCGTTTATCATAACGAATTGGTATCTCGAGGGCCTGCAAGTAGGTTATGAGTGGTTCCAGGTAGCGGTGTTGTGGTGCTAAAACAGCAATCTCTTGTGGCGGTGTCCCTGATTTTATAAGGCTAGCTATCTGTGATGCTACGGCGTCAAACTGGGCAACGTCACTTTTGTACTCTAATCGTCTAATCGTGGCAGCCGGTAAGTTAGTATTTTTGGCTTGGAGCGTTTTTTGACCTGTCCCTAGGGCGGTAGTTAATCGTTCCTCAATCTGGGAGGCGATAGTAGCCGCAGTTCTTAGAATTGCTTCGTGCGAGCGATAGTTGTCGCTGAGCGTAATAATCGTGACGTTGTCATAGAGTTTTGTATAACGCACCATATTTGTTAAATCAGCGCCTTGGAAACTAAAAATAGCTTGATCATCATCACCGACAGCCAACACGTTTGGTCGCCGTTTATCGTTTGGATTATTGGTTAGTAGTTCCACTAGTTTAAGCTGTGCAAGATTAGTATCCTGAAACTCATCAAGCATGATGTACAAGTATTGCTCGTGTAAGCTATAACGAAGCTCGTCGTACTGCTCGAGAGCGGCTATGGCGCGCTGAATCATATCGCTGTAGTCATAGAGCTTGGCAGTCACTAGTGCCTGGTTATACTGTTCATAGATGTCGGCAGCACCACGCAGCTTTAGTACGTCACGCTTACCAGCGAACACCCATTGATTCTTGTTATTCTTGGCGAGCCAATTATTCTTCCAAACCGTTACTGCGTTGGTCTTGCCAGTTGCCTGAACGCTAGTTAACGCGTCTGACAACTGCGTAACGGCTAGGTTCGCGAGTGGCTGAATCGTACCAGGCAATGTTTTAGTAGAAGCAAAATGACTAAGTTTCGTGAGCAGCGTCGTGAAAAAAGGCGGCGCCGTTTTATCCATACGAGTAACTGGGTCAAGCACTTCACTCGCGATGAGCGAAGCTTTGGTGATAAAACTATCGTTATCCTGAGCAATTACTCGAATGTCGTCAGGTGAAAGCAGTGCGTTCTTGGCCTCATTAATGAAGTCGAGTGCGTCTTTCAGATAACTTTCACCTCGCCATAACGGATTGCTGGCCGGCAAAGTATCAAAGATCTCTTGCAGAATTGTGTCCTGCCCCAGACGATCGATCGGTTGCTCGTCACCATACTCGTTAAAGTACTCGCCGTATTGTCGTATAATATCGCTTCCGAAACCGTGATAGGTGCTAATGCGTACGTCGTAGCCGGCTTGACCCATGTGCTGCGTTAAACGCTCACGCAAATTACGCGCGCCTACCTCGGTGTACGTCAGACATAAGATATTTTGTGGAGCGGCGTCTGTTTTTAGGAGGATGTTGGCAGCTCGTAGTGTCAATAAATGTGTTTTGCCGGTGCCTGGTCCAGCCACCACCAAAACTGGTCCGTCAATAGTATCAACGGCCCGTCGCTGCTCGGGATTGAGCTGCTTGTAGGCAGCCAAAAACTCCTTATCCATAGCTCTATTGTACCCTGTTTATAGGATGAATAGGTGCTATTTATTGTTGGCGATAGCGCACACGATGCAGTCGTCTTGTGTCGAGAATTCGCTCAGCCACTGTTTAGTGGCGTTAGGCCATGGTTCCACGTCGTGAAAACCTACTAAGTCGGCTAGAGTTCGCAGCGTCCAGCCAAGCCAACCGTACATCCGCAGCCCACCCCATATAAACGCCGCCCAGTTCGGGCCGGCTGGAATCACGGTAACGGGTCGTTTTGCGGAGTAGCTTTTAGGATCTTGACCATTGGCTTGTCGAATTAGATTCTCGGCTACAAAAGCACCATCATGTAAAGCGGTTTGAGCCATACCACTAAATGGCGTGTTGGCATTATCACCGATAACATACACACCATCTTCAGCTTGCAAGAAAAAATCAACCACCACCTTGCCGCGTTTGGTCATCGCGAAAGCGTTTTCACTGAAGAACGGGTGGTTAGTAACCCCAGCAGTCCAAACCACAGTGTGACTACGGATCGGCTTGCCGTTCACGGTCAACTCATCAACGGTTTCAGCCTGTACGGCACTGCCGAGGTACAGCTTAATGCCGAGTTTACGGAGGCGCTTGGCAACGGCCTGCGACGCGTCTTTCGGGAGACGTGGCAATAATCGGGGCAAAGCTTCTATGAGGTCAATGTGCAGGTTACGCGGCTCTTTAAGCCCATGATTTTTGACGATGTGACGCAAATAGTCAGGTAATGCGCCGGCGAGCTCGATACCAGTTGGACCAGCCCCAACGATTACATAATTGAGGTCAACGTGACCCTCTTCAACTAGCTGGCGGTGTAGATGCGACTTAAATCGAGCGACTTCAGCCTGTGTTTTAATGCTGTAGGCGTATTCTTTGAGGCCTGGAATACCAAAAAAGTTCGTAATAACGCCCAAGCCTACAATTAATGTGTCATAGGAATATGTTTTGCCATCGGCAGCCACAATAGATTTCGTAGCGCGATCAAGCTTCGTTGCCGTGGCTTCGATGATTGTAATCGCTTTGTGCTCGAAGATTTTGCCGAGGGGAATGCTAGAGCTCGAATATTTGCCACCGGTAGCTGTTTGGTACAGCGTTGGGTAATAGCGCATATCTGGATCATCACTGAGTAAACTGACATCAAAATGCGGATCGTCAGCCAAGCGTAAAGCGGCAGAAATGCCACTAAAACCACCGCCCACAATCAAGACTCGTTTTTTGTCTGACATCTTGCTCATGATTATAGCGATAGGAACTTCGTTTGGCTAGTTTTTTCCAGCGTGAGCGATAATTGTACTGACGTAGTGCTTCCAGTCATTCTCTGCGGTACTGGCAGGCAGATTCGCCGCTAACTTCTTGGCAACACCGGCTTCGTAGAAGCGGTGTATAGCTGCTGCCAAGCTGGCGCTATCGTTTGGTTTACAGAGAAGTCCGTCAGTACCATCTCGGATTTGTTGTGGCATACTTCCGACACGGGTAGCAATGACAGGCACTCCTTGATTAAAGGCCATGGCGGTGTTTTGAGTCGCGGTAGCGGCACGATAAGGCAAAACAAGCGCGTCACACTTCGCAAACAAACCTGCGATCGATTCGGCGGGTACGTAGCCTGGCAAGAGCGTGACTCGTTTGCCTAGCTCTAGCTGTTCAATTAGCTGTTCGAGTTTTGCTTGTTGTTTGCCCCACATTTCACCTGCGATAGTTAGCGTCACATCAGGTACCTCTGCCAGCGCCTGAACGAGCACATCTACGCCTTTATATTGACGGACCAATCCGAAGAATAGGAGATGTTTCTGAACCGTAGCATGTGGTTTTTGTTTAGTAGACTGGCCTGGTAAATGTGCGGGTATTGAAGCAATGGCGATTGGTGTCGCTGTTACATCGCTGGCGATATTTGCAAGGTCTTTGGTGTGAACAAGCAGTTCATCCGCCCTATCAAACACTAACCTCGTCAAGAATTTATCCTTAGCTCCTGCTCCATGCTGAATGATGTTATGGCAGAGTACGAGTAAATGCGGGCCGTGCCTTCCTAACGCGCGCAGCATTGTCCAATACACCGGACCTTGGATAGTCGGTACCCACCACGCAAAAATTACTTCGTCGTACTTCTTGAGTTTCCTCGCCCACTGCCACCATCCGATAGGGTTTTTCCACGAGAGAACACGACGGCTGTCTTTAAAAACTGGCAACTCTGGCTTATCTTCTGGCACGAACTGTACACCGGGATAAAAAAATGGATATTGCGATTTCCAAGAAATAATTGTAACGGTATGCCCAGCAGCTTTTAGATGATGCGCGAGCGCAGTGGTGTGCTGAGCGATCCCCCCTTTGTATGGGTGAACTGGTCCGACAATTGCTAT
>JBBRZB010000029.1:0-9272 GCA_038237095.1 Saccharimonadales bacterium (SeqCode) | reverse complement strand
CTGCTTGTGTCGCAAAATACTGCCAAGCCAGGCCTTAATCTAATATCTTGCAGCGGCGATGTGATTCCTGGGACCAATGAATTCGATAAGCGAATAATCGTCTACACAACACTGCAGTAGGGAAGAAAAAGAATTTTCATGAAACATACCAAGCGCACAGTACCCAAAGCCAAGAAAGGCGCGTGGTTCGTGCCCGTACGAGGAAGCTATCTGCCAGCAAGCCCTGCTGGCTGGCTGACGTACATTCCTTTCATCGCGTATTTGGTCTTCACTCTTGTTATTGGCTGGCAAAATGCCTCGTCACACGCCCTGGCAGTGCTCTTTGTAGTCCCCAATTGGGTCGCAGCTACTGCCGTTATGACGTGGCTTGCCGCTCGCAAGAGCTAGCGTGTCGGTATACTGTCTGTAATGAGTCTATCGAGTAAGGCATTTCAGAAGCTGGTGTATGACTATTATGACGTCTATGGCCGTCACGATATGCCATGGCGCCAACCTGAAACTGACGGGACGTTCAACCCATATAGTATTCTTGTCAGCGAAATCATGTTGCAACAAACGCAAGTGAGTCGCGTTATCCCTAAATATGAGGCTTTCCTACAGAAGTTTCCAACCGTGATGGATTTAGCGAGCGCTGAATTACGCGACGTGCTGCAAGTGTGGAGCGGACTGGGGTATAATCGTCGAGCCAAATTTCTGCATACCATTGCTCAAACCATTACGAGCGAGTTTAACGGACGATTTCCTCACACGCCCGCTGAACTGGTTATGTTGCCTGGTGTAGGAGTTAATACTGCCGGAGCGATTATGGCATACGCCTATAACGAGCCCGTTATTTTCGTGGAAACCAATATACGCACGGTATATATACACCATTTCTTCTCTGATGAAGTCCCAGTTGCAGACACGGCAATTCGCCAGCGACTTGAAGCGACGATTGACCGAGCAAACCCGCGAGGCTGGTACTGGGCGTTAATGGACTATGGCGCACACCTTAAGCTGAGTGTGGGAAATCTAAATCAACGCAGCGCAATCTATGCCAAGCAATCCAAATTTGCTGGCTCACGACGCCAGATTAGGGGACAGGTAATCCGAACCTTAACTAAGCAGGACTGTTCACTCAAGCAGCTCACCAATGAGATTCAAGATACGCGCCTCAAGGAAGTGCTATACGAGCTTCTTGAAGAGAAGCTCATCAGTAAGCACGGACAAACCTACCACCTGTAAACTAAGTTTACGCTTATGGTTTCATGGTACAATTTAGGCAATGGAAGAGAAGACTGAATCAGCACCTAAGCCAACACCCGTTATGGACGTTGTGCCACCACCTGCTCATGCCGAAAATAACGCGCCTCAAGAAACGCCGCAAAACGAGGTAGCTGAGGCGCCACCTGAAGAAGCGCCTGATCCAAATGATCACCAAGAACCGGAGTTACCACCTGCTACTGAACCAGCTGAACCACCACAGGCTCCCCAGAGACCAAAAGCTTCAAATCAGGCCGTCCCAGCGATAGTCGCCACAGTTATTGTCGTCATCGCCTTATCCGTTCTGGCTGTCTACGCCTATCTCAAAACGGTTCGCTAGACTTCACTCTTGGCCCTAAATGTCGTACACTAGATGGGCATGAAAAACGTAGCCACTCGATTAGCGGGCATAGGCGCAGTCGGCGTTATACCCACGGACACTATTTACGGTGTTGTGGCTCGCGCCGCCGATGAACTCGCCGTGACACGACTGTATAAGATTAAACACCGTGAGCATAAACCCGGCACGATTATCGCGGCTGACATTGATCAACTAACGGCGCTTGGTATAAAGCACCGATATTTAAAAGCGGTCGAGCAATTCTGGCCAGGCGCGCTCAGCGTAGTAATTCCGTGTGGCGCTGAACTGTCGTATTTGCATCAGGGAAAGTTTAGCCTGGCTGTTCGCATACCGGCTAAGGAAGAATTGCGCGAGCTACTAATAGAAACCGGCCCACTACTCACCAGTAGCGCTAATCATCCGAGCCAAGCGCCGGCTCACACCGTTCACGAGGCCCAAAACTATTTTGGTGATGAAGTCGACTTTTATATTGATGGTGGCGATTTATCAGGGCACGAACCGTCAACCGTTATACGGATTGTCGATGATGAGATAGAAGTTTTGCGACAAGGGGCTGTTAAAATAGATGAAGCAGGGAGAATAAACAATGACGTTTGACGAATACCAGAAGCAGGCAATATCCACCGATACTGGTGATGGCAAAATGCATGGTTTGCAGCACCCGATGTTTCTAGAAAAAGCTTTCGGATTGGTCGGTGAAGCCGGCGAATTCGCTGAGAAGCTCAAAAAAGTGATGCGCGACAAAGATAATAAATTCGACGACATCGTGCGCGCTGAACTACTCAAAGAGCTTGGCGACGTGCTTTGGTATGTCAGTGCCCTCGCTCACTACTTGGACAAGTCACTAGATAGCTTGGCGAACGATAATTTAGAAAAAGTTTTAAGCCGTAAAGCCCGTGGTGCCACTAAAGGCAACGGCGACAACCGTTAAAGTCTAACTGTTGGTAAATCCTTCACGGAGCCAGTCATCAAGACTACCACCGCCCCCACCAGCCATGCCAACGACCATGTCACCATTGTCTAGGTGTGATTGAATTGTTTGCTTGAGGTTGTCGTCGCGCTGTCTCGCTTCAGCGATCGAAGGGTCAGACAGATGGGTAATTAGCTCTGCTGGCTCTAAAATAGCTTGTTCTGGGTCTTCACGTGCTAAATAGCTGGGTATCCAATAGACTTTTGCCGCGCCTTCGAAGCAGTCTTTATACTCATCGAGCATATAGTGTTGGCGTCGGTTCGTCAGGGGCTCATAGACTACCACCACGTCTTGTCCGGCCTCGCTGGCCATTTCTGATGCGACACTCATAGCCCCGCGGATTTTCTCCGGAGTATGCGCGTAGTCGCTGTAGAGATTTGGCATGATGGCTTCCATGCGTCGTGACAGGCCAGGGAATTTGTTAGCTAGTTCGAGTAGCTCGTGAACAGGAGCATGCGTAATCTTGTGTGTCGCCTGAATTGCCAACCACGCATCGAGTCGGTTGTAGTGTCCTTTGAGCGTCAGATCATTAATTTGTGAGTCAGCGCTATCAAGTACAGCGATAGTTTCCGCTTCGGGCTCAGACAAGTAGTCGGCGTCCTCCTGCCACATGAACGTATAGTTACTCTGACTAACGAATTCCCGAAATGCCGACTGATACTCTTCACGAGTAGGGAATAGTTCGTGATGATCCCAGCTAACGCCAGTAATCAGGCTAACTACAGGTTCGTACGCCAAAAAGTTACGATCGAATTCGTCCGCTTCATAGATGAAATATTGGCTCACTGAGTCGTACTCACCCATTTCAGCGAAATCAGTTTTAGCAGGTAAGAGGTAGCTAACTGGTGTCTTCAATTCTTTGAATAACCAAGTCATCATCGCCGTGGTAGTCGTTTTACCGTGCGTGCCAGCAATTGCGACCAGCTTGAGATGTTTATCTTGCAAGATTTGATTGAGCAATTCGTCGCGCTTACTGGTATGAATCGACTGGTCCGCGCAGAACTTCAATTCCGGCGCGTCGGGATTCTCCAGCGGAAGCGCAGACGTATAAACAAACCAATCAATTGGATTCTCGGCGTGTACCCGAGCAATGTCGTCATACTCTTGACCAATGTGTATGTTGGTCAGCCCATGTTTACGCAAATAACGGATGTAGCTGGAGTCCTGTTTGTCTGATCCGGAGACGCGGTAGCCCGCTTGGTGCGCGATTTGCGCCAACGGACCAATTCCGGCGCCACCGATGCCGGAGAAGTAAATATGCATACCTATAGCGTACATGCCCAAGCCGTTAGCGTCTAGCGTAAGTCGACTTTCTTGACCTCTATTTGCCATGCCTCAGTTATAATCGTAAGCATGACAAGCAAACGACGTCTCCATCACGTCTGGAAACGGCTACGACATATCAAGCCATGGTACTTTTTGGCGCTAGCTATTATTAGTGGCCTTATCTGTATCGTAGCGCTCCGTTCTAACAATGAAACTATGGTTTCGTTGCGCCAAGCTGTCTACGCCGCTGACCAGCACGATACTGGCACGCAGGCCGCTTTAACGAAGCTACAAGCCTACGTAACGGCACATATGAACACCAACCTCAGTAGCGGTAATACCTCGGTCTACCCGCCCATACAGCTTAAATATACGTATGATCGTTTGGTACTGGCGCAAGGTCAGGCAGTTTCGGACGCGAACGGCAAAATTTATACTGATGCCCAACACTACTGCGAGCAGCAAAATTCGACCGACATTTCTGGTCACAACCGCGTGCCTTGTATCGAGCAATATGTCCAATCACACACTGCCAAAACTGCCGCTGCTATTCCCGACGCACTCTATAAATTTGATTTTGTATCACCAAGCTGGTCGCCCGATCTTGCTGGCTGGACACTGTTTGCCAGCGTGATTTTTGCAGCTCTATTTGTTGTCACTTTCGTAGTTGGTAGATGGTTTAAACGAGAAGTTAACTAGTAACTCGGGTTATTCACTCAAGCCATAGACGTGGTCAAAATCGGCTTGGTTGCAGCTGCAGTGGGCATTGCCGCAAGTCGCACAGCCGGCACCGTAACGCTCTTCTACAGCAGTTTGTACGTCTTCGCCGAGAATATTTGCGATGGCGAACGTCCAACCCATGCAGTCGGCTAGCTCAAGTGCGTATTGCTTATATACGTCAGCCAGCTTTACTTGATTAGCAACTCGGCCAAGGATGCTGTGCTCAACCATTCGGAGTTCTGTGACTTCAAGCGATAACCGCATTTGAGCGTAATCTAAACTACTTTCGCGCGCGCTGTTCTTTGGGCCATAGACAGCACCTAAGAAACTTTGCCAATCGCGAAGACTCCAACTCGACTGAGGGCCTCCCGTTTCCAGATTCAGATGAGGGCTGGGACGTTTTTCACCACAAGCGCAGGGAAGTTGGCCACAGTAAGCACAGCCACTAAGCGGGAACTTCATCTCGAGCCCCTCGCTGATCGGCACGTCGTTAAGGCCATTTGCGATACAAAATACCCGTGAAGTGACACGAGCAAGCGTTGTCTTGATTGCATCTTCGTCTTCGACGCGAGCTGCTTTGGATAGATCGGAAACACCAAGCTCAAGTAGCTCAATACGAGGGCTTCTACCAGGCAAGTAGATGCTGTTACGCTCGCCGAATACTTCACGCAGATGCGTTTGAACGGCATCAACAGATTCAAAGCGTTGCGCTGCTTGTTCGCCGTAGGGCAGTCCTTCACCTGGGCCAGTTGTCATAGTGCGTCATTTATATCATAAAAGGAGTTACAATCAAAACTCTGCAGTGACAGTGTTGCAATGAGCGACCATATAAAAAGCCCCTCCGGAGAGGGGCTTTTGTGAGGATTCTTAAGCGCTAATGACTAGGGCTTAGTTGTAGTGCTTGAGCCAGCGTTCTGAACTGTGTTACCAGTTGTTGAACCGCTAGTACTTTGGTCGGCACACTTCTGACCGTTCGGGTTAGTCTTCTCGAATGAAGCAACTGCCTTGGCAACTTGACCGTTGTCTTGGAGGTTCTCCCAGAAGGTAACTTGTGTTCGGTTGATGACCATTTGGTCATATGGTTCGTGCAATTCACAACCAAGCTTTACTAACGAAACGTTAGTGCTGCTGCTAGTTGATGAGCTGCTTGATGTCTGCAAGTAGTAAATGTTACTTAAGACGAGGTAGCTAGGGTTTAGCTTCTTAATGTTACCGAAGTAGACCTGACCTGTGCTCAGGAAGACTGCCTGAAGCTTGCCCGTGTCTACATAGGTGCTCTCGCTCTTAGGTGGGTTACCACCAGCAACAACTAATGTCATTGCAATTAATATTACTGCAAACAGAACAACTGTTACGACTGCGCCAACGCGCTTCCAAACACTGCCGTCTGACTTACTTTTTTTACCACTTGGTGCGCTAGGAGCGACGTGTGCGCTCGGAGCTGCGGTTTGTGGTTGCGTACTGCGATTTGAAAAATCCATATAATCTCTCACTCCACCCTTTAAACTTTTTATGATTACCAATGTAGTGTAATACAGCCGCTAATGCTTAGCAACACTCAAAACGTGAGATTTTTAACAATAATCGTTTTCGTATCTGGTGACCCCTGTGGAAAGGTCAAAAAAAACAACTTTCTTGAGGTCGATATCTGGCCAAATAGTTGACAAGTAAAATCTCTCAAGAGTATGTTAGGGATACATTAGTAATGATAAGAGAGGGAGAGCAATCTATGGCTTACAAGCACACAAACTCGAAGGGTGTCACTTACTACCTTAACTCAAAGGAAGTCACACTACGTGGCGGCAAACTACAGCGCATCTACTACTTTAGTAAGGACGAGCGCCCAGAAGCTACTGATCTACCAGCTGGCTTCAGCGTCAACGAAAACCCACGCAACGGTTTCCTTACCGTTAAGCGCAGCTAGTTCGCTTTAACCTCACACACTTGGCCCGGCCTCAGCGCCGGGCTTTTTGTTTGCGTGCCCAGTCTTTGTAGTAAATCAGACATGTGACAAGGGGTGCACAAAACAGACTGAGTCCTATATAGTAGGTATGATGAGCGATATTATTCTCAAGGTCGACAACCTGACTAAGGTCTATGACGACAAGCCAGTTGTTGATGGCATATCTTTTGAAGTTAAGCGTGGCGAGATCTTCGGTATTCTTGGTCCAAATGGTGCTGGCAAGACGACTACACTAGAAATGATAGAGACCATGCGCGAAATAGACGGCGGCACGATTATCCTAGACGGTATAGATGTCGCGAGCGAACCCAACACTATCAAAGCAATTATCGGGGTTCAGCCGCAAAGCCCCGCGTTTCAGGACAAGACTAAACTTACTGAACTTATTGAATTATTCGCGGCCGCATACGGTGAAAAAGTTGATGCTAAGAAATTTCTGGACGAAGTACAGCTGGGCGAAAAGGCAAATACCTTTGCCGAGAAACTGTCCGGCGGGCAACGCCAACGTCTTAGTATTGCCGCCGCCCTCGTCCATAATCCTAAAGTTTTCTTTATGGATGAGCCGACAACCGGTCTTGATCCCCAAGCTCGTCGCAACCTCTGGGAATTAACCCAAGAAATTCGCGATCGGGGAGTGACCGTCGTCATGACCACGCACTACATGGATGAAGCCGAAATGCTGTGTGATCGCGTGGCGATTATGGACGGTGGCAAAATTATTGCCATTGATACTCCCAAGAATCTTATCAAGCAACTGCTCAAGCGTGGTTTCAAGAAAGAGCAACAGGTTCAGCAGGCGAACCTCGAGGATGTGTTTATTGACCTGACCGGAAAGGGATTGCGAGATTAAATGAAAAAATCATTTTTCACGGTCTATATTTTTTCTAGACTCAACACCAAGCGCTTCTTCCGTGATCGTTTAGCGTTATTCTTCGGCATTCTTTTCCCACTGATTTTTCTTTTCGTGTTTGGGAGTATCTCGAGCGGCGGTAGCGGCACGAGCTTTAAAGTAGCTATCGTCAATCAGTCTGACAGCGCTTTTTCCAAGCAGTACATCGTACAACTCGAATCCAACAAGGTGTTCAAGGTCGACAAGACCATCACGTCGCTCGATGCTGCCAAAGATAAAATGAACAAAAGCCAGCTCGACGGCACGATAATTTTGCCACCGGAGTTTGGCCAAATAGCCAAAGGTCAAGCCTACCCTTCTGGGCAGGCTCAGGTGATATATACGCAGAATAATGCCTCAGCGGGGCAGACTTTGTCGTCCTTACTCGATGCTAGTTTCAAAGAAGTTAACGCTAAATTTATTAACGCTGAGGCGCCGTTTACGGTCGTTGGCCAGCAGCTGAATGAAAAAAGCCTGACGGCGTTTGACTATACCTTCGCGGGGCTCCTGGGATTCGCGATTGTCGGTCTCGGCATCTTCGGGCCAATAAATGTTTTCCCAGAACTCAAAAAGCAGGGTATTTTGCGTCGCTTGCACACCACGCCGCTTAAAGTCTGGCAGTATTTCACCTCTACGATGATCTCGCAAGCGATTATCGGACTGGTGTCGTTGTCAGTGATGTTTGCCGTAGCCCTAACTGTGTTTAACCTCAACGTCGTTGGAAACTGGATTGAAATACTTATTTATCTGGTGTTCAGCATAGTGCTCATATTAGGAGTTGGGTTAGCGATTGGTGGTTGGGCTAAAAATGAGCGTCAAGCAGCGCCACTCGGCAACATTATCGTGTTCCCAATGCTATTCCTCTCTGGAACCTTCTTTCCACGTTTCCTAATGCCACACTGGCTCCAAACTGTTTCACAGTACTTACCACTGACTCCTGTAATTGACGGTATTCGAATGATTGTGACTGAAGGCAAGCACCTGACTGAACTTGGCCCACAATTAGGCCTGATGGCAATTTGGATGATAGTTATTTACGCCATAGCCTTTCGTGTCTTCCGATGGGAGTAAAAGCTCCTAGTCACCCTTGTAAAATTAGCATAAGTGTGATATAGTACAGCCATGACCGAATCATTTGATCCATATGCCGAAACTAAAGAAGACGTCGAAATTGAGCGTCTCGTTGATTCAGGTAAATTCTCTTACGGTGAAGCTAGAGCAATTGTCAGGGGTGAAAGCCAATCCGCTGGTTCTGCTTTAAAAGATGCGCGTACGGTTGCCCGTGAACAGGCGCTTGAAGTAAACGCCGATTTGTATCACTTAACAGGTGAACCAACTCCAGAAGAAACTGAAGCCGCCGCAGATGCTATTGGTGGCGAAGGCTATCTTGCAGCACAAGAGGCAGCAACAAAGGCATTTGAAGTCTCGATTGGTGACCCCACTGTGGCCGCAGCAATCTTACGTGCCCGTACCCAGCGAATCGCCGAAGCTCGACCAGCAGCGAACCCTGACCGAACGCAAGTTCAGTAGGTATGTGACGTGGCAGAAGAACAACTACCAATTCAAGGCGTTTTGCCGGTAGTTAGTTTCGAGCGTCTTGCCCAAACCGTGGATGCTCGAAAGCGGGCCGAAGAACTTATTGTATCGTTAGATTTTTTGTCGCGTGCCAGTAGGGGTGACGGTTTCATCGCTCTAAGCTATGCGAATCCGGATGTGCTAGAGCAGCGCTATGGGCCCGATGCTCAAGTGCAAGTTGGCATGTGCTCTAGTATCCGATACCGCTTTCTCTTCGTGGCTCGTGACGCCTTTTATCGTGCATATCAAATCGGCTGCGGACCGACGGCGAAAAATGTCCCAAACT
>JBBRZB010000028.1:0-9710 GCA_038237095.1 Saccharimonadales bacterium (SeqCode) | reverse complement strand
GAAGGAATTCACGTTGATCCAACACATGCGCCAGAGACTATCGAGGCGGTTGCAGCCTTAGCCGCGAGTCGCGGACTGGATGTCGGAGATTTAACCGAACACGATACTTGGGTGGTTGCCGCGCAAGACGTGCAAGGCGAGATTATCGGCGGCGCGGCGATACATATGCCTAATCACCCTTGGGAGCAGTCAGACCCAGCGCCACTATTGTTTGACGTGGTGCGTAATGACAGACGAGGCGAGGGCATCGGCAATCTGTTACTTACGAGGCTTGTCGGGCTGGCTGATATGCTTGCTGGACGAATGGTTGTGACATCGGCGGATAACGTGGAACGAAACAAAGCCGATTTCGAAGAGCATCGTTTGCAAGTACTTGGCAATCGAGTGCTTGTTCTGAGCTAAATGCGACGACAGAGAATGTGGCATTTTTATGTCTAGATTAAGCTATACTGGCGTAATAACTTCAGGAGAGCAACGTGGCTGATATCAGTTCTAAGGCAATTTGGGATAAACGGGGGAAAGATACTATGGGCGCGCATTTGTACGCGCTTATACTAGGCCTGTCTTTGACGTGGTCTGTGTTTTTGGTCGCTGCAGGCGCTCGTATGAGTTTGGACTGGCGCTACGGGCTGGGACTCGTTCTGCTAACCTTTATCTGTTCAATTGCCGGCATTACAATCTTTTCGGCTTCCGAGAAGCCACTCGTATCGTTATTCGGTGTCTCAATTCTCAGTTTCTTCATGGGGTTATCAATCGGGCCAATAATTGCCTACTACAATGCACAAACGGTGATGTATGCGCTGGCTCTAACAGTATTCGTGACGATCGGCATGGTTATTTTGGGTGTTTTGCTCCCGAATCTCATTGCCAAGATGACCGGTGTGCTTTTCGTGGGGCTATTAGTGCTACTGGTTGGCTATTTTGCGGCATCCCTGTTTGCTCTGTTTGGCATTGTATCCACCACCGTTTTTACCGCGCTTGATTGGCTTGGGTTGGCAATCTTCTCACTGTACATTTGGTGGGATTGGGCACGAGCCATGAAACTTCCTAAGACAGTTGATAATGCGATTGATGCCAGCGGCGCGCTGATTGTGGATATCGTGAACCTCTTCCTGACTATGCTCCGTATCGTGGCTCGCTCTCAGCGCTAGTCAGCAAGGGTATACTGGTAGTATGAAAAAACTCGTACTGCTTCTAGGCCCAGTCGCAATCTTAGTGCTCATTTTCGGCACCATCTATGGAACGGTCCAACAATCCCAGCGTAACGAGGCGAATTCGCCGCAGATTCAGTTAGCACAAGATACTGCCGCCGAACTTAATCAAGGCGTGCAGCCAGCCGCCGCCGTCAGTGGCAAAGTGAATTTGGCCACCAGCCTGTCACCATTCGTGATTATCTATGATCAAGAGGGTCATGTGGTTGCCGGTTCGGGCTATCTCAACGGTAGCATTCCAACCGTTCCTTACGGCGTGCTTACCGCCAGTAATGGCCATGATTACAACACAGTGACGTGGGAACCACAATCCAACGTTCGAATTGCGGCCATATCCGTTCAGGCCGACAAGTATTACGTACTCAGCGGTCGCTCCTTGAAAGAAGTCGAAGCTAACGAAAGCCAAACATTCTTAATCTCGTTTGTCGGTGGTTTGCTGTCGCTTTTGGTGCTCGTGACGATGTATACCGTCAAGCGTTTGTAATCTGACGAGCAGCGTATATACTGATAGATAATATATAAACATTGGTGGGTCAGATAAACATGCAAGTTACTCATACGGCACCGAATGTGCCGCTGCAAAATTTTAAACGTACAAAGATTATTGCTACGATTGGTCCATCGACTGATAGCTACGAAGCTATTCTGGGGCTTATTAAAGCCGGTGCTAATGGTATTCGACTCAATTTCAGCCACGGTACTCACGAAGAGCGCACCAAGCAGATTAAGTGGATCCGCAAAGCCAGTGCTGCGTACGGTAAACCAGTTGCAATCATTCAGGATTTACAGGGCCCCAAAATTCGCTTAGGCGATTTTGACGGTATCTTTACGGTGACCAAAGGGCAGGGGCTTAGTTTTAAGTATCAGGCTGATTATGCCGCAACCGGTATCTTGCCAACACAGTATGATTTGAGTCTGAAAGTGAAACGTGGTGAGCGCGTCTATCTATACGATGGCAAAGTTCGAGCAACTGTTACTAGTGTTCGTGATGGTGTCGTGCATGCTGATGCCGAAAACGACGGAATCTTGATCAAGCGCAAAGGCATGAATCTGCCTGACACCGATTTTGGTGGTGATATTATTACGGCCAAAGATCGGGCTGATTTGGTGTACGGCTCGTCGCAGGATCTCGATTATGTTGCGCTTAGTTTCGTCCAAACCGCAGCTGATATTGAAAGCCTGCGTGTTCTGCTGAAAGGCATGAATAGCACAGCGCATATCATCGCGAAGATTGAGACCAAGGCTGCTGTTGAAAATCTCGAAAGTATCGTTGAAGCCAGTGACGCCGTCATGATTGCCCGCGGTGATTTAGCTGTAGAAACGCCAGCCGAAAGTGTACCAATTGTGCAGCGCCAAATAATTGGGTTAGGTTTGCAGTACTCTAAGCCTTCGATTGTGGCCACCCAGATGCTGGCGAGTATGACTGACATGCCCGAACCGACGCGCGCCGAAGTATCAGATGTGGCTACTGCGGTGCTTGTTGATGCCGATTGTGTGATGTTGAGTGACGAGACCGCCAACGGCAAATATCCACTTGAGGCTGTTGAAACGATGAAACGCATCATTTTGTATACCGAATCGCACACGCCACTTAAAGTCAGCTATCCGCACACGCATCAGCTCAAAAGTCGCCAAGTCGCCATTAGTACCTCTGTTTTAAGCTTAGCTGAAAATATTGATGCCAAAGCCATTGTGGCTGAAACGAAATCAGGTGCCACAGCGCTGCAGATTGCTTCGCACCGCTCAAGTATCCCAACCATCGCGGTAACGAGCGACGAACGGACCGCGCAGCAACTGGCTATCGTGTATGGCATAAAGAGCTATGTTCGGCCAATTGATAAGCTAGCAGCCAGCAAGTTAACTGACTGGCTAGAGAAGAATAAGGTGCTCACAAAAGGTGATATTGTGGTGACTGCCTCGGGGCATTATCCTGGTGTGGTTGGAACGACTGATACGATTAAAGTGAGAGTGATAGAATAAAAGTAACGCCTCCGGGAAACGGGCGGCAATTGAGGGGTGGGGATGTTTACTAAGAAAACAATTCGTGACATCGACCTGGACGGCAAAACAATACTCTTGCGCGCCGATTATAACGTGCCTTTGGACGACGGCAAGATTACTGACGACTACCGCATTAAACAATCACTACCAACCATCCACTATTTGTTGGAGCACGGTGTCAAACTTATTATCTGTTCTCACTTGGGTCGTCCAAAAGGTCCCGATGACTTGAGTGTCAGCCTATTCCCAGTCGCTAAACGGCTCAAACAATTGCTCGATCGCCCAGTCGCTTTTGCGACGGATTGTGTTGGTCCAGTTGCTGAAAAGGCCGCGAGTAATCTCAAACGTGGCGAAGTCTTATTGCTTGAAAATCTGCGCTTCCACCCTGAAGAAGAAGCCAATGACGATGCCTTCGCCGCTCAACTGGCAAGTTTAGCCGATATCTTTGTGCAGGATGGTTTTGGTGTGGTACACCGAGCCCACGCTAGTACGGCCGCGATTACCAAACATCTTCCAAGCGTCGCTGGATTATTACTCGAAAAAGAAGTCGATACGATTACTAATGTTATGGTGGCGCCTGAACGACCACTACTGGCGATTGTCGGAGGCGCTAAAATCGCTGACAAGATTGAGATTTTGCACCGTTTCGTAGAAATCGCCGATTTTGTATTTGTTGGTGGTGCTATGGCTAATACTTTTTTGGTGGCTGCTGGCCACGATGTGGCAGATAGTTTGTACGATGAAGCCGATGTGGCTGTAGCGCGCGATGTGATGCGTAAAGCTGCTGCCGAATCAAAGAAACGTCGCTTTATTTTTGCGATTCCGCATGATGGTGTCGTGGCTCACAGCATTGATTCGTCACAGCCTACTCGCATTGTTGATTGGAGCACGCATGCTATTGCCGACATCGAAAATTATCCAAAACGACCACCACTGAGCGCCAGCCGTATGCACGCCCACGAGAAGATTCTTGATATTGGACCATTTTCAGGTTCATTTATCGCTGGAGGTGTCCAGCTCGCCAACACCGTTATCTGGAACGGAACGATGGGTGTTACAGAAACAGCAGGCCTGCAAGGGGCAATTGGCCCATACGCCCATGGTACGGAATTGGTTATTGAGGCACTACTTGGTGAATTCGGCCACAAACCATTTACTGTTGTCGGTGGTGGAGACACGGTCGGCTACGTGGAAGCACGCAAGCTGGTTGGTGAATTCGGCCACGTTTCTACAGGTGGTGGTGCTAGCTTAGAACTAATGGCTGGGCGCACTTTGCCCGGAGTAGCCGCGCTGATGGACGCAAATCATGTACAATAAGCATAAATACTATGCGTAATAAATTAATCGTCGCCAACTGGAAAATGCACCTTAACACTCAGGAAGCTAGTTTGCTGGTGCATCGACTGGATAAACGTATCAAACAACACCGAGATATTGAGATCGTACTGGCGCCTAGTATGCTGACGCTGCAGCCGATGAGTTTGACCATTGACCGGCGCAAGTTTCGACTAGCCGCCCAAAATGCTTATTTCCGTGATGATGGTGCTTTTACTGGCGAAGTTAGCTTTACGATGTTACGAGACCTCGTACACTATGCGATTATCGGACATTCAGAACGCCGCATCTTCTTTAACGAGAGTCTTGAAATGGTGCGCGATAAAGTTGCCGCTGCTATCCGCAACGGCATCGTCCCAATATTATGTGTCGGCGAAACCAAGCATGAACGTGCCGCTGGCGAAACTAGTCGGGTGATTCACGATCAGTTAACCACCGCACTCCTTAACTTAACGACTCACGAAGTCGAACAGCTTGTGATTGCCTATGAACCAGTCTGGGCGATTAGTACATTTGATGGTGAAATCGCCAAGCCGGATGATATCCAGCGCGTGTTTGGGTTGATTCGTTCGACCATTCGTGAGCTCTATGGAGACAAAGCTGCTGAAACCGTACGCCTGTTATATGGTGGCAGTGTCAACGCCGACACTGCAGGTGCTTACCTAGCAATTCCTGGTTGTGACGGTTGCTTGGTTGGCGGAGCTAGTCTCAACTATGAACAATTCGCTTCCATCGTCGACAGCGCGTATAACGTGCTCCATAAGGACCAGACATGAGCGAGGCTAAACAGCCGGCTAAACCCATTGTGGACGTCGCGCAGCCTGGCAAAACCGCACCACCCTTAACCTCCAAGCCAGTACTTGTCTCTAACCGCGCCATGCTTAAAGATCCGATGGTGATATCCAAAACTGAGGAAGAACCACCAAAAGAAGACACGGTTACCGTTAAAACGGCTCGCTCCGGCCAAACAGTGGCTGCAACTGAAGCAGTAGCCAATCCCGAAGTAGAGCCGAAAACCGAGCAAGCTTTAAATACAACTCCAGAGCCAGTTCTTAAACCAGATGAGTCAGCTCCGAAATCAGAACCCGAAGCTCCCGCCAAAGAAGATACGCCACCAGCTGAGAAAAAAGAATCGTCCGAATCAACAGAATCTAATGAAGCCAGCGACAAGCAGGCAATTCCGACAGATGCCCAAATTGAAGCTGCCGCCGCAGCCGAAGCAGCGCATGATGCGACCATCCAGAAACTTGTGGACAGCAAACAATACTTTGTATCTGTAAACGCCGTTGAAAAACGTCGCACTAAGCGAGTTGTTGCACTCGGCGTCGCCCTCAGTATCATCTTGGCACTCGCGTGGGTGGATGTCGCGCTTGATGCTGGCCTAATTCAAATCGGCAGCGTCAAGCCCGTCACGCACTTCTTCTCGAATTAGACGGCGTGGTTTTTAAGTTACAACAGACTTACGCACGAGCGTTTGCTAGAATGGTGAGATGTTAGATCAGTTACTTATGGGGCTAAATCCCGAGCAACGTCGTGCCGTGGAAACGACCGAAGGACCACTGTTAATTCAGGCGGGTGCCGGTTCGGGTAAGACTAAAACCCTAACTCATCGAATCGCGTATATTTTAGCTCAACACCGAGCCTCACCCCACAACATTCTTGCGGTTACCTTCACCAATAAGGCAGCCAAGGAGATGCGCTCGCGAGTTGCAGAACTGTTGGGTGAAAACGCCGAAAACCGAGGCTTTATGCCCTACATGGGCACATTCCACGGTATTTGCGTCCGACTTTTACGTCAGGATGGCGAGCATATCGGTATTGCCAAAAGTTTTGTGATTTTCGATGAATCTGATCGCCAAGCGGCGGTCAAACAAGCTAGCAAACGACTTATGTTGGATGAAAAATCCTATCCCGCCCGCCAACTCTCTAGTCTTATCAGTAGTGCCAAAAACGATATGATGGGACCACAGGAATATGCGCAAGTTGCCACGAGTCCGACCCAAAAGGCTGCCGCCAGTGTGTATCCGCTCTATGAGAAGTCATTGCGTGAAGCTTCGGCACTCGATTTTGATGATCTTATTAACCGGACCGTTTTGCTGTTCAAAACCAAGCCAGAAATTCGCACTAAATGGCAGCAACAGTTCAAGTACATTATGATTGATGAATATCAGGACACCAACGAGGCGCAATACCAACTCGTAAAACTCTTAACTAATGTGCAACGCAACATCGCTGTAGTGGGCGATGACTGGCAAAGTATTTATAGTTGGCGCGGCGCCGATTTTCGCAACATACTAAACTTCGAAAAAGATTATAAAGACTGTACTGTTATCAAACTTGAGCAAAACTATCGCAGTACGAAACATATCTTGGATGCGGCTCATGCAGTTATCACCAAAAATGCGCAGCGCAGCGATAAGCAACTCTGGACCGAAGCCGGCGATGGTTTACCGGTGCAAATTTTGCCAGTGGCTAATGAGCGCGGCGAAGGCGAAGCGATTATCCGGCGCGTGCGAGCCGGTGTTGATAGTCGTTTACATCGCTATCAAGATTACGCGGTGTTGTATCGGACGAACGCGCAAAGTCGTTCGATTGAGGAAGCATTTGTGCATTATGGCGTGCCGTACCGAGTGGTTGGTGGCGTCCGTTTCTATGACCGCAAAGAAATCAAAGACATCATCGCCTACCTACGCCTGATATTCCAGCCCGAGGACCGTATTAGTTTTGAGCGCATCGTCAATGTGCCAACTCGTGGTATCGGCGCTAAATCATTACAGAATTTCTTTGGCTGGCAACAACTCGAGGGGCTGGCACTGCTGCCGGCTTTGACGCAAGTTGATAGCTGCCCGGACCTGACACCTAAAGCACGTCAAGCCATGAGCGAACTCGGTGATATTATTGCCAGTTTGCGTGAAGTTATGGAAGACGCCTCTGTAGCGGGTTTGATTGATTCACTACTACGCCGGATTGATTACTTACGCTTTTTGGACGACGGTAGTTTACAGGGCGAAGCCCGCCAAGAAAACGTTAAAGAATTATTAAGTGTGGCCCAAGAATATCAGGATGCTGGCATGGCCGGTTTCTTAGAAGAAGTCGCATTAGTGAGTGATCTCGACGGCGCCAATTTTGATAACGATGCCGTCACCTTAATGACCCTTCACGCGGCTAAAGGTTTGGAATTCCCTGTGGTTTTCATGACGGGACTTGAGGAATCAATTTTCCCGCATTCCCGAGCCTTGTATGATCAGAGTGAAATGGAAGAAGAGCGACGACTGTGCTACGTTGGCATGACTCGTGCCCGCCAAGAACTCTACTTACTCCACGCTTCAAGTCGGTTGCTATACGGTGGCTTACAGCACAATCCACCCTCACGGTTTTTGTCAGAAATCGATGGTGAATTCCAGACCACCACGAATTACGAACCGACTATAATGTTTCAGCCACAAGTACCAGGTGGAAGTACTAATAGCGCGGGTAGTGAAGTACGCTATGTCCCCGATTTGAGTGAAGGCGATGGCGTACGGCATCAAGTATTTGGGGTTGGCACTGTCATGGAGCTCGATGGCGACACGGCGGTAATTTACTTCAAAGGCAAAGGCACGCGTAAGCTGAATATTAGCTTTGCGCCGCTTGAAAAAATCTAGCCCGCGACTGGTCCTAAACTGTTATTTTTGCTACAATAGCGGTTGACTTTGATCTATGGAAGGAGCTTGTTTCTAAGGGGTCTCTCCTGACTGATTAGTCATTATTATGCCCAAGCCCAAACTTCCAATTAAACAACGATTGGCACGCTATCGACGCGTTCGCTGGCCTCGCCGTTGGCACCATTTCAAGCTCGCCAGCCAGCACCCATTCGCGGTTCCATTTATTACGTTCGCGGTTTTACTATTCCTCTCGTTGAGTGTCTATGTGTTGGCACGACAAACCAATCACTTACCCCCGGTTCACGACGCTAAAATCGTTATTATTTCACACGATAACATGGAGCAGACAGTTCCATCAGCTGACGCCACCGTCGGAACTTTATTGGCTAAATTAAACATCAAGTTAGCGCCTGGTGATGTGGTTGAACCAGCGGTGAATGCTGCCATCGATCAAGACCAGTTTCGTATCAACATCTACCGCGCCTTACCGGTAAAAATAGTCGATAACGGCGTTTCGACCTACACTTTTAGCGCTGCCACCACGCCGCGTGCCATTGCTGAACAAGCAGGTGCGACCGTCTACGCGGAAGACGGAGTTACGGCCAGCCCAACCCAAGACTTTGTTACGCAGGGTGCGATTGGTCAGCAAATCGTCATAGACCGCGCCGTGCCAATCAGCCTCAATCTATATGGTACGCAACTAGCCATTCGCACGCATGCGGCTACCGTCGCCGACTTAATAGCTCAAAAGAATATTAAGCTGGCTAAGGATGATGAAGTGACGCCAGCAGCCAGTACACCGCTCACTGCTAACACACAAGTTTTTATTACCAGACACGGTATCAAAATCGAATCAGTTACGCAAACGATTGCCATGCCGGTGCAGACGATACAGGATCCAAACCTTGCATATGGGACAAACGCTGTGCGTCAGCAGGGTTCGGCCGGCGAACAGATGATTACCTATCAGGATCAGTTGAGCAACGGCATAGTCACTGGTCGAACGATCCTGCAAACAGTGGTTACTAAGCCGGCCGTTACGCAAATTGTCGTAATCGGCACGAGTCTGAGCGGTATTAAGGGTGATATGGCGCTGGCGGGTATAGCCCCGAGCGATTACACCTACGTTGACTATATTGTCAGTCATGAATCCGGCTGGTGCCCAACCAAGGCCCAAGGCACATACGGAACCTGCCCACCGTATGCTGGCTATGTTCCGGCGAGCGGTGGTTACGGACTGTGTCAATCAACGCCAGGTAGCAAAATGGCGAGCGCGGGTGCCGATTGGGCTACAAACCCCGTCACTCAATTACGATGGTGTTCTGGCTACGCGCAAGGCCATTATGGTAGTTGGGCGAACGCCTATAATCATTGGATTAATTACCATTGGTGGTAAACAAATATGAGCGCAGACGTACCCAATAAATCTCTTGGCCAACATTGGCTGCATGATGCCACTGTACTGGCTGATATTGCTGGTAGTGCTGACATCGGTCCAGATGACATAGTGCTCGAAATT
>JBBRZB010000027.1:0-10569 GCA_038237095.1 Saccharimonadales bacterium (SeqCode) | reverse complement strand
TTAGCTCGAATATCCTTAGGCACACGCGCAAGATTATATCGCTTTTTTAGACCATCAGTATCTGCAAGTGTATATCTTCCACACATACTAATAATTGTACTCTTTGCTAGTTTTTAGGGAATGATTATTTTATATAAATTCTAAAGTTCGAAAGACATCCACAAGGAGAGCCAAAAGCCGAAATGCTTATGTATAGTATAATTATTACCCATTGTCATTTATATTATTTAGGTGTAATAATTGATATTACATTTAAGGGGGACGTACTATGAATAAACTAATGCATGCATTATCAACCATAACCCTCGCTGTCGCGCTCAGTGTGGGTGTAGCCGCAGCCGACACGACGACGACTACCTGTAACATTTATGAGACAGGCTCATCATCGTTTAATAGCTGTACCGAAAGCTCATCACAGTCGGCGCGTGTCATTTGTGACAATAACATATACATCTTGAACAACAATTCACAAAACGCCGGTACCGGTGGTGCCATAGTAAGTAATAACGATAACGGCGGGAATGCTATTACAGGTACAGCACTTAATGAGAATAATGTATCGGTCAAAATTGGTGCTTCGTGCCAGGTAGCTTCTACTACAACAACGACACCTACACCTCCTGCTGGTGGAAGTGGCGGTGAGACAACCACACCAACCGTACCACAGGTTACTGCGGTTCCAGTTGGAGCTGTACATGCTGGTGGTGGCGCAGGCGTTAAAGTAACATCGCCAGTCGTCGTCGGTGGATTGATCGCATCAGTTGGTGTGACCGCTCTAGGTTTGGTACTCGGTATCCGCAAGCTGTCATATAACCGTTAAATACGAACGCTGTCCAAAAAAACAAACAACCAAGTCCGTAAATAGTAGTAGGGTGAAAGAGGAGACGTAAATGACAACCAAAGTTTGGCGTGCGAAACACTTTAGTTTTCGTATGAGTCAAAAGCTCCATCTCAACATTACCGTCCGGCGCTTTAGAACCGCGAAAGTTAATCGATCGAAGCGGTTCAGTCAACTCGTTCTACCTTTTAGGTATGGTTCAATCCGAGAAATCGCTATCAAGTTTAAAAAAGACCGCCGCCGACACCGAAGATTTACTTTCCTACAGCTGCAGCCGGAGTTGCCCTACTATCTCCTGCTCACTGTCGGCCTGCTCGGTACAATGTTCTTCACGTCCCAAGTCTTACAAGCTCAAGCGCTAGAGCCAACAAAGACGTATTCGACTCCACGCCTTGCTAGCACTCCCAAAGCTTCAAAAGTTGCATCGCTTACATTACCTGCATCGATGCCGACTGCAATTTCGGTACCGTCACAGCACATCAATACTGATATAATCCCCGTTGATCAAGCATCTGATGGATCAATTCAAATGCCACCGCTATTCTCCTGGACAACTGGATGGTATGACAAGAGTCCGAGTCCCGGGCAACTCGGTCCGTCAGTGATAGTTGGCCATGTTGATACCTATAGAAATATATCGGTCTTTTGGCGATTGAGGTATCTGACGCCGGGCGACAGCATCCTAATTACCAGGGCGGATAAGAGTGTCGCTTTGTTCCAAGTTGACACCATAGAACAATTTGATCAGATAAACTTTCCAACTCAAAAAGTGTATGGGAATATCCCTTTTGCGGGGCTCCGTCTTATTACCTGCGGAGGAAGTTTCAATGATGGTAGCGGTAGTTACACGCAGAATACGGTTGTTTTTGCACACTTAGTCCCTTAGTTTTTGCACTTGCTATATTGGCTAATCGAAACGACAAGACTATTACTAAAAAGAATTTTTAAATTATCTATCCGAACTTTATCCAAATATTAGACCTCTTCGAAAGTCTTTTTAATTTGTTATCATTACTCCATGTTGATTTTTATTAGTGGCACGATTAATGCTGGCAAGACAACCACAGCAAAACTGCTAGCCGAAAAACTTGGATGGCCGTTTATTAATGTGGATGATATCACTGACCAAATTGAAGGTTTTGATATTTATACGCATCTAGACGTAGCTATGGACGCAGCGATTACAGCTATCAATGCTGCCACCGCAGAGAAAAATAATGTGGTAGCAAACTTTGTGGCCAGAAAAGAAGACTACATAAGATTGGAGCATGAGATCCATACGCACCCGCAGATTTTTATTACACTGTCACCGGGGCTTAAAGTTGCGCAAAGCCAAAGAGGTGATCGCGTGTTAACCGACTGGGAGATTAAGCGTATTAAGGCCCATCACGTCGATGGTCTTGCCTCACCGGATTACGGCTATATCGTCGACAATTCTCGTCTAAGTGTCGAGGTGACAGTCGAGGAGATCATGTCGATTGTTACTAAGTACGTCCTCTAGTGGAGTAGTAGAAGTAACAATAAACGTAGTTCGTGTTACTTAAGTTATACTAGCTTTTTACACCGAAGTAGAGTGTTGCAACACCGCTCGATAGTAGCCTGGAACGCACCTCGGAGTAGCCAACTTTTTGGAGTATGCGCTCGAAGTCTTTGCCATCGGCGAAACGTGAAATTGATTCCGGCAAATAATCGTATGCCGCTTTATCGCGCGCAACCAAAGCTCCAATAATTGGAATAACATGACGGCAGTAGAACCAGTAAAGTTGTTTGACGGGTGCGTGCCTAGGCTTAGAAAACTCCAGTATACAAATTATACCTTTGGGTTTTGTCACACGATACATCTCGCCTAGACCTTTTTCAAGGTTATCGAAGTTGCGCACGCCAAATCCGGCCATTGTGACGTCAAAATAGTTGCTAGAGAAGCGAAGCGCTTCGCAGTCACCAACTTCTAGCGCAATAACATTTTCGAGTCCTTTTTGTTGGATTTTATGAGACCCGAGTTCAATCATTTTTTTTGAAACATCAACGCCTATAATCTTTTTGGCACCCAGCTTTGACGCTTTGATCGCGAGTGGCCCGGTGCCACACGCCACATCGAGAATCACGTCATGCTTATACTCACGAATCAATTTCATAGTTTGCCGTCGCCACCAAAAATCAAGCCCACACGACAAAACGTGGTCGAGCAAATCATACGTTGAAGCAATGTTATCAAACATACGCACCACCTGTTCTTTTTGGGTGGCATCTGAGCGTTTGTACGGCTTGAGTGAGTTGGTACCCATAAGTCTAACTCTATCATGGATAAAATGCAGGGTTTGTGTAGTCCTCCCGCATAAGCGATTTAGTAGTGACACTCAGGTTATAGCCAAAGCATCGTAACGGTGCGATAATGAAACCATATTAAATAGAGGCTGGAGGCTTACTATGTTCGCAACAACTATTTTTGGGTATACATTAAGTGTAATTTGGCTATCATTTTTAGTCTTTATTTGGGTTTTCGTGGCGATTTGGCCAGCCATGATCGCGGCACGCAAAGGGCGTAACTTCTATCTCTGGTTGTTGTTTAGCCTATTCTTCTGGTGGATTACGTTATTCGTCGTGATTTTCATGAAGGACGAATCTGGCACTGGTCCTGCACCGACTGCTACAGCGTAGATTTGTATATAGCTTCACAGGAGTAAATCAGTTTTCGTATTGTATTGCAACGTAGGGTATAGTTTACCCATGTCTCAACAAACAATTGCTAGCGGTGTAGTGCATGAAGTGCCTAAGGATTTGTACACCGCCTTGCTATCTGACGAATCTGCTCTTGAGCGGTGGGAAGACCTAACGCCTCTGGCGCGTAATGAATGGATTTGTTGGGTAATCTCTACTAAAAAGCCCGAGACAAGGACTAGCCATATCGATCGAACTGTTACTGAGTTGATGCAAGGAGTACGCCGTCCTTGTTGTTGGTTGGGCTGTAACCATCGATAAACTTACTTTAAATTATACAACTCAGCCTATCAGTACGCACAACAACACAGTTATCTAATCCGATTTACGTGATAGAGTCGTCTAAGAATATTGACTTTTCTTTATTTTTATAGTAAAATATAAGTTATTGAAAGTGTCATAGTTCAAAAGGAGTGTTCATGTTCGTAAAGCTATACCACCGCGCTTAGCAACAACTTCGTGTATTTTTAACGACCGCGCTTTTATCTATCTTTTGTTTGACTTCCACAGCGCAAGCAATGCCCCCTCCGGGACATGATACTGGCGCAACCGCTATAACAGGATCAACTGTCGTTAAAGCCACTGCACTCAATATGCCAACGATTGGTCTCAACAACCAGTTGACGAGCCTTAACTACACCGTAAACTCCCTAAAAGACGCGTGTGGCGAAATGTTTGCTGGTGGTCGCTTTGTGACGGCATATTCTGCAAATCACTCGGTCGCATATACTCGAAACGGTTTGTTCGCATTTAACGAGACGACCGGCGCAATGAACACGACGTTCAATCCGTTACTTGGCGGTGCTAGTGTGGTTGTCGACAGCGTGTTACCGACTACTGACTGTAAGTCGGTGTACATTGGTGGCACATTCACTGGAGTCAATGGCAATACAGCCGCTGCCTATCTTTTTAAATACGACCTCTTGAACAACCGCGTTGATACGACATTCAGTAGTCGCGTTAACGCTAATAGCGAAATTAATTCTTTGGCACTATGGAACGGCAAATTACTCGTCGGTGGTCGTTTCACTTCAATCGGTGGGCGTGCAGAGACTGCCTTGGCAGCATTAGACCCCACAACCGGAACTAACACCGGCTACTTCAGTACTATTGCTGTTGCAGGCGCTAATTATTCGACAACGCCAGTCGCCACGTTTGTTAAAACTGTTAGTGTTTCACCAACAGCTACTATTGATTCCAACACGGGCGCTAGCGTACAACACCTGCTCATTGCTGGAAACTGGACGAGTGTTGGTGGCTATAGTCGAGGTCAAGTCGCGATGCTTTCATTGAATACTACTCCAAGCGTCAGTGCGTGGGATAGTTCATTACTGCACACGCTTGCGGACCCACGTTTCAGCAACTTCATTCGTGGCATTTCATTCATGCCAGACGGTAATACATTCTATCTAGCTGCATCGGGTGGATACGGGCCTTCGAAGCTAAGTGATACCGTCAGCCGTTGGGAAATGAAGGTTACAGGCCATTTAGTTAATCCTACTTGGATCAACCGCACCGGCGGTGACAGCCTATGGACTGTGGTCGCAACACCAGCCGCTATCTACGTGACAGGTCACGAGCGCTGGGCAAATAACCCATACGCCCTAGACGCGGCAGGTCCTGGCGCTCTGTCACGCCCTGGTATTGGAGCGATTCAACCAACAACTGGTTTAGCGCTCAGCTGGAACCCCAATCGCAGTCGACAAGTCGGCGGCGAAGCACTGTTAATCACTCGCAGCGGCTTATGGGTTGGTTCGGATGGCGCGAATCTAGGCTGCGCCAATCCTGGCGGCACAAACCACGATGATTGCACCGGTCAAGCATTACAATCGCATCCCGGTATTGGTTTCTTACCATTCTAGTTACAGCCTAGATACAAGCCAGTCTTATTTCGATCACTCAATCTCGATAGATTCGGCATCAATACCCATTGTTTTGGCGAATAGATCAAGCTGTTGGAATTTACAGTAGGGAATTGGATCTCCATAAACATCGTAAATACGGTAATAGTGGTCAAAGTATCTTGTTTCGCCTTTGAAGGTTTTAGCCGTTGTTGGTTTATCGATACGCCTAACAAACCACTCAGTTTCTTGGAGTTCTAGTATTCTTTTAATCTTGGCGTAATGGTTAAACGGCATAGCTTACGTAGTATTTCACATTAGCTACCTACTTCGAAAGTTTATTTAGTTTGCTATGATTAGCAGATGAAACGGACAAATTCTTTATGGGCTGACGTCTTGTCTGAGCTACAGTCGTTCTTTGTACCTCCACGTACCTTTTTGATAGCCATAATTATTAATGGGATCGTTTCTTTTGGGTTCTTTTTAGCAAGTTACTATCTGGGTAACTACAACCCAAACTTTTTACCATTTGCCGCCGCCACCATATTACTCTGGACACTGGCTGATGCATCCTTAACAAATCAATTACTGTTTGATAAGCCTGCTGCCCTGGCAGAACTAAATCAAAAGGGCACGCTCGAACGATTGCTCTTGGTGAAAAACTTAGCCGTAGTGATTGTTTCCATTCCATTAACGGTAATATTCGGTCTATTTCTCGTTGTCATTTTGGGGAAATGGTCCGAAATTCTCCTCGGCGTAGCGCTTTCACTGACGCTTATCTGGGGATGGCTCGGCATCAGTAACGCGTTATCAATATTCCTACCGTTTCGGCCGATTGACCTCAAAACCTACTTGAAAAATCGTGAAATCTGGTTGGTAGTTGGGCTGCTCTACGCATTGCCTTGGGTACTATTACCAGTCTATGCTCTCATGGTGGGACTGCCGTTCCTGTTCTTGGGATGGCTACGCGCAGACTCAGTGAGTGAGCATAAAGTTGCTGCGGTATTATTATTACTCGCAATTAGTAGTCTGATTTGGTTACTGAGTTTACGCGTAGCGAATCGCTATATTAAACATCCTGATAGTCGCATCAAAAAGCTTATTACCGAATAGCCTCACATGTAGTTTTTCAAATTAGTATTTTTGGTTTGTTACAATAATCGCATGACTGATAGACGAGTAAAATCATCGAAACAAGAAGTTCGTATCGTATATATAAACTGGCGTAACGAAAAAGGCACTAGAAATATCGTACCTTTGGAAATTTGGTATGGCAGCACTGAGTGGCACAAAGACGAACAGTGGCTTCTCAAAGCCATAGACGTAGAAAAAAAGGCTGAGCGAGACTTTGCACTCAAAGATATTCAGAGCTGGAATCAGGTAGCTAAAGTTTAGTGTTTACTATTTGTGGTCGACTGGCTCCTTGTGAAAGGTAACAGAACAGTAGGTTAGGACGACAGCTTTCAAGGCGGCAGGTACATTCCTGTTGGCGGTATGATTAGTCTCTTGGTTCAGAAACAAAGTTAGTTAGTGTCTTACATCTGACGATTGGATCGGATCGTGTAGAGTCGTTCACCTACCATATAGAGTGCGAAGAGGGTCACTCCAGCAAGTGGAAGCCAAAAGTTTCGGTGAGCGCCAGATTGGAGCTGTGGGTGAGGAGCAAGACTTATTGCGCGTGTTTTAACTATGTGGGCCGCGAGCACTGCATCAGTAGTAATGCTATTGGTGGAGCCAGGACCGCTGTTAACTACGCCATGGGGCACAAAAGCAAAGACTCGAGCGGCAACAGGCACAGTCTCGCTATTTGTTGAGCCACCGTTACTACTAGATGGTGAAGCGATAGGGTCGCCGGCGCTCGTGTTAACACCAAAGCTACCATTCCATGTCCCAAAAACATTTATGAACAGTATGCCAAACCAGTTTGCAAACGTGAGTTGGCTATTCTCCACGTTGAGCAAGTTAACCGCTGTCCTAGCGTTACCGCTCGTAGCGTTACCGCCTTTGGTATTGCCCGTTACTGCAGCATTACCAGTCTGAGCTGCTACATTTATATTGTTATTAATTCGATCGTTAGTCGTGTTGTTGACGTTCGCATTAGTATTGCCGGAAATGCTGTTCGTACTGATACCACTGCCGAGTTCGGCCGCTGTCGCACCAGCAGGAGCATTTACGATCATACCGACCCATTTGCCTGAAACATTTACGAATACTAGTAAATCATTACCCCCGACAACCGTGCTACCTGTTAGATTGAACGCCGTAATCGTACTCGTGTTTGCGTTACCGCTTGTTGCGTTACCACCAGCGGTATTGTTGGTTACCGAAGCGGTGCCGCTAGCCGCAGTGGAGTGAATCGTGTTTGTTGCCCCTAGATTATTGGTATTAGTAACTGTGCTCGTGTTGCCGCTTCCGCCATTCGTGATCGAGTTATTGGAGCTTGGACCAGTCGTAGAGATACTAACTGTCGGCACGTTGGCAGCAATGAGCTGGTCGATAAAGTTCGGAGGCAATAATATATCGCCGTTAAGGTTACCATTGATGTTGACTACGCCCAGGAAAGACTTGCCGGCGTTAATTGCAGAATTTAGCATATTAACAACATTGGCGATAGCGTCAGCGTTACCAGTCGTGGCATTACCAGCACTCGTGTTATTTGCGATCGTGGCGTTACCACTTGTAGCACCCACGGTTATATCATTGTTGATTGTGGCGTTGGTTTGATTGTTCAAATTCAGATTATTCTGTGCGGCAGCCGTCGCAGGCTGTATATTGCCAAGCGTAGACGGATCAAGCAGCAAGTCGCCATTAACATCACCGTTGATATTTGCTACAAAAGTTATAGTATTGCCGCCAAGTGCGTTACTAGTTGATTGCAACATATTGACGACATTGGCGATATCTTGAGCGTTGCCAGTTGTGGCATTACCACCAGAAGTGTTACCAAGCACGCCGCTATTGCCCGTAACGGCCAAACCATTAATCACATTGTTGACTGTGGCATTGGTGAGGTCATTGACGTTCAAATCACCATGTAATGATCCGCCGATCGTGTTGTTGGAGTCTGGCCCCGTATTACTGATGTTGCCATTAATCGCGCCACCGGCCGTATCAATGGTATTGTTTGAACCAGGTCCAGTATTGTTAATCCCGCTCGAACCAGTTCCGATAGACGGTGCAACTGGGCCACCGACAACAGTGCTCCCCGCAGGAGGTACAGTTAATGATTGAACATAGGGGACATAGGTGTGCGTTGGTGCGTCAAAGACCCAATACGTAGAATCGTAAAGCCCAGAGGTTGAGTTATAAGCAAAAATGCTTGGGTCTTTCGGACTGGTTAGGCCAGTGAGCGGATCATACGAAAAGTGATCGCTCTCCCAAAGATTGGTAGCACAATTATAAGTGAACATCGATGCGTCAGATCCAACCGGTTTATGGACACCAGGCAAGTCACTGCCGACAGGGACGCATGTTTGCGGAGCGGGTGAATCATCCGCGAACGTAATTACTGGCATTAGCCCGCCAGACAACACGATCACGCCTGCAATTAAAAAGCTTCGTTGTAACCCGATAATAATGCTTTTCATAGTTGTCCTCCGGCTCTGTCAGTTGGGTAAATAATAAGTTGGGTATCCTAGCTGATTCGGGGAAGAGCCCAGGGTGGTGAGCTCTTCCCGCGAAATCTAAATCACGTTCAAATGAATCTAGCTACTAGTTAGTAACATTGAATGTGATCGAGCTGCTATTAGTGTTGGAAGCACCGCCGCTAGTGGCTGAACCGCCAGTGGTGTTGTTGCTAACTTCGGCATTGCCAGAAGTTGCGTTCTGAGAATTACTGTTCGTAACGCTCAAGTTGTTGGTGTTCTTAACCTCTAGCTCATTGGTCACTTTTGCCTCAATTGTGTTGGTTGAGTTAGGACCAGTCGTGTTTATGCTGCCGGGATCTGCGGCTGCAGTTGACATACTACCAAGGCCACTCATGGTACCGCTGTTGTCTACAGTTACCATAGCGCTAAAATCATTGCCGTTGTTAGCGTCGCCCGATGTAGCGTCACCAGCAGTGGTGTTGTGATGTGCCTTAGCATTGCCGCTTTTAGCGGTTTGGCCATTACTGTTACTACCGCTCACGTTGTTAGCGTTGGTAACTTCTGCTGAGTTTTGGGTCGTTGATTTCACACTGTTGTGCGAACTCGAACCTGTATTGCTAATATCTGCAGCTGCAAAACCAGTCGTAAGGCTGAGGCCCAGGACGGTCGTCGCAGCGGCACGGATTAGTTGTTTTTTCATACGTACCTCCCTTAATTGATAGTTACTATTCTCGGGTTTGATCACCCGACTTGGGAAAACTAAGCGGTATTTTCTCAAGTCCGGCAGTCAAAGGGTAGTGCAGTATGGTTAGCGTATGGTCGTTGATCCTCCAGATTGGGTAGCTGTTGTTGAAGAACTGTGGACCGATATGTTCGTATGAAAATTAGTATTATTTGTGGCGGTGCCGACTGTACTTTGACTATTGGTCGTTGTGACAGTTGTTGTCTGGCCAGAAGAGTTCATAGTTTGGTGTGATGAACCATTAGTCGGCACAGTAACTTGTTGCCCATCAACTGTCATTTCGGTTGACGTAACACCGTTATCCGTATTTGTTGAAATCATGAGTTGTGTGCCACTTGGGTCTGGATCGGCTCCTGAGGTCTTTTGACTATTAACACCTTGTTTTGAAGAACTAGTTAATTGATCCGACACGTTGTTGGCCGTTAAGCTTTTCGGAGCGTTAGCCGTTACAAATAAGCCCTGTTGTGCGCCAACGGTATTTCTTGAAATAAGCAAGGCTGTCATGAAACCAACCACAATAAACGTGCCCGCCAAGAGCAAAACTATACGAGAACCCCGGTGCTTGCCAGCATCTTCGTCTCCATATACTTTATAACCATCGACATGATGTCTGTTTAAGCTACGCGTAATACTGGATTGAAATATACGGTTTCGCATCCTTGTTCCCCAATTAAAATCTCTCTGTACAACCGGAATAATAACTACATAAAATGGACAATTCAGCGATATTTTTTACACGCATTGCATTTCAAGCCTGAGCCGTTAGTTGTATTAGGTATATTTCTCGAAGATAGATCTATAATGTGTAGGCGTTGTATTAATTACTCTTTTGTTTTTACGTAT
>JBBRZB010000026.1:0-11339 GCA_038237095.1 Saccharimonadales bacterium (SeqCode) | reverse complement strand
TCATGCTGATTGTCAGCACCGCCCATGCCCTGAAACATCCAGTCTCCCAGATGGGAGCCCGTAGTATGCGCCACGTCGGACAGTAATGTTCGAAGCTCCAATCCCAATGCCAACTCATCCGATATGCCATTATCTTCCGCAACTTGTCGTACAAACAGCACACTACCCCAGATATGCTCGAAGCGCGAGAATGCTGCCGTGTTTGGAATTGTCGAATATTCTGGCGGTAAGGTCAGCTGCTCTACGGCTTGCAAACGACGGACCGCATCGTTATAGAAAATGTGCTGTAGTACCGCGTCTCCAGGTTTTTCGCCCAAACGTAAGCGATCGTGTTGATGCCAGCGCCAAACAGTGTCATTAAAAACGGCTGCGTCATTATTGCAATTTGGCGGTTCATGCATGTTGAACATATTGCCGCTCTCCCATGAATTACCAGGCAAACGATTGCCATAGTCACGTTCCGAAAAGCCATACAGCTCATCACGAGCCGCTGGGTCAGCAAAGTTAGGTAACTCAGGCTTGTTAACCATGTCTAATTATGATGTACGAAAGAAGTCACAGACGCAAGCATGAGCGTCGTTAGAGTGTTGCGCGTTAGCGGCGACGAATCATCAGGCGCAAGTTGGCGATGTACATCGCAGGATCAAGCTTGGGGTGCGTGTTGAGGTAGTTCATGTGTTTGTCCACGAATGGCATTAAATGATCAGGGTAAATCATGCCGTTCGAACTATAGCTGGACTCAGTGTTATAGGTGCTATCAACAGTCATGTGCTCTAGCTTATGACGAATTTCAATGCCCTCTTCGGATTCTAAAAAGCCGCTGCGTTTTTTGAGCGTAGCCATGCCTAGACCTTATCTTTTGCTTGTTTAGGTTTTTTTACTTCTTTTCGACCTCTGTCCTTGGACATAGTGGTTCTCCATTTAGGACTCTTCAAGCAATCAAGAGAGTGAGTCTTTTATCTAACTAACAGTATACGCTAGTAGTTGACAGTAGCCTAATCTCATATTATGGCATGAATTACAACTTCGTGTTTCAGCGATATAAAGTCTAAGCCAATGATTTCTTGCAACCTTTTTGACGCTGGCGCATTATAGTAGTAACCACGAAGGGTATCCCATTACACAATGGACTTACAAAAAGAGCGCGAGTTAATCCAAAGAGCAAAAAAGAATCCGGTCGAATTCGGCCAATTATTTTATATCTACTACCCACAGATATTTGGTTATGTATTGCGCCGAGTAGCCGATCCGTCTACCGCTCAGGATATCGTCGCTGAAACGTTTCTGAAGGCATACCAAAACCTTGGACGCTTTAAATGGCGCGACGTGTCAATCGGTAACTGGTTTTACAAGATAGCGACTAACGAGCTCCGCGTATATTTCCGTAAGTCGAAGTATGCGCCACGCTCACTTGAACTACTGTTTGAAACCGATGGATTTGAGCCAATTAGCGACCAAGACTTACATCAGGAAATGGTTGATGCCCAAACCGCTATCGAACGACAGGAACAATTCGTGGCAGCGCAAAAGATTCTAGCTACTCTGCCTATTAAATACCAAGAAGTTATCAGTTTGCGCTTCGTTGAAAAAAAGAAATTGAGCGAAATCGCGCTCATATTGGACAAGAAGGAAGGCACCGTTAAGTCTTTAGTGTCCCGCGCTTTGGCAAAGCTGCGAGAGAAGTTAGTACCACTAGAAACGCAACCAAATGAGACAACCAGCATTAATACCTTCGAGAGCCAATTATTAATTCAATCTCAAGGATCGTATGAAGAATAAAGAATTACACGAATTTGTTTACGGTTTGAACAGCGCTAAAGCTGATGTGCCACTTTTTGAGCAACGACTCAGACGCACCGTTTTGAAGTATGCTCCCAAAAAACAATCGTTTTTTGCACGTGTCTTCAGCGGCCTTACTCGGACTGGTTACGGCGACGTGCGCAAAAAGCGAAATATCGTGAGTGTCGGCTCAGTAGCTCTAGTACTGCTTTTGACATTTAGTATGTTGACCTACACGTACAAGTTCTCGTCTAAAGCAGCTGCCGAGCAGCTCATCAATCAGAGCCTGGATAGTTTGCAAACAGCTCCAGCAGTTCAGCTACAGGCATTACAAGTACAGTTTGGTGGCGATCCAGCTGCTGAGCTTAAGGAAGCCAAGCAAGCCAAAGACGTGACGGTCATTTCCAAAGCTGAATTTGAAACCCTATCCAAGAATTCTGCCGGCGTATTCTCAACAAGTCTGAGTAGTGACCCGACCGCACCACAAACAACCAGTGTCAGTGTTTCTGGCGGTCCGGGTGGTAAAGGCGCGGTGGCCTACGGCACAGCAACACTTTCATCTAGTGCGGTTTCAGGAACTCCTGCTTCAGGTACAATGCCTTCAACTGTAGCCACCAAAAGCGGCACCGTCGTCACTGGTACTGGCACAGTCTCAATCTCCGCTAATGAGGGTGGTGTAGTGTCTTCTGGGCCAGTAACGACTGGGGCTAGCAGCAGCACTTCATCATCCGGGCCAGCTTCCACACCTGGCAGCCCTCCAAACGTTACATTCTCCACGATTGGCGGCGCTGCTACCAATGGCACCACAAATGTCGACTACAGTAGCGATACGCCAGTCAGCGCCAATGCCACCACGACTACTGGGCCCGTACCAATGATGGCTCAGATGGGAGCCGATGGTAAAACCATGGTGATCCCCGACCAAGCGGTCATTAAAGCCCTCAACGATTTCAAAGTTGTGGAGCCAAGCAAATATCTGCGCTACACCGACTCCCACGGTCGCACCGTCGTACTCAGCTTAGATGCCAAAGGCCTGCCAATCTTCAAGACTATCTTCATGAACGGCAATGAAGCTCAGGCACTGCACCCCTAAGCAACGAGTGTTTTTTGCCCGACGCATAAACGTCGGTTAGTCAGACCAATAGGATCTATTTCAACCGTTAGCCCAGCTTCGGTAAAAGCTTCCTGGAAATCTTCATCGGAATACATCGCTAATTTGTGACGCTCTAAGAAATGCTCGACACCATCGGCTGCACCTACCATATGATGCATGTCTAGTGTGGTAACAATTCCATCAAATGACACTGTGCCCATTCGTGCCACTGCAAAATCACCCGTCGATTCTGCCTCTAGCGAAAAGCGACCTCGCTTTAGGTCTACTGCTTTAATCCATGGCTCCACAATCACCAAACCGCCAGGCTTAGTATGCTTTGCCATATTCTTGATCGCCACTTTGAGATTTTCTTGGGTTATCAAATAGCCAATTGAGCTAAACAAGCACAATACTGCGTCATATTGCTTACCCGTATCGAAATCAAGCATGTCGGCTACAAAAATGTTTGCCTCGGGAAGTCGTTTCTTGGCAGCGGCAACCTGTTCGGTCGACAAATCAAAGCCTTCCACCTCAAAATCTGCCGCTAGATACTGCATATACTTTCCCGTTCCACAGGCAGTTTCCAGCATCGAGTTTCCACCTGATTTACACCTATCACGTATGATACCTGCCAACTTCGCGGTCTCGGACTCATACTGTTTGTTGGCGTAAATCAGATCATAGATATCGCCTGTCATACGCGTATAACTAGTAATCTCAACCGGTTGGATATCACTCATGGCTGTATGATAGCATGTGAGAAACTACATTGCTTTAGCGTAATCAACGATGTTGCTAAATATCGTTTGTGCAGCGCTTCGGGCGGCTTCTGTACGGATACGGTGGGGATGAAATGCACTAATTGAACGCTCGGGGTGAGGCATCATCCCTAAAATCAGGCCGCTTGGGTCGCAGATTCCGGCAATATCGTCAATCGCCCCATTTGGATTATCTGGATACGCTGGGGACTCACTAGAATCAGACATTGCATAGCGAAAAACGACCTGGCCAGCCTCTTTCAGCTGTCGAATATCGTCATCGCTAGCAAAGAATCTGCCTTCCCCATGGGCAGTTTGCATCGGAATTGATCGCTCAGTAAAATTTTCTGGTCGCACAAATTTACACACCGACTGACCTACCGCAAGGTCAATCCAACGACACTCAAAACGACCGACTTCGTTCTCGGCAAGTGTTACTTGTTGCCGTCCTAAGGTTCGATTGGGCAACAAGCCAGTACGTGTTAATACTTGAAAACCGTTGCAAACTCCAATTATGGGTTTGCCCGCATCAACAAAACCCTGCAACTGATCGGTTAAATATGATGTCAGCTCCGTGGCTAAAATTTTGCCAGAGGCTATGTCATCACCATACGAAAAGCCGCCCGGCAGCGCCAAAATTCCGAACTGATCAAGTCGCCGCTCGCCACTCCGCAGCTGATTTACATGCACTACCTCAGACTCTGCACCAGCAACGGCAAACGCATGTGCCATTTCTTCATCACAATTAACGCCATCTGTCTTGAGAACACATACTTCTGGACTAATCATGCGTGAAAAACCTCTTTCATTGGCGCTTGCCATGCCTTTTTCAAAGTATCCGTAGAGACCTCAAACAGTTGGTTGCCGTAGCCGCCCTTAACTGCCAACGTTTTCTCAACTGTCGTTATACCGAGGAATGTATATGGCACTGCACCAAAAAGCTCTGCCGGATCCGTGCCTTCAGGAACTTCAACTACGAAACAACCGGCTGTTTCGTTGAATAAGCCGACATCATCTCGGCTGGTAAGGTATGGCGGCATGTAGGTAGGAGTTGAAATTGCAGCCCCACAGTCACCACCAAAACACATCTCCGTTACCGCCGTAACTACTCCACCCTCGCTCACATCGTGACATGCAAGTACGGTGCCGGTTTGTATGGCTCTCTGGACTGAGCGAAGTGTAGCGGGCAACGTAATCGTATCTACTATGGGTATTTGTCCGCTGGTTCCATCAGTAACGTCATAGTAGGTCGAGCCCCCCATACCATCACTAAGCTGACCGACAACATATAATTCAGAGCCTGGTTGTTTAATATCAACAGTCATGGTTTTCTCTACATCCGGAATGCGACCAAAAATTGACATCGTGTAAACCGGTGGAATCTTGATAACTTCACCATCTTTACCTCGATAGGTCGATGACAGACTATCCTTGCCTGATATTACCGGCAGTTTTAACAAGTGCATCATGTCAACGGCAGCGTCAACTGAGCGATCGAGCGAGCCCATCGCCTCTTCATCAGGGAAAGGCCAGATATAGTTACCGACACCGGCTGCTTGAGTGATATCACCCCCTGCTGAAACATAGTTCGCGGCGGCCTCTGCCACTGCCCAAACAGTACCTTCATACGGGTCGAGTCGGTTCAGTATCGGGTTCATACCGTGAGACTGTACGACTCCATACGGCTTACCGAGTATTGGACGAATAACTAGGGCGTCATTGGGGCCATCTTGATGGACACCACCAAATGGTGATACCACGTTACCGCCCTGTACCCCGTGGTCATACTGCCGCACTATCGGTTCTTTAGAACAGACATTGCCATGTGCCAGAACTGCCTCCAACCGCTCAATCCATTCCAGTTCACTCAATGGTTGGGTTGGTCTGACTTCTGGAATGTCAGCTCGCTCCCAATGCGCGTGCATAACGCGTTGCGGTAAGCCGTCAGACAGAAACGCATAATCAAGCTTGGCGACGTTTTGATCACCATAATTGACGGTTAGCGCATGGCTGCCATCAAATTCTCCAAGCACCATAGCTTCCACATTGTACTTTTCGCAAATTGTCATAAAACCAGCAATATCATCAGGAGAGACAGCCGCCACCATGCGTTCTTGAGATTCGCTTAACCAAATCTCCCAAGGAGCCAAACCAGCGTATTTGAGAGGTACTTTACTAATGTCAACGGTGACGCCGATGTTCTCACCGATTTCGCCGATAGCCGATGAAAAGCCCGCGGCGCCACAATCAGTCAACGCTCGGATGTAGCCTTCGTCTCTAGCTTCGAGCAAAGCGTCAAACGTACGCTTCTCTTCAATTGCGTTGCCAATCTGTACCGCGCTCGAGTTAACGTTGGCGGTCCGATCAGTCATCTCGCCAGATGAAAATGTAGCTCCATGGATTCCATCACGTCCGGTCCTACCACCGATGATAACCACTAGGTCACCGATTAACGGCTCTCCCTTTTGGGCGCGGCTCTCCGGTAGAATTCCATATGCACCAACAATCACGGTCGGCTTAGCTCGAAAGTCTGGGTGATAGTGAACCGAGCCGTTTGCAGTTGGTATACCCATTCGGTTGCCATAATCCCGTACTCCTTGAATTACACGGCGCTGTAGATAATCTGGGTGTAGGGTACCGGCCGGCAATAGCGATTCATCCAAGTTAGGCGGCGCGAAACAGAACATGTCGGTTGAAATAATTGTCTTCGCACCTTGCCCGGTGCCCATAATGTCACGGAATACTCCGCCACTACCCGTCATCGCGCCACCGTATGGTTCGATAGCTGATGGGCTATTGTGCGTCTCGACTTTGCCACATATCGCTTGGCCATCATAGAACTTCATAACGCCTGAATTATCTCCAAACGCAGACACGACGAGATTTCCAAAGTGTTCTTTGGCAGCATTTTTGATTCGATCAAATAGGGGCTCCTTAACCACGCCGTCAACCACGACTTTCGCGTTGAAAGTCTTGTGGCCACAGTGTTCGCTCCAGCGCGCGGCGATAATTTCGAGCTCCACATCGGTTGGGTCACGCTTTAAGCCACGGAAATATTCTTGAACTACACTCATTTCGGTTGAATCGAGAAATAGCTTATCTTTTGATAGTTCAGTCAGCTGCACAGTTGTAGCTTCTCGGATTGGGACAACTTTTACTCCACCAACAGCACCCTCAAACGTGAGTGAAAGCGGCTTCTCGGTAACGATTCGCTCAACGGTTCGATTGACCAGTAGCCGCCCCGCCACTTTATCAACATCTGCTTGCCCAATCCTGCCAAAGAACGCGTACTCATGCGAAGCATCGACGGCTTCGGGCTGGATTCCAAGATCATCGGCAGCCTTAAGTATGGATGCGACTTGCGGATTCATAACTCCTGGCTTGTACGCCACTTCCATGATGTGTTGTGCGCTATGCTCAGGTTCTTCATCAATACTAAAACGCTCAGTAACTGGATCCGTAAAAAGTTGTCGCGCTAAAGTAAATGCTTCATCGTCAGTGACACCTTCTAGGCGATAGACTCGTGTTGTTTGAACGTCGTCTAGCCCCACTAAGCCAAGTGTACGCTCAGCCTCAGCTCTAACTTCATGACCTAGTGGGTCACCTTCGAGCGGCGTAACTCGTATTTCATGAATTGCCAAAATAGTCTCCCTGTTCCCGTAAAAAGTTCCCTAAAACATACGGCAATGTCGCTTTTTCGACGAGCTGAACTCTATCAAACAAAGTTTGAGCACTATCACTAGTTAGCACGTCAACTGGATGAGCTGCAAGTATTGGCCCTCTATCTATCCCGTCGGCTACAAGGTGAACCGTATGTCTCGAAGTTGCCATTTCTAACTCTAAAACGCGTTCTGAAGTGTAGACGCCGTATGTGTCTTCCGTTTCTGGCAGTGGACCAGGATGGGTATTAGTCATTGCCGCTTGATAGATTGACTTGAAAGCTGGCTGCCAACCAAAGGTATCAATGAGCTCCCCGCGAACTTGCTTCATGTAACCCATCAATGCAACATGTACCAGCCCTTTGTTGACAACACGCTCACAAATAGCGGCTGATTCAGCAAGTGTTTGGCCACGGCCAACAACACCGTCGGGATGAGTGCGGCCACTTATTTCCACGGTTTCTATATCGAGTCCGTACTGCTTAACCAGTCTGTCTACCCGCGCATAAATACCTGCTTTTTCTGGAGGGTTATTGCACACTACCAAGCCAACTTCTGCATCGATTCGACCATCTTGAGTCGCATGAATAAATGCCTCAGCCGTTGAGCCGCTTCCAGATGCCAGAATCGCAATACCAGGACGGTGCAGTGTACCCATAACGCTCCTATTGCAAAGCATTATGTATTTATCGTTGTATTGTGGCAAGCATGAGCGGAATGAATAACACTAATTAGCTGATGTTGACTTGTAGGTACATACTGAAACCTAACGAATTGAAACTTATAGTTATCGTGCATTAAAAAGAGAGCGGGCTGTATGCTTAACCTAACTGCATTCGTGAAGGCTAGACATCGTAAAGGCGTTCAAGTCGGAACGCAACGCTATTTCAAAAGTTTAGACGAGCCCAAAGATGATCCTAATCATGACGCTTTGCTCAGTGACGAAACTGTTCTAGTAGAAAACAGCCCCGATATGCGTCGCCGATTCCGCCACATCGCACAAAGAATCCGAATTATCTCAATCCACGGTATAGATAAAAGTTTCAGAGACTAAGCTTCTGTATCTTGGCTACATAATCAATAACCGTTAAGCTTGCGCTTTAAGCCATGCTTAAGTGAAATTTGAGTTGTCTAAACTCTATATTCCTTGACACGTATATTCTTCTTGGAGTATATTTAAAGAATGGATACTGCGACACTTACTGCCCTCGCCGAACCAAACCGATTGAAAATCGTGGAGTTATTACGCGCCCAACCTCGATCAGTCAACGAGATTGCGCTACTACTAAAGCTTCGACAGCCACAGGCCTCTAAGCACCTTCATACCCTTGCCGCTGCTGGTCTAGTGACGATGCAGCCGGTCGCTCAGCAACGAATCTATGCTCTGCAGCCCGAGCCATTTTTACAGTTAGAAGATTGGGCTAATTCATTCCAGCGCTTTTGGAGCCAACGATTAGATAATTTAGAGGACCATTTAACAAAAGGACAATAACATGAGCGATTACCAACCATTACACATCACTCGAACCTTTGCAGCACCACGCCAAGCAGTGTGGGACGCTTGGACCCAGCCAGAGCAATTCAAACAGTGGTACATGCCGGCGCCGTATAGTGTGACCTCAGCAGAGTTTGATGTACGACCCGGTGGCCTCTTACGAGTCGACACGAAAAGTCCTGACGGCGCAATTATGCCTCTCACCGGCGAATATATAGTCGTTGAAGAACCACAGAAATTAGTCTTAACCAACTCGCCACTCGATGCCGATGGCAATAAATTATTTGAGATTCAGCACACGCTACTACTAACCGAAACTGATGGACAAACCACGCTTGATATAACTTCCGAGGTGCTATCTGCCGGTCCAAACGCCGATCAATTCTTGCAGGGCATGGAGCCGGGGCTGAAACAAGCATTCGACCAACTCCAAGGAATATTGGAAACTAGCTAGGAACAGTGCCCGCTCGTTAGGAAGCTCTAATGAGAGGTCGTAGAACTTATCGTACCTACAAGTTGAGTCGATAACTGGTCGTAAGGTTTCTGGTCGTTAGGGGATGGTGTCGGTCCATATGTTCCCGTATCAAACTCGGGTAAGCTCAGGTTATAAAGGTGGCCTGATGCTACAAAAATAATATGATACGATAAACCGCCTTCATCTCCACTTTTTGAAGTGTAGGTATCTATACCGTTACTCGTAGCTTTAACAAATTCTGTATATTCTGCTCCGACTTGATATTGAGAGGATGCAGGATTTACTTCCGTAATTATCCACTTTCCACCTTCGAGCTTGACGGTTGGCCCATATTTAGTTGTGCCGACTGGGCTGGACGTCGTTTTAAACTCTGTTAATACAAATCGACCTGAAACACCCGCAAAGGGTGCAGAACCAGGAATAGAACTTTGCCACATGCTTAACACGCCGCCTTGGTTACTGCTTTGATCTACCGTTAAAGTTGCAAAAGGTGTATACACATCAGGGTATGCAAACTTAAACCCATCACCGCTATACCAAACCCAGCCCGATGGGATTTGAACGGCTGCACTTTGTGAAACTGCTACTTTTTTCTTAAACGTTGGGGTAGCTGAAGCAGGAGGAGTGAGTGTTTTATCTGCGGTTTGCTTACTGTGCCAGACGAACCAACCAATAGAACTGACAGCTGCAACAATTACTATTACAAGGATAACTTCAATGCTACTAAAGCCAGATTGATTCTTAGAGGGAGTATTCATGATTATAAGCATAGGCTTGAAATCATAAATTACCAAGTAGAGCTGGAACCAATTAACATCTTAGTGAATTGTAGGCAACAAAAAGCCCCTGTAGGGTTTACAGGGGTTATAGTCTTCTTGGTTGCGGGAGCAGGACTCGAACCTGCGACCTCGTGGTTATGAGCCACGCGAGCTGCCGCTGCTCCATCCCGCGTCATAGTGGCTTTAGAGCTCAGTTATTGTACCAAACAGAGGTGATTATGTCAATTACTGCTTGGGCGATGTAGGAAGAAGTTCACCCATGACTCAACATTTTTTTGATAGGCGGGCTGTTTGGTGTCGGCAGCGGCTGGTGCGGTTTTGTTCGGGATATCAACGGTGTAGGCTAAGGCGACGTTGGCGGGAACCACCAATTCCTTTTCGCCACTACTTGCGAGACCAAAGTTTTGGCGAGCTGCGAGTTCGAGATACTGATCAGTGTTGAAGTAATCATTCTGGAGTTTAAGGTTGTTGTTCTGGAGTTGCTGGACGGCGTTTTGCTGCTTCAGCACCGATATTTGCTTTTGTAAGCCGTAGTTGGTCTGAATCGACTTAATACCGCTCCAAGTAATCAATAGTACGAGCACTACGAACACAATTTGGCCTGTAAAACGGATGTCACCGAGTCTTTGCGCAAATTGTGAGGCTTTTTCTTTGTACGGTTCAATTTTTATCTGCATATCGAGCACTAATAGTATATAACTTATCCCCAAATGCTGGTATACTCTCCTCTGTTAGGCGAGACTTTTTACAGCCAAACGAGGGGGCGTAGCTCAGTGGTTAGAGCAGTCGGCTCATAACTGATTGGTCGATGGTTCAAATCCATCCGCCCCCACCATTTTGATTTACCTAGAAAAAATATTTTATTTGAGCGCGGACTGTAGCGTTTGACGAGCCGTTGAAGCAGTAGCCTGGAATGCTGCATCGTTGGTTTTGATTCCAGTATCGCGAGTTTGCGCAAGTGCCTTAATCTGATCACTAAGCTTAGGATTATTTGCACGTGTCGATTGGAACGTATCTTTAGCTGACTTGAGCGCCGCTTGGAACGTTGTGTGAATTTGTGAGCCATTAGCCGAATCAGTTTGGCAACTAGTAGTAGCATCGCTAATAGCAGTGGTGACTGAGCTGATAAACGTAGTGACCTGCCCATTTACCGCGTTCGTATTGTCGCTCAGCAAGCCATCTACAGCTGTTCGATACGTAGTTCGAGCGCTGTCATTAGCAGATCGGCGAGTGCTAACCGCGTCAGTAATAGTAGCCTCATAGGTAGTTACAGCGGTCTTTTGAGCATCAGTCTTGGCTTT
>JBBRZB010000025.1:0-12072 GCA_038237095.1 Saccharimonadales bacterium (SeqCode) | reverse complement strand
TGAGAATTGTTTCGTTCTGCTCATCACTTGGCTTATCACCAGTATTGACGGCTTCGGTTACTTTGGCGTGCTTGGTCTTAAGCTCACGAAGTAAGGCATCTTTAGCGGCTTCAACTTTATCGATTGGCACTTTATCGAACGCGCCGTTCGTGGCTGCGTAGAGTAGAGAATACATTTCCCAGATGGCGTATGGACTGTACTGTGGTTGCTTAAGCAGTTCTGTTAAGCGTTGACCGCGTTCGATAGTGTGACGGGTTTCCTCGTCAAGATCGGTTGAGAACTGGCTAAAGGCAGCGAGTTCGCGGAATTGTGCCAGTGCTAGCTTCAAACCGCCACCGACAGCCTTAATGCCTTTAGTTTGGGCAGAACCACCGACACGCGAGACAGACAAACCGACCGAAATAGCGGGACGAACACCTTGGTAGAACAAGCTCGTTTCGAGGAAGATTTGACCATCGGTAATTGAAATGACATTGGTTGGGATGTATGCGGAGATATCGCCAGCTTGCGTTTCAATAATTGGCAAAGCCGTAAGTGAACCAGCGCCTAAGGCGTCACTCAACTTAGCAGCTCGCTCTAGTAAACGCGAGTGCAGATAGAAGACATCACCAGGGTAAGCCTCGCGTCCTGGTGGACGGCGAAGTAATAGTGACATTTGGCGGTAGGCGGCAGCGTGCTTGGTCAAATCATCATAGATAATCAAGGCGTGCTGTTTGTTATCGCGGAAATATTCACCCATGGCAGCACCGGCATATGGCGCGAGGTAAAGCAAAGCGGCTGGGTCAGCCGGTGAAGTGGCAATAATGATAGTTTGGTCCATCACGCCTTCTCGCTTCAAACGCTCCTGCAGTGCGGCAATCTTAGATAACTTTTGACCAATCGCGACGTAGACGTTAATAACACCCGTTTTTTGACGGGCTTGGTTGACCATCGTATCAACGGCAATCGCCGTTTTACCGGTTTGGCGGTCACCGATTAATAGCTCACGCTGCCCACGGCCAATCGGCACCATTGCATCAATAGCAACCAGACCTGTCATTAACGGCTCATGAACTCCCTTACGGTCCAAGACACCCGGTGCGTTACGCTCAACACGACTCATAAGCTTGGCCGTAAGTGGCTCGCCACCGTCTAGTACATTGCCAAGTGGGTCAACTACACGGCCGACAAGTTCAGGACCAACGGGTACTTCCAAGACTTTACCGCTTAATCGAGCCGTAGCCCCGGCCTTAACATCGACATCTTCGCCGAGTAATACGGCACCGATTTCGTCTTCGCCAAGGTTGAAGGCAAAGGCAGTTACAGCTTGGCCGTTTACGCCTTCGATTTCAAGCATTTCGTTATAACCACAGCGACGTAAGCCGTAGATCCATGCGATGCCATCACCGACGCGGGTAACAACACCAACTTCTTCAATCTCGGGACGTGTCTTTAAATCTTGAATCGCTGCCCGTATATCAGCTGACAGATCTTTGATGGATAATTCGCTCACTATAGGCCTCCTGTGGCAGCGGTTAATTGTTTGAAGCGGTTCAATTTGGCACGGACGCTTAAGTCGAGCTGCTCATTGGCAAACTCCAGCTTAACGCCACCGACGACGTTGGCATCATGTACTTCACTAATGATGACGACACGAGCGTTTGGCTGTAGCTCATGCACAATTTTCTCGATCTCAGACCGCACCGCAGGCGCCAAATCGTGCGAACTCAGCGCCGTTACTTCGACGACACCAGCATCAGAACGTAATTGCATTACGTCACGCAGCAATGAGTCGAGCTCACCAGTGCGACCTTCGCTTAAAAGGTACGCGGCGATCTCAGCGCTTAGCTGCTTAGTAGAAACGTTTGACTGCAATGAGCGGTCAGCGATTACTTGGGCGAGGCGAGTACGTGAGACTTTCATGCGCGGGCGTGCTCCTTGAGAGCTTTATCAATCAGAGCGGCGTCTTTTTTAGCATCAACTTTTTCGTCAATAATCGCTTCAATAGCGTCCGATATTAAACCAACTAATTCGTGTTCGAGTTGTTGACGGGCGCGAGACACATCTTGAACTGTGCGTTCTTTGGCTTCAGCAATAATAGTGTCGGCTTTGTCATGAGCTTTCGCTTCAGCTTCACGAACAGTATCACGAGCCGTGTCTTGCGCAGCAGCCACTATGCCATCAGCCTTAGAGCGTGCTTCGTGTAGGGTATTCTCAACTTTGGCTTCTAGCTCGACGAGTTCTTTCTTCATGTCTTCACCAAGCTTTACGCCTGAGTCAATCGTTTCACGGCGCTCGGTTAAGACCTTAATAATCGGTGTAAAGGCATAGCGCTTCAGTACCAAAAAGGCCAGCACAAACGTGATGAGCTGAATAATGAAGGCGCGACCATCAAGCCCAAGGGCTCCAAGGCCCGAGGATGAATCACCAAAATACAGTAAGGTATGTACCATGTTTCTGCCTATTTAACGATGAATGTCGAAGCAAAGGCGAGCAAACCGAAGAGCTCGACAATGGCCACAAAGATTAATGCTTGACCTAAGAATTTACTGGCCTCTGGGTTGCGACCAACGGCACCCAAGTAGCTACCACCGATAATTCCGATGCCGATTCCTGGACCAATAAATCCACCACCGATCATCAGACCCTTGGCAATCACGACTGTGTTAACTGTTTCTGCGATAATCATATTTGTTACTTACTCCTTATTAATTACATTTCCAATGACACTTTAAAGCACTGCCACTAACCATTAACGCTCTCCCGCGTTCTTAAAACCATTGTTTCAGGAACGTCATCTTCGGTCAAGTGTTCTCGATCGTGCTCGCTCGCGTGGTTGACAACGATTGCCAAGTACATCGTCGCCAAGATGGTGAAGATGTAGGCTTGCAACGCGGCAACGAGCATTTCCAGCAGCGTAAAGGGCAGGGCAGTTAACGGTGCGAGGATGTGACCAAGATATGAGAATACGGCAATCACAATCTCACCAATCATGATGTTCAAGAAAAGTCGAAGCGACAGGCTGAGCACGCGCGTTAAGTCAGTGAACATTTCAAGCAGGCCAATCGCGAGATACAAAGGGTTGAACGGGCTACCCATAAAGAAGTGGCGTAGATATTTACGGATACCGCCTGATTCACGAATGGAGGCAACGTAGACCACGATCATAGTTACGACACCAATTGCCAGTGTTGCGTTTAAGTCACCGGTGAACGGTCGGAAAACGGGGTAATTACTGAGTTGCAAGCCATCACCAACAAACGGCAACAGGCCAAGCCAGTTATTAAACAGGATAAAAAAGAAGAGCGTCACGAAGAAGGGAACGTACTTGCGAGCCCGCTTCTTGTCGTCAAATGCACCCATCACCATGTTGGTGATGAAATCGACACCGACCTCAACCAGCTGCACAAAACCGCCCTTTGGCTTTACACTCACGCGTCGAGCAGTCCAGATAAACAGCGTAATTATTACCAATGCGCTCAGCCAACCATACAAAATCGAGTTGGTGATTGTAAGGCCGCCAATCGTTAAAACATGGGCCGGCGCAATATGGACGCTCGGACCGGAATCGGCGAAGGTTTTTAGAAAGTAAAGGCTCATTTATGAGCTCCTTTATGAGGTGGCGTCGGACTCAGTAGCTGTAATTGACGCCACACCACCAGCGCCATACCAATCATGGCGATAATAAAGCCAACAATCGTATAGATTGGAGCGCTATGTGTAGATTCATCAAGTTTAAAACCACCAATAATCGGGACCAAGACAACCACAGCCAGTTGCCAGCTCATGCCTAAAGCAGCTGAGAAAAATTGCTGTTTGGCGGCGGCGATCTTATATCGTTCGGCCTCTGATTTGCTGTCACCCTCGGGCACAGCCGTCTGAGAAACCGGTTTTGTACTTTTGCTCATTCGTTTCTTAGTATAGCAGCTCTGTATCTGTTAATCAACCGTCGTATCTGGGCCCAAATGAGTGTTTCACTTTACAATGTATAGTGTTATAATTTTAGGTATGAGTACAGCAAATATCACAATTTATAGCGCTACCTGGTGTGCTTTTTGTCACGCCGCCAAAGATTATCTGGATCGAGCTGGTATTACGTACACGGACAAAGACGTGGACGCTGATCCGAGTGCCGGTCTAGAAGCCGTCAATAAATCCGGCCAACGCGGCATCCCCGTCATAGACATCGGCGGGGATATTATCGTTGGTTTTGACCGTCATGCAATTGACGAGTCTATCAAAAAACACGCTATTACCTCGTAAAATATCACACAACTCGTGTGACATTTCCCACAGACACTCCAAATCACTCTATTTATAATCTATAGATGTAATAGGAGTAGGTCATGGTAGGTGCTAGCGAAGTGAAGCCAGGTATCGTAGTAGACTCGTATGCCGATGTAAACGTGGCCCATCGTATTCAACTTATTGATCGGACAATACACGAAAAACCGGGAGAATTTCTCAAAGAATTTGTGACGTTAGGCGTATCATCTACTGAGGAAACTTCTGATTTTGCCAATCACACGTCCGTGCCGAGCATTGAAACCACACCAGATCAACTGATTAAAGAGTTCTTTAGGAATCGTAATGACTTTGATAGCAGCTATGACGCCGAGACCGAAGCTGCGATTGCTAGTGACAGTGAAGTAGCAAGGCTCTTACAGATCTCAAGGAGCACTAAGTCGGAACGAGTTCAGCGCTCAATGATGGAGTCGGAACTTCGTGCCAATCCGAACGCCAACGCCGCCCGTGACGCAGTTCGTCGCGCACGTTTTGGCGTATACCTGACTAAGGTTGCCGAATACTACGGCGTGACCCTTGATCGTTCGGCTCCTGAGAGTCAAGAAGCTGGCGCCATAGAGGAGCTTCCGGTTGAAATACCACAAAGTGTCGGTGAAGGCGTCGCATAAATTTTCGGCTATGTCCGTACGCTATACTAGTCGTATATGGCATTTGAAGATTTCAAAACTAAAGAATCGGTCGTGATTGTGTACACCGGAGACGGTAAGGGTAAGACGAGCGCAGGACTAGGCTTGTTAGTTCGTGCGCTCGGAAATCGCTGGAATGTTGCTTTCATTCAATTTATTAAGCATTGGGGAGTGGGTGAACACGTATTCATTCGAGATATTCAGCCTATTTACGAGGACCAGCTGCATTTCTACAAAGGCGGCAAAGGTTTTTATCAGGCCGGTGAACTCAGCGAACAACACATCAGCGAGGCACAACACAAGCAAGCTGCCCTTGAAACATACGAGGAAGCGCTCCGAGTCGTGAGCAGCGGAGATTTTGATTTGGTCATCTGCGATGAAATCAACAACGCGGTGCATGATGGACTTATTAGCGCTCAGCAACTTGAGACCCTCCTCGACAAGCGTGCTGCTAAGACCAGCCTATGTTTTACGGGCAGGAATTTCCCCAAAAAATTACTGGCTCGAGTCGATATTGCCACTGACATGCACAAACTCAAGCATCACTTCGACGACAAGTTCCTGGCCAATAAGGGCATCGATTTTTAATCAAGTAAGGGGGGGCGCCATGTCTAGTAAACAAACCGTGTCACCAAAACTCTATTTATTTGTTGGTTACCCTGGCGCTGGTAAAACGACAGCTGCTAAAGCAATCGAGCACGCTAGCGACGCGGTGCATCTTTGGGCAGATCGAGAACGTCGTGAGATGTTTGGCGAGCCAACACACGAACACAGTGAAAGTGTCCGCCTGTACGAACACCTCAATCAGCAGACCGAAAAACTTCTGAAACAGGGTAAATCGGTGATGTTTGATACTAACTTCAACTTCTACAGTGACCGTGAGCATCTCCGTACAATCGCCGAAGCGTGCGGCGCGGAAACAGTAGTCATTTGGATTTCGACGTCACTAGCCATTGCTAAAGCACGCGCGGTAGATAGTCGCGTGACACGCAACGGCTACGCCAACAACATGACAAGTCAACAATTTGACGATATCGCGTCAAAGCTCGAGAAGCCTCAGAAAAATGAAAAAGTTATTAAAATCGATGGCGCTCAACTTGACGCAAAAGACTTGCTACGCCACCTGAAGCTGGCGTGAGCCGAACAAACCCCGATTCAAGTCGTCACTACGTTATAGCAATACTGACACTTCTATAAATCAACTGAATACGCGGCTGCTTTAATAGGCTACCCCATCAGCAAATGCCGGCATCTGGGGCAGCTGTCGGTCCACACCCATAAACACGCACACTGGCGGCTATATCCTTAACCCACAGGGTTACTCTACGAAGGTAGCGGGATTGACCCGCATAGTCGTTTTAATCCAAAGTTTTTGCCAAGAAAAGCTATGCGTTTTTTCGTCATACGAGCGATGTAAAAACTTCAAAATCCAGTAGCCGCAGACGGCAGCCGTAATCGCTGGATACATATGTCGCTGACTGGTGCGCCCATGCCGCGCATAGGTACGCGGATTCATCTGCGCATACTCCCAAAAGTCTCGAAAACCGACATCAATGCGACGAAGTGAGACGGCAGCTCGCAAGCGGGGATCAAATCGGACCACTGCGCCTTGATTTTCTGTATGAATCGCTAAATCAAAATCTTCGTGCAAACCAGCGTCATGGCAGACTTCGTTGCGAACAGTATTCCAAGTCTGACGACGAATGGCCATATTCGCGCCATACAGGAATACTTCATCACCCATACCGTTCGCTATTGCTTGTCGGAATAACAAATCGACCTTGCCAGCAAAGCGTTGGTATGGAAAATCATGATACGTCACCGCACCAGAAATTGCGTCGAGCGCGGCATCGGCGGCAAATATCTGGTTAATCTGTTCAGTCCAGTTAGCCGGTACTATCGTGTCAGCGTCGATTCGACCAATAATGTCGCCCTGAGCAGCCGTAAATCCTCGGTTACGCGCGTGCACAACACCTTGTTTCTTCTCTGTTATGACACGTACGAAGTGAAATCGACGAGCGATTGTAGCCGTCTGGTCGGTCGAGTTATTATCAATAACCAGCACTTCGAACGGCTTTATGCGCTGAAGGGCAATTGCTTCCAAACAATCTGCGATGTGGTCTTCTTCGTTATATACTGGAATGACAATGCTAATGCGAAAAATCGACTGAATCATGTCCTCTCATCATACCAAATCTAAGCTGAGAAACAGCGGAAGCGAATCAACACCGACGTGGGCACGCTTCCGAGCCTCGCTACACCACTATCTTCCAAAAAATGTTTGGCTACGACGAACCATTATAGGCGTCGTGACACTAGTGATAGTCGCCATGAGTACCATGTACGGCATCGCGCAGTGGTACATCCATTCCGAAGTCAGCAAACCGCTGCAGCTTGGAGTCAGCTTCATCCCGGATTATGCGGCAAGTCTCGGTGTCGACCCCAAAGCAAATCTGGATGCCTTACTGAACATTGGGGTAAAACAACTCCGCCTCGTTAGTTATTGGAGTGATGGGGAGCAGACCCAAGGTCAATACGATTTCAGCCAGCTCGATTGGCAATTCAAAAAAGCCGAAGCCGCGCATGCCCAAGTAATTTTGACGCTTGGTCTACGACAGCCCCGCTGGCCTGAGTGCCACATCCCAAACTGGGTCGGGAATGAACCAATCTCTGTTTGGCAGCCACAACTCGAAAACTACATGACAGCCGTTATTAACAGATACAAAGCATCACCAAGTCTACAAAGTTATCAATTAGAGAACGAATATTTCTTACACGGTTTTGGGACCTGTACCGACTTTAGTCGCCAGCGGTTAGTAGACGAGTATAACTTGGTTGCCAAAACTGATCCGAGCCATCCAATTATCGTTGGACGCAGCAATAACGCGCTCGGCACGCCAATCGGCCAACCGACCCCGGATATGTTCAGTATATCTATCTATAAGCGGGTCTGGGACGCCGGTGTGACAGGAAGATATCTAGAATATCCGTTCCCAGCTTGGTATTACGGGTTCGTGGCTGGCGTTCAGAAAATGGTGACAGGTAAAGATATGATCATTGGTGAGCTGCAGGCTGAAGCATGGCCACCACACGGTCAAACCATTCCCGAGACATCGCTTGTAGAGCAAAATAAGTCCTTAAACGCGCGGCGCCTTCAGGATAGATTCGGGTATGGTGAGGGGACCGGCATGCGTGACATCGTGCTCTGGGGTGGGGAATACTGGTACTACCGCATGGTTGTCCTCCACGACCCAAGTCTCTGGAACGTCGCCAAACAGGAATATAGCGCTAATTAGCGCGGCGCGGCAGAAGACCCTGTAGCATAATCGCGGCGTGCAGATTTAAATCATCGCCATCGGCGTGGCGCATCCGAGGTATGCTCAGTGCATTAAAGTTATGCACGCCATACGCATGGCGCAACTCTTGGCTAAGCACCTGCATGGGCCCGTCGAGACTAATCTCACTTCGCTGACCCCAAGCCAATGTTGCGGTCATGTCGGGTTGATGAAGCTTGGCTTTTTTAGCGTCTGCCTCAAACGTATCGCGTGTGAGTCCACGAGCTATGGCAATATTCGTGGGGCGCAGTAAACCACCAATGTAACGCGCCATGCCGATATCTGATCGGTTTACAGCTTCTAGGAGCGCGGTGGTTTCTGAACGGGCTATGGCAGCCTCCAAATGATCGCCAGCAGATCCAAATGAACGGGCCAACGCGAGCAAGCTTCGCTCGACAATTCTAACTGGCTCAGCCCAAATTGCTCGTCCAACGTTCACACCATGCAAGTGAGCATCACGCGCTGCCGTCAACGCGCGATCCGCTCCAAACGAAAAGCCCATAAAGTCAGCTTGCTCGACACTACGAGCTTCAAGGTGCCGCAGAAGCGGAACTACGGTAGCTGCTAAATCGCCTTGTTTCAAGGCTGAGCGCTCGTTTGCAGACAGCCGCTGACTGGGTAGCTTAAGTCCAGCGGGGCTTCCAACTATCAATAGTGGCACGTCAGCTTGCGCTGGGAACCAACGTAACGCTCGTACCAACATGTTCTCGTCAGGCGGCGTTGCCATTGGCGTGAAGTACACTCGCCTACGACGTTCATCGTACTCACTAGTCGGATTAATTTGCACGTAGTACAGCCCTTCAGCAGTCTGTTCCACCAGGGAATCAATATGATTTTGCGCCAACAACTCAGCATACGATAAATCAGACTGTTGCTCTGCAATATCCTGCACTTGCAACAGCACTTCAGGGTCAAAAAGTGTATGCCCATAATATTCAAGTGAGCTGCGACCATTCATATCAATATTATATAATTATTAGTAAAGTTTGTCACCATTACCAAATTACACTACAATACCTGTTATGGCTAAGAAAAAGCTCAATCAACCTAAACAGATAACCAATCGCCGCGCTCGACATGACTACGAGCTGGGGGATAGTTTAGTTGTGGGCCTGGAACTTTCTGGCCGCGAAGTAAAATCACTCCGTATGGGCCATGGTCAACTGCGTGGCGCCTATGTTACCGTCAAAGATAATGAGCTCTGGCTACTTAACGCCACGATTAATGGCACGAACGGCATCCCACTTGATGAGCAAGAGCAGACCCGTAACCGCAAACTACTTGCTAAGAGCCGTGAGATTAAAGCTTTAATTGAGGCCAAGCAACAGGGCAAGACTATCGTCCCGCTCGATCTACTAACTGGTGGACGGTTTATTAAACTGCGTATCGCAGTTGGTAAAGGTAGGAAGCTGTATGACAAGCGCCAGACCCTCAAAGCCAAAGACGATGCTCGCCGTGCTGACGCCGTCATGAAAAGTTTTCGCTAGGCCGGTTGCCTGGACTCTCTTGATAAGCTATAATTTGCGGAGTTCAGGTACCAATTCTTAGGAGAGGCGGGATGAACTAAAAACCACAATAATCCGGGGTAGCTCAGTGGTAGAGCGGGGCGCTGTTAACGCCTAGGTCGCTGGTTCGAGCCCAGTCCCCGGAGCCAAAAGCATTTTGACCTCTGTTAAATATGGGGTCTTTTTATTTGACTATATTTGCTTTAAAAAATGAAGCCATTACTGTTATTTTGATACTACCAATAATTGCTATATTCTTGTTAATATGTTATCATATATTGACTATGGCGACTGAGTTTAACTACGATCGAGAGACTATTGTAATCGGCGATTTTACTGAATTAGATTTCGACCATTTTAAACCAGAACTAGAGTGGGCTGAGCGTACCGCAAAGTTAGCCCAAACTGCCTTCCATGCACCAGAATTTTTAATTAGTTTAAAAGAAGCTTCTGCAGAGGATGATTTTGTACTATGGTACGCGCAGCAATCACCACGCAATATCTTAGAACTGAGGGTTGGCCTCAAAGACGCTATGATAAAACATGCTAAAAACGAGCTTAGAATTTCAGCACCAATATTTTCAGGTCGAGGGGCAACCGATGTTATATATCGAGGTGAAGCTCCCCGTGTCGGGAGCGATGAATTAATTTGGGGCTCAACCATTCGTGAATGGAACAATAGAATTGGCGAGAGTATGAATAACCCGTTTAATTATATGTACCGCCGACATGTTAAATATGAGCAGCCAAGCGATCATAAATACGAACAATTCGTTCCAATGATTGCGGTGTTTGACTCAGAACAACTTGAATTAACCGACAACAATTCCATAGATAGAACTTCTTGGCGTACGACATTGGGCAAAACTGCAGTCGAAGTAATTTCTGGTGTTTATTACTTTGACCCTACGAAACTTGTCTTTCAGAAACGCACATAGCAAGAAGATCAAAGTTTTGCTTAGGGACGTAGAAGAATCCAAGAGTCCAGGTAATCCTTTGGCAAATATATATTAATATTTTCTAAACCGTTTTTTAAGGAAAAATTTCGAAGTACGTCCACTAGGGGGAACCATGCATTTTACATCTGTTAATTTTAGTAACCCAAATCTGACTTTCGAACACGTACCTCTGTTCAGTTTTTTGATATACTTAATTTATGCAAAAAATAATTATCACAATCTGCTCCAGTGCTGCGTTTTATAGACAAGCGGTGGACGTACAAGACCAATTAAATAAGCTCGATGTCGATGTTATTGTGCCCGCTACCGCTACACGCATGAAAGAGTCTGGCGATTTTGATGTTAGTCACTATAAAACATGGTTCGCTGACGCTAATGATTATCATAAAAAAGCACAACTTATGCGTGCTCACTTTGAAGAAGTTGAGAAAGGTGATGCAATTCTTGTTTTGAATTATGAGAAGCACGGTGTTGATAATTACATTGGTGGCAATGTGCTCATGGAGATGGCTATCGCATTTTGGCTTAACAAACCAGTATTTATCATGAATGAAATTCCTGAAGAATCATCGTTTGAAGAAGAAATCAAAGGCATGGGACCTATTCTGCTTCATGGCGACGCAAGCACTCTGCCAAAGCTGTATAAAGAAGCAATGAGTAAATAGGTGGACGAGCTTTGGCAACTTTACGATGAACAAGGTCAAGCCTTAGTTGGTGAAGGAGCTAAAAAAGACGAGGTTTTCAATAAAGGATTGCTTCATGGTGCGTCACATGTGTGGATTTGGCGTAATAAAGATGGACACCAAGAAGTCTTACTTCAACAACGAGCTTCTGATAAGCGTACATGGCCTAACCGTTTTGATATTTCAGCAGCAGGACACATAGACTTAGGCGAAAAACCATTGGATGCAGCAATACGTGAAACCGTAGAAGAGATTGGGCTTGATGCTGTCGATGACGAGCTTAAGTTATTCTGCGTACATCGGACTTATCTAAAAGCAGAAAATGGTGCGATAGAAAATGAATTTCAATGGCTGTACAGCTTAGAACTTACTGACGAAGCTGACTTCACTCTACAATCATCAGAAGTTCAATCACTATCATGGTTGCCACTTGACCAGTTCAAAGTCGAAAATAAGGGAAAACAATATGTTCCGCACGGTGAGCTTTACTACGATACGGTTACTTCAGCTATTGAGTCAGCGACACGCTCAGTAGTTCTTTAATATTGTTCACTTTATTAACATCAAAGTCTACGCTTGCTGTTCGCAATGTGTCTGCTAGTGTGAGCCAGACCAAGCAGAGAAAAGTGCAGACCTAGTTCCTAGACCTGAATTAACTTCTCTCCTTGGTCGGACAAGAT
>JBBRZB010000024.1:0-12481 GCA_038237095.1 Saccharimonadales bacterium (SeqCode) | reverse complement strand
GGTGACTTCAGCTGGGCATCATTCGAAGCGGCCTACAACAATGAGCTTGCCAATGAGCTCGGTAACGCCGTGCAACGCACGGTTGCGATGGTTGAAAAGTACCAAAAAGGCGTTATAGGTAATATACCCGAAGCCGAGCACGATGTGGCACAGTACGAAGAAGCACTCAGTGCTTTTCACTTTGATCGAGCGTTGGACGAAGTCTGGGAGCAGGTCCGTGGCCTTAATCAGTACATCGACGAGGAAAAGCCATGGGTTGTAGCTAAAGAAGATGACCCTGACCACCTGCGAGAGATTTTGGCCTACCAAGCGAGTGCTTTGCTCGAAATTGCCGATATGTTGGTGCCCTTTATGCCTGACACGGCTGCAAAAATCAAAGCGGTCTTTGCTGAAGGCCTGATCCGACCAACCACTACCACGTTGTTTCCTAAATTTGATACACCAGCGAAGTAATTGAACAATATGGCAGCAAACGAATTCTTTGACACGCACTGTCACATCCAGTCTGTTGGGCTTTCGGAAGGTGAGCGAAGCACCCGAGAACTGTGGGCCAAAGCGCCGGATCTAACGATTGACGCGGTCGTTACTAGCGCTATGACTGACGGCGTAAACCGCATGATTTGTGTCGGTTGTGATCTCGCGGACAGCGAACTTGCCATTAGTGTCGCCCAAAAGTATGAAAATACGTGGGCAAGCATTGGTTTGCACCCGCACGAGGCACAGCAGTACTATGATCAACCGGACAAACTAGTAGCCTTCTCGGCACTGGTTGGACGTTCGAAAGTGGTAGCAATTGGTGAATGCGGTTTTGATTTCTACTACAATCACTCGCCCAAAGAAGCTCAAATCGCGGTTTTGAAATTTCAGTTTGAGCTGGCTAGCAAGCATAAATTACCAATGATTTTTCATGTTCGAGAGGCGTTTGATGACTTTTGGCCAATCTTTGATAGTTATGCTGGAATTCGTGGCGTTTTGCATAGTTTTACTGATTCTCAGGCGAATATGGAAGCGGCTATAAAACGCGGTCTTTACATCGGTGTGAATGGTATCGCAAGCTTTACAAGAAGCCCTGACCAAGTAGCCGTGTACAAAGCGATACCTGACGACCATTTGGTGCTCGAAACTGACGCGCCGTTCTTGACACCTAACCCCTTTCGTGGTAGTGTAAATGAGCCGAAACGGGTCGTGAACATTGCTGATTTTGTGGCGGACCTTCGAGACACCAGTCTCGAACACGTGTCAGCCGTGACCACTAGCAATGCTCGCAACCTATTTGGCGTTTAAATCGTTGTAGAGGAATATACGCATGCACAAGAAACAACTACCACAGTCACCAGAAGTATTGGTTGAAGCCGGCCGAGGCCAGGAACTAACCTATGCTGTGTATATGATGAAGCTGACGTTAACGCCACAGATAAACATGCCCCAGACCGTTCAGGAGCAACGAACACATATAGTAGAGCGAGATATGTTCGATGAAGCTGACGATTTACTCAAGAACTATAACCCCCGCAGCTTTACCCCAGCCCGACACGAACCACTGGCGCCCGAGACTGTTGTTCGACCAATTCAGGACAGTGTCGCAGATGAAATGGAGCAACTTGCACTTCAGGCCCGCAGAGCTCGCGACGAAGCCTACAACTCAAGCAGGGACAATTATGGCCTTACTGCCTAGAATTCTTCGACCTAACCCAGCTGAGCGACAGGCCCAAGCGCACCGCGACATGATTCGTCGCGAAGCAAAAATTGGCGGCAAATTATTTGGTCCAATTCCAGCTGGTCATCAGCGTGAATTCTTCTGTCTTGATGCTCACACTTGGGTCTGGCACGAGTCATGGCACGACGCACAAGGCAAACAACAATCGGTTACTACCCGTTATGAGGTTCGTCCAAACGGTGTATTAAAAGTTCAAAACGACAAAGCCTATCAATCACTAAGTTATGACGAAGCTGTTAATTTGTATCGAGCCGTCGAACTCTACGAACGCCGTGTTTTGCCGCTATACGCGCACGCCGCTTAAATTGCTTTATCTGTAAGTCGCGCTAAAGGTATACTGATTGCTATGCCGAACTTGCCAATAATCTATCTTGACCACGCAGCAGCTACGCCTGTAGACCAACGCGTGCTCGATACCATGCTGCCGTATTTTAGTGAGCAGTTTTATAATCCTTCGGCAACGTATAGCGCCGCGCAAGCAGTACATAAAAAACTTGAAGCAGCCCGTGCTCAAGTCGCGCACTGGCTTGGCTCGCGACCAAGCGAAATTACGTTTACTGCGGGTGGTAGCGAGGCAAATAACTTGGCAATTCATGGTGTGATGCGCCAATATCCTGACGCAAACATCGTTGTAAGCTCGATCGAGCATGATTCGGTACTCGCAAGTGCCGAGCACTATGATCGACGATTGGTCGGCGTTTTGGGGGATGGCCGGATTAGTCTAGAAGATCTAAAAAAGCAGATTGACGATAGAACGGTGCTCGTGAGTGTCATGTACGCGAACAACGAAGTCGGTACGATACAACCAATCCGCGACGTTGCTCGAATAATCACTGACGTTAGAAAAGCACGACAACAAACTGGCAATAAACTGCCGCTTTTGTTACACACTGATGCCTGCCAGGCAGCGAACTACTTAGATTTGCATGTATCTCGCCTTGGAGTAGACATGTTGACGCTTAATGGTGGCAAAATTTATGGCCCAAAACAAAGCGGTGCTTTGTATATCCGTGGTGGACTTCGATTGCAGCCTCAGGTTGATGGCGGTGGCCAGGAACACGGCTTGCGCAGCGGTACTGAGAATGTGGCGGCCAACATCGGTTTCGCGTTGGCGCTTGATATTGCCCAAACCATGCGACACGAGGAAACTGAACGTCTCCAAACGATCCAGAAGCACTGCTTTGAGGTGCTTGAGCAACAACTTCCGAATGCAGTAGTGAACGGGGCGGTCAAACTAAGACTGCCCAACAATATTCACGTTACACTACCTGGCCAAGATAACGAGCGTCTGATTATCCAGCTCGATGAAGCCGGTATTCTGACGGCGGCAGGTTCGGCCTGCAGCGCCAGTGATGAAGAACCTTCTCACGTCTTAAAAGCGATGGGCCTGAGCGACGATAAAGCGAGGAGTAGCTTGCGATTGACGCTTGGTCGATCAACCACTGAGGCAATGATCGTCGAGGCCGTCCAAAAACTGACCACGTTTTCGAAGTAGTAAAGTTAGAGATATCATCATTCACCAGTTTAAGCAAAAGCGTTATACTGCTTAGCATAGGCATGAAGTTACTTCTAAAACGAACACTATATCTGGTATTACTGACGCTATCACTCGGGCTGGGTGTCGTCGCTCCTGCCACAGCGGCTACTGCGGCGAAATCTACCGCGACTACTCCAACTGTTGATATATCGAGCGGTGTCACTCATAGCTACAATGCCGATACGGGTGTGCAAACCGGTATGCTTGTGGAGCTTAACGCCAAAGACACAACCTCCGTTATTCCACTCTCCCAAGCACACATCAAAAACATGCTCGGAATTATTATCCCCAGTGGCAACGCTACGATCGTGTTATCACCTCAAAACGTAAAACAACAGCAAGTTCTGGTTGGTACATCCGGCGAATTTAGTGTCTTGGTCAGCAATCAGAACGGTCGTATCAAGAGTGGCGATTATATAACTATCTCGGCAATTGATGGTGTCGGCATGCGCGCCGATGACGGTCAGGCAATAGTGCTCGGTCGCGCCGGTGCCGTTTTTAACGGAACCACCAATGTTATCGGCAGTGTGCAGCTCAAAGACACGCTCGGCCACGATGTAGCCGTATCACTGACGCGGATACCAGTGGAAGTTAATATTACGCATAATCCGGCCTATCAGAAGAACGTCGATTATGTACCTGGTTTTCTGGCTAAGATTGCCGTAGCGGTATCCAATAAACCAGTGAGCGCAGCCAGAATTTATTTGAGCCTCGCGTTACTGATACTAACCATGGTGATTGTGGGTAATATGCTCTATAGCGGTGTGCGAAGTGGCATGAACGCTGTTGGTCGTAATCCATTGTCTAAGAAGTCAATTATTCGTAGTTTAATCCAGACAGTTATTGCCGGTATGATTATTTTTGTAATAGGGGTCCTTGCTGTATACTTGCTATTGAAGCTTTAGCACTTTCAAACCTCACTTTTTGGAAGAACGTCTGAAGAGTGATGTAACAAGGGTAGCAATAGCCTTAAGATCATGACAATGAACACGGTGGGTAAACAAACATGACGATCTGGTGGTTGATACTTATTTTGCTAGCAATCGGTAGTACCGGCGTAGCCTTCATTTGGCTGGCGACGCGTATTGGTGGCGTCTCTAAAGGCCCTGTCAAAGATCCTAACGACTCAATTGAGGCAGCGGCCGAGGCCGATGTCGAGCATGTGTTTAATGAAGAATTCCGCGAAGAACTGCGCAACCGCGGTCGATTACACTTCGAAAAGATTATCGGCGAAAACGCCATGTTCCTGCAGCAAGATTTGCGTCTGACTACCTCACAGCTCAACGAGTACATGAAGACAGAGATTACGCGCAAACTGCAAGACGAGTTCAACAAGTACGAGCAGTCGATTATGGACGCTAAGCAGTTGGCGATTGAGTCAATTCAAAAGACAAACGCCGCCATTGATGAACAGCGCCAAGTCATGAGCCAGCAGGTCCAGCAAGAGATCTTGGCCGAAAAGAAACAGATTATTGCCCGCTTTGAACAAAATATGACTGATATCGTTAACCACTACGTCTTAGCTGCCGTAGGAGACCAAATTGACCTAAACGACCAGCTGGATTACATCTTGGCTGATTTGGAAGCAAACAAGCACGCAATTATCGAGGATATTCAGAGTGGCGCATGAGACAACCCACGGCACAAAACTCGTGGGACTGCCGCTCTCCGTTGTCAGCCCAGTTGACGTTGGTCGTTTGATTCGCGAACTCGAGACGATTGATAATACGGTGCTCGAGCAGGTGTTACGTGGGCAAACTACCACTGTGCCGCCCACTTCACGCCTCATGGCTCAAACTATCGAGCTTAATAAGATTAATCTGCTCGACGAGGGTGACCGCAAGCTTCTTACTCAATTGTTGACCACGGTTCGTGACAAAGCGCCGGTGCTGCACATCAGTTACAGCGCTGATCCTACCCCCGTTTTTATCGAAAAAATAATGGGATGGTTGCGTACCGAAATTCACCCGCTGGTATTGATGACGATTGGCTTACAACCAAACATTGGAGCTGGTTGTATCGTACGAAGCACCAACCATTACTTTGACTGTTCACTCCGGCAGAATTTCATGAACAAGCGTGAGTTACTGATGAGTAAATTACTCCCTGAGGAGCAGCCAGCATGAGTACTGGCAACCAACACTTCGATAAATTAGTTGAATCGGGTAATCCGGTTGGTGAAATCGTGGCGGTCGAACGCTTCTTGGTTAAAGTACGTGGCTTGCAGCCTATATCGGTGCACGCACTGGTGATGTTTGAGGATGGTAGTAAGGGTTTCGTGCACCAAGTCCAAACCGACCTAGTGATTGTGTTGCACCTAGGCGCCGAAAGTGTCCGAGTGGGAATGATGGCCGTACTGCAACACCAAGAACTTGTCAGTAAAGTTGGTAAAGATTTTATCGGTCGTGTCGTGTCTGTGACTGGCGATCCGCTTGATGGTAAAGGTCCAATAGCGGCTGACGCCGTCTGGCCCGTTTTTAACATTGCGCCATCGCTCTACGAGCGTCGTCTGGTCGAAGATCAGCTAGAGAGCGGTGTTACGGCTATCGACGCCCTCTTCCCAATCGTGCGTGGTCAGCGCATGGCCTTACTTGGTGATAGTAAGTCTGGTAAAAGTACGCTCGTTACTCAGATGACGATTAACCAAAAGAACACCAATCAAATTGTTGTCTACTGTCTAATCGCCAAACGTCGTAGCGACGTCGACACGCTCCTTACACGCTTACAAGAAAATGGCGGTATGGAGAAAGCCATTGTCGTAGTATCCACGATGTTTGAGTCGCTAATTATGAGTTATATCGCACCCTATGTTGCGTGTTCAATGGCCGAATATTTGTGGCAAAAATGTGATCAAGATACGATTATTATTTATGACGATTTAACATCACACGCCCATGCCTACCGAGAAGTTGCCTTATTGTCCGGCGTTAGCCCAGGTCGTGACTCCTACCCAGGTGATATGTTCTATGCTCACTCGAGTCTTCTAGAGCGTGCTGGCCGACTTGATCGTAATGGTACGTGTTTGACTTGTATTCCACTGGTGCACGCCGCCAATGGTGATATTACTGCCTACCTGCCAACCAACATCATGTCTATCACCGATGGACAGTGGATTTTGGATATGGAAACGTTCCGTGCTGGTATCCGCCCAGCTGTTAGCATGGGCCTCAGTGTGACCCGTGCTGGTGGTGCTGGCCACAACAAGCGCCAGAAGTCGTTGGCTGCGCAGACACTTAAAATCTTAGCCGATTATCGCCAAGCTGAGGAATTCTCGCACTTTGGTTCTGAATTGGCCGTGGAAGCCAAACGCGCCCTCCTAACCGGTAAGCGTATTTTTGAAATTCTCAGCCAGAGTCCCTCTGATACCTTTTCATTCATGGCACAACAGCTGATGCTAGACCTAGTGCTCAACTTGCCGGATGGGGAAGACATAGACTTGAACGCGCTTAAGCTGCATTCCAATGAATTTGGTAAGCAAGTAACCGGCGAAGATACCTACGAATCAATCCGTGACCAGTTAAAAGCTAAATGTTTGATCGAAATTAAGGGTGGCCCAGCCGCCAAGCCAGTAGCTAAGTCTGAGGACACGGCGGGTGACGCCGATGTAGCGCCCTTTGCAGCCAACGCCGATAGTGACGCCGAGGATACAGATAAGAAGAATGACAAAGACGACAAGAAGTCTGATAAAAAAGACAAAGAACTCGCTGAGGCCAAGTCATGAAACGGCCTAATGAAATCGCCAAAGAGGAAGTCTCAATGGCCACGTTAGTGGAGCTGACAAGCGTGTTCGAAGGCATCGCGAGTATGCGTATTGCCCAGATTAAAAACCAAGTGCTACAGTCCACAAAGTTCTTTAACGAGCTGTGGGGTATTTATTCTCAGCTACGTGTCGATAGCTTGTTTAGTTTTGGTCGTGATCAGAGCCAGGGAACTGTGATTGATAAAGAATTGTTCATCATTATTACCGCTGAAGGTGGATTTAGCGGTGACATCGACCAAAAGCTGGTGCAATTAATGCTTAAAGACTTTTCTAAAGAGAAGAACGACATTATTGTGATTGGGCACCATGGTGCCGTTCAGCTAGCCCAGCGCGGCATTGGTTATAAGAAGTACTTCAAACTACCAACCAAGGACAAAAACATCAATGTCATGCCGATTATTCGTGAAGTGCAACAATATCGCACTACTAAAATGTTCTATCAGGAGTATGTTTCGTTGATGGTGCAAGATGTTAAGCGTATTTCATTGTCGGCTGCCGTCAAAGAGCGTGGTGTTGAAGGCGATAATGCCAAAGAAACCATTAGCGAGGATAACTATATCTTTGAGCCTAGTACCTTCGCCGTGGCCGCTCACTTGGAGCGCTCGATGATGCAGATTGCTGTTAGTCAGCTAATCCTCGAGTCTAAGCTTGCGCAGTACGCGTCTCGATTCCGTGCCATGAGTGCCTCGCATACTCGAGCTGACGAGAGTAAAACCGAATTACACCTGTCATACAACCGTGCTCGACGTGGCGTTAAGGACGAACGTCTTAAAGAGATTATTAACGGCCTGAAGAAGGCGAAAGTGGCACAGGTTTAATATGGCAGGTGTTATTACCACAGTCAAAGACCTGATCGTCCGTGCCCAATTCGACGAGGACACCCCAAGCATCAATGAACTCGTTGTCGTGAAGAACGGTTTTGATACGCAATTATTGGTTGACCACCTTGAACCGGGTGGTGTTGCGTTCTGTCTGAACGTGCGTAGCGACCTGCGTATCACCAAAGGCATGAGCGTTGAGCGTACTCATAAAGGGATTGAAATCCCAATCGGTGATATTACGATTGGACGTATTCTGAACGCGCTTGGTGACCCTCTAGACGGTCTACCTGCTATTCCTGCTGAAAACCCGCGTAAAGACATTATGAAACTGCCTCAGCGCTCCACAAACTTTAGCGTTGCCAAGCCAGAAATTTTGGAAACCGGCATTAAGGTCATGGACTTCTTCACGCCATTTGTGAAGGGTCGCAAGATTGGCATTATTGGTGGTGCTGGTGTCGGTAAGACGGTCCTAACCATGGAGCTAATTAACAATATCGCGCGTTCTGGCAGCGGTCTGTCTTTCTTTACCGGTATTGGTGAGCGTATTCGTGAAGGTCACGAACTGTTTGTGACACTCAAAGAGAACGACCTGCTCAAAAACACTTGTATGTTCTTCGCGCAAATGAATGAGAACCCAGTTCAACGTTCGCTGATTGGCATTTCTGCTACTGCATCGGCTGAACATTTCCGTGATGAAATGCATAAAGATATCCTGTTTTTCGCAGATAACATGTTCCGTTACGTTCAGGCTCGCAACGAGCTCTCGACCATTCTCGACCAGGTGCCGAACGAAGGTGGTTACGAACCGACAATCTTCTCTGATGTGAAGACGCTGCAGGATCGCTTGAGCTCCAACGAAAACGGTTCAATTACCTCAGTCCAGACCATTTACGTCCCCGCCGATGATATTTCCGACCCAGCGGTGCAGTTTATTCAGCACGAAATGGACTCGATTATCGTCTTGTCTCGAAAAGTCGCTGAGCAGGGTGTTCGTCCAGCCGTCGATTTGAACCTGACAACTTCGTCACTCCTGACGCCAGAAATCGTCGGCGAACGACACTACCTTTTGACTGTTCAGGTGCAAGCACTACTTCAGAAGTACGACTCATTGAAAGGTATTATCGCGATTATTGGTGAAAATGAACTATCGCCAGCAGACCGTGCTGACTATGCTAAAGCCAAGAAGTTAATTGCCAACTTCACCCAAAATATGAACGTTATGACGAAGCACAATGGTATTCCTGGAGACTTCTTTACCCGTGAAGAAACTCTTAAAAGTATCGAGGAAATCGTGGTATGAGCGACGCCGAACAGGGTGTTGATGAACAGAAAGTAATTGCCGACAAAGTTGCGCCAACCACGCAAGAGGATACCGAAAAACAAGCGGCCGTTTCTGATTTTAGCGAAGCAGACAAAAATGCTCCAATGAGCATGCACGTCAAAGTCTATTCGCCATTCCGAGATTATTACGACGGGGTGGCGTTTAGCATTAGTGCCGAAAATGCCACTGGACCTTTTGATATCTTGCCGCGTCACCACAACTTCATCTCGCTATTAACACCGTGTGAAATGGTATTGCGGACGCCAAGCAACGGTGACCAAAAAATCGAAATCAGCGGCGGCATTATGCATGTCAAAGCCGATCAAGTTATCGTCTTTCTAGATGTCTAAAGACTAGTCGACTACGAAGTAATCAAAGTCATACGTCGCACCCGATGCCGGGTTATTTGAGGCGCAGACGCTAAAACTCGATGACGATCGATTGACATAATAGGTCAGGGAAGCGGTTGTGAAACCGATCGGTGTGACCAAAACGTGCGGGGTTGAGTTGTATGCTTGCGCGAAGTTAATCGTAATGAAACAGCCGGCTAGTGGAGCCGCACCAGTGTTAACGGTAATCGAACCACTCGTATCTGATCCGCTGACACTAGCTGTACCACCACCACCTAATGCTGCGCCGTTTGTTCGTCCAGGGTTCGAACCACCAGCCACGATGTGGTGCGTTAGAACTAGGTCACCAGCCACTTGCAAGTTCGATGTTGTTAGTTGAGGTGTTGATAGTGGGCCACTAAAGGTACCGCTGCCGTTTACTTGTAAGCCCTTGGTAACCGTCAGCGAGCCTTGGATGCCGGCATTCCCAGCCACTGATAAATCTTTGCTCACAGAAACTTGGCCAAGGGCGCTAGAACCAGACACAGATAACGACGTCAGGGCAATCGTACCGCCCAGTTGCAAATTACCGGCCACTTCAAGGTCTTGGCGAATTAATACTTTGCCTGCGAAAACCGCGCTCGATTGTACGTTTAGTATCTGTTGGCTATCACCAACCGTCGCGTCACTTGCGGCAACTTTTTCGAGCGCGCTTTGGGTTAAGTTCTGCGTTTTAATCGTGGCGTTGGCGGCTTTCTTGCTCTGGAAGTACCCAATCGTGATAAAGCCGGCTCCAATTACTATAATGAACGCAAACATTAACAGGTAGAAATTAAACTTGCTCAACTTCTCTTTGAGGGTAAGTTTTTTGGTTTCAGTCTTAGCTTCCGCAGCAATAGCGGCGGCCGAAGCAGCTGCGCCCTGCGAGCCACCCTCTAACGCATCTTCGTCGTCACTTGGTGCGGCGTTGTCGGTCGGCTGTTTGTTGGAGTCATCCTGAGGACTCGGCGAATTTGGTTTTTCGGTTTCCATGGGTGGGGACTAATAACCTTATGCTTATATACTTATGACTATCATACAAAAATTATCGCTAAAGCTAAAGAGGCCGGACTCTTTAGCGCGACTATGGTAAGCGTGAGCAGATTGTAAAATTCGGTGTTTTGCAGCATTATAGTATGAGATGCGTATCTGGAAACAAATAACAAAATACGTACTGTATGGTGTGGTGGGACTGTTAGTCGTGCCGGCCATATGGCTACCGACAGTGGCGCTGGCTGATCACGCAGCTTCTTCAAACTATCAGGTCAACGAGACCTTTTTCGGCAGTGGTGGTGAACTTAATGCTTGTTCTACGAGTTATTGTAGTAAACAGTCAGCCGGTGAACTTACCGTGGGCAACACTGGCAGCGCTAATTATCAAGCTCAAGCAGGCTTTAACACAGACCGTACGCCCTACATTGAATTTAACGTTGCACCGACCAACACTGATCTTGGTACGTTGGTGCCAACAGCGACAGCTACCACAACAGCAAGTTTCTCTGTTAAAGCCTACTTATCGCATGGCTACACCGTTGTGAATGCCTCAGACCCACCTTCGAGTGATGCTGCTGGTTACACTATGTCAGCCTCGACTACGCCAACTGCTTCAGCGATCGGTACTGAACAGTTTGGTATAAACCTTGTCGCCAACACGTCGCCAACAACTTTTGGTGCTGATCCTGTATTCGTTCCAGATGCAACATTCAGCTTCGGTCAAGTGGCAGCCGCCTACAGTTCACCGGGGCTTTTCTTATATAACAAGGGTGATGTCGTGGCTCTCTCGACAGCCAGTAGTAGTTTTACGACCTATACAGTGTCGTATATCTTTAATATTAGCCACGTTACTCCAGCAGGTGCCTACGTTATGCATCACGTTCTGGTAGCAACGGCGACGTACTAGTTGTGGATAAGTTCTCATAAACAGATAGCACAAGGTACTTGATGTCCATACATAAGCGTGATACTATTGCGTGGTAAACCATAAAAACTAAACAAAGAAACAAAAATGAACAGTCCAATCGCTCTTGATTCTGCAGCCCGACGTATTTTTTATGTCGTTTTGGCTGCACTTTTGCTGGTCGCCAGCTTGCCCCTGCTGAGTTTCGGGAGGGCTTCAGCCACCCAGTTATCAACCCGCTCAATCACACTGAGTGATTCAGCTAACAGCGGTACTTCAATCACTTCCGGTGTCGGTAGTGGTGTGAATGTCAGCTATGAAGTCGGCTTCACGTCTATTGGCGCTGCCTCAAGTCTTGTTATCGACTTCTGTTCGCAAGACCCAATCGTGAACGACACCTGTACGGCTCCAACAGCTATGAATGCTAGTTCGGCTTCGCTTAACGCGGCAGCTATTACCGGTACAGTTAGTACTACTACCAATAACTGGGCTGTAACTGCGGCTGCCGGACAAGTGAAGATACATGACGATAACGTCGCGGGTAGTAACCCAACGCACGATATCCAAGCGGCCACTCCTCAAGTCTTCACGTTGTCGGGCATTACGAACACCAGTACTGTTGGTACGTTCTACGCTCGTATTTATACCTACGCTAACAACTCCTACGGCACGTACTCCAACTCGACAGCTGTTGGAACATTCGTTGACTATGGTGGTATCGCCCTCAGCACTACTAGCGTAATTACAATTACCGCTCGTGTGCAGGAACAGATTTCCTTCTGTGTTACTAGCGCTGACCCAACGACTTGGACTGGTACAAATGACTGTAGTGATACGGCTGTAGGATCCAATCTTCCAGCAGTTACGCTCGGACATGGTTCGCCGACCGCGGTATTGGACGCCACGGCCACGGATACGGGTAGTATATGGACGCAACTTTCTACGAATGCTTGCTGGCCCGATGGCGGAGTTGCTCAGCATTGGCTCAGAAAATTGGCGCCGGTAAGAATGCCGCGCTTTTCGCCCGCCTCCGTCCCATTGAAGTTCGCGTCCTCTAACT
>JBBRZB010000023.1:0-13304 GCA_038237095.1 Saccharimonadales bacterium (SeqCode) | reverse complement strand
TCACCATCGCCATAACTTGGGATATGCCGTAAAAAGTAATAGCGGAAGGCGTCCGCGCCATATTTGCTGATAATTTCGTTCGGCGACACCGAGTTGCCCAGACTTTTACTCATTTTCTGGTTGTCGACGGTTACATAGCCATGAACGTAAAGAGCTTTTGGCAGTGGCAAGTCAAGCGCCATGAGCATAGCAGGCCAAATGGCGGCGTGGAAACGAAGAATACCTTTGCCAATCACTTGGACATCAGCAGGCCAAAAATCTTTAAAATCATCGTGCTCGGGATAGCCAAGCACCGTGATGTAGTTCATGAGCGCTTCGAACCACACATACATGACTTGATGGGCGTCACCAGGCACAGCAATGCCCCAGTCAATCTTATCTTTCGGTCGGCTAATACTAATATCGTCTAAACCACCGTTTATAACAGATAGGATTTCGTTGCGTTTCGTATCCGGCACAATCAAAAACTCATTGCTATCGATGGCTTTCTTGATAGCTTTCTCGTACTTACTCAGCTTGAAGAAGTAGTTCTCTTCCTCAATTTTCTCGTACGGGCGATTATGATCGGGACAAATGCCATTATTGGCTTTAACGTGCTTTTCGCTAAAAAATTCCTCGTCACCTGTACAGTACCAACCCGTATATTTATCTTTGTAGATATCTTTTTGGAGCGCTTTCCAAATAAGCTTGGCGCGCTGTTCGTGACCAGTATCAGTCGTGCGAATAAATCGATCGTTGCTGATATTAAGTTCGCCTGCAAGTGTGCTGAATTGAGCACTCATTTCATCAGCCAGCGCCTTAGGTGTCTTCTTTTGCTCGTGAGCCTTTTCGGCAATTTTGCCACCGTGTTCATCGGTGCCAGTGCTATAGATAACCGTATCACCAAGCTGTCGTGCACGGCGCGCTAAGACGTCGGCCATCACGAATTCCATGGCATGACCGAGATGTGGCGCGCCATTTACATAGGGAATAGATGTGGTGACATAATACTTACTCATGATGACTAGTGTACCTTTTTACAGATGTAATTAAAAATTTACGAAGAGAAAATTATGCCCCAATCGGGCATGGTGCGCTGTTGATTTGCAAATACGTAACGCTTCATACCACCTATTATAACAGCGATTGTTGCTCAGGGAGCGCTGGTTTCTCAAAAGCAACGTTTAAATGATTAGCCAGTCGCTCTAGGAAGATAGTTTGCGATGAAAACACTTTTTGCGCTGCTGTCGGTACGTCAAACCACGCTGCACGGTCATTCTCTGCAAATTCCTGAACTATACCGGAGCGTGGCGGCCATTCCAATGTAAACGTACTGCGACATACGAATGTGCTGACATCAAAATCACTCTCAGCTGCAAAAATATGGTTAACTTTGCTGTTTTGCTTGTCAGAACCAAGATCAATTAGTCCTGTCTGTGGTGATTTGGAGCCCATTTCCTCTCGAAATTCACGAAAAGCTGCCTGCTGATCAGTTTCGTTATCCTCAACCACGCCTTTAGGAATAGACCACTTGTCTTTTTTACCCCATAGTGGACCAGCAGGGTGTGCTAATAGGACCTCAGTAACACCGTTGCGTGTACGAAACAGCAGTATTCCGGCACTCTGTTTCATGCTACGTCCACGTCCGTGTTCGATTCTTACGTTCCTTGTCACGAAAAGCCTGTTCTAGGTCAACGCCAAGTCGATTACATAAGTCGGTAAGTAGCCAAAACACATCAGCGGCTTCTTCGGCTATATCATGCTGCATAGAACTCGCGTCAACTTTCTGGCCGTTAGCCTTGCGCATTGCCTTTGCGAGCTCTCCAACCTCCTCAACCAGCAACGTGAACACTTCCGCAGGTGTCTCTTTATCGAACCCACGTTCTACGACGAGTTCGCTGACGAATGCTTGATACTCTACTAATGTTGGATGATCTGATAATTTTTTCATAAACCTCCCTTTTTGCTGGTGGGGTTGCACGGGCTCGAACCGTGGACCTCGGCAATGTGAATGCCGCGCTCTAGCCAGCTGAGCTACAACCCCATACTATTACCGCAGCAATTATAGCACTCAACAGAGACAAAAATATTCCAAATGTATTGCTATTTTTGCCTTGTAATTTTATAATATACCTCCCTGCCTGAAGAGTCTCCTAGAGTTGTGCCGCCACGCGCCCTAACACCGACAGAACACGCCGTTGGCCGGCTTGCGTATCTTGAAACTGCCTTCCTAGGTATGGCCGATGGCTTTCCGCCCACCGAATACGTGCGTGGTGGTGGCAGTCTGAGCGCCGCGTTACGAGAGATTGAGGCGATTTCTGGTCCATCTGAATTAGATCAACAAATTGCTAGTTCGAGAGACGCGTACATGGACGTCGTCCTAACTCGGCCAACGATTTGGAATCGAGTAGCTCGCAAACAAAAACTACGCGCTACCGAAGCTGTCTACGTCGATAGCATTACGGCTAAGATATCGGCTATTATCGATGCCGAGGACAGTAGTGACGCCCTCGCCATCCGGCAAATGCCGACTCTAGTTGAGAAAACATCGTTTGAGTCTGACAAAACTATCGAACCAAAAGATTTTGCGGCGAATCACCTCTATGTTTTACTCGATGCCGCGTTGCAAGAACACGCCAAACGTCGAGAAATTATTACTGAAAATAAAAACGGCAGCGTGCGAGCGAGGATCTTGGGTAACCGAGTGTTGCACCTTGCTATCGCCGGTGGCATTTTTGTGGCGGCATTCGTGCCCGAGTTTGGGATCGTACCAACACCAGAAGAATTCATTACGCATGACATCGAGCTCGGCTTAAAGATATCATCCGCATCGATTATTTGTCTTGATGCACCTGAAGTTATTCGATTGAGATACTTACAAGGCAAGCATGATAAACGCACTAGGGAATTAAAGGATCAACTAGCAGAAAGTCAGCGGCTGAGCGATCTAACGCTGCGGATGGCTTACAGCTCACCACGTTACGGCAGCTCAAACCAGTTCGAAGCAATCACTGATCGCTTTGGCACAAGTGACAAAACTGAAAATCTGCGAAGATTCAAACAACTTGATGAAAATTTTGACCGCCTTCACGGAGACCCAGGCGGTAAGCCATACACTGGTGAACAGGCAATTGGCTACAGCGCGCGATTTCTTATTGAACGTTCAAAACAGTTGGAATACATCATTCGCCCTGGAACCACTCCAGAGAAGCAAAAAGAACTCTATTTAAAACTCTGTAGAGACATACTGCACCAAGACCTTGACCGCATGAAAAAGGGATTAACAGTTAGTCGATACCGAAAAGATTTCATGAAAATGATCGCTGTTGTACCGGCAATACTGTTCCCGTCTGTAATCGGTACGGTCAACGACGCCTCAACACTCGGTCGTGACACTTCGGACGTTATCTATAAGCGCTCTGAACACGACGAATTAGAGGACTAGCCTACTGCGATCGGTCGACGTAGTCCTGACAGAAGCGTTCAAAGACAGCGTTGGTCCAGCCAAAGCCAGTCTGAGAGGGGTAGACGCCCTTCAGCGGCGGTTTTTCGGGTGATACGACATTATATTTCTCCAAAAAGACGTGTTCTTTGTTGTACCAGTCGAGGTTCGTCTTGAGCCACTTGGTCGCAACACGTCGGGCGTCACCGTGGAAGCCGTAACGCTCCAAGCCTCGAACAGCCACATATTGTAACGGCGCCCAGCCGTTGGGATACGCCCATTGCGTAGGCATGGTGCCAAACACGAATTGACCAAGTGGCAAGGCGTCTGTACTGGCCAAGCCACCCTTATTTTCAAAGCGGCGCAAGCTTCGTGATAACGCGAGCGCCTGTTTTTCGTCAACCATACCGGCCCATAACGGATAGAAACTGGCTAGACTTGCCACGCTCCCACGCTTCTTTTTTACGTAATTATAGTCATAGTACAAGCCTTTACTACGGTCCCACATTAACTCGTCCATCGTGAATTTGCGGACCGCGGCGGCATCTTCCCATTTCGCAGCTTCACGTTTGTTGCCAGCTAAGGTAGCAGCACGGGCAAAATCGGCTTCATATTTGTAGAGTAGTGCGTTTAAATCAACCGGCAGATAGTTCAGCGCTTTACGGTCAAAACGCGGCGTCATGTCCCAGCCGCTTTCGGCTTCCGCCAAATCGTGCAGATAGTTAATGTCGTAATAGCGGCTCAAGCCTCGATATACCTGTCGCTCATTCGGCTTTTTAACGCCGAGCCAAACGGTCTCGTACTCTTGTTTCGCAATCGCAATATGGTGCCTGAGCCAGTTTATATCTTTGTCATACGCTTGATAAATATCAAAGATAAACGACGTCAGAAACGGCGGTTGTGAGCGTCCCATCAGATAGGTTCGTGACGCATTAGGAATCACCTTAAAGCGCAGGAACAATGCTTCGAGATTCTCAAGCATCCCCGTCACCAAAGCTTCATGTTCTGTATCGAGCATGCCTTGAATCATGAAATAGCTATCCCAGTAATACATCTCGTTATAATCAAAACCGGTTTTGGCTTGATATGACGGCACTAAATAGGGGTTAGGCAGACCGAGTAGACTTTCGTCGTCATTGGGGTGGAATCGCTCCATCCCCTTCCAATGTTCAGCGATATATTTGCGCGCTTCAAGCGTATCTTCTGGAACAAGCGGTTTATCGACTCGAAACGTCACGCCGAGCAATTGTTTGGCACGATTCATAGCTGTCATAGTTTTAGCCTACGGCTATGACCGTGAGCGGTCAAGTTTATACCGCTCGGTCTGCAGTTGCGTCCATTGAACTACCAGCGTACAGTAGATTAAGCATTACCAAATTAAAAGGAACTTTCAATGCGAATTCACAAACAAGAATCTGGTTTTAGTGCCGTCGAACTCGTACTCGTGCTCGTGTTTGTTGGTGCTGTCGGTTTTGTAGGCTGGTACGTTCACCACGCCAAGCAGGCCACTGATAAAGTACTTAGCTCAAGTAGTTCAAGCTCTGCGACCAAGACTGCGAGTAGCCTCAGTTCAACGGCCCCAACCGTAGCCGGTAAAAGTACCGTTGACTCGGCAGCTGTTCAGTCAAGCGTTAACGACATCAATAGTAGCCTAGCTCAGAATGATAAAGATTTAAATAGTGCTAACAGCGACTTGAACGATCAATCAACGTTTACATCAGTACCTCAATAAGCCTTAAGAACCACTCTAGGAGCCTTCATCTATGAAACATTCACCTCTAAAACGCCTCGGTCTAGTGATTACTACCACCGTAGCAATTTCACCACTCCTTATCGCGCCAGCTTATGCCATGCAAGGCAAACCAATCACTAGTGGTCAACCTGAGGCCACTGTCACTACAGAAGCAACGCCACCAACCTCAGCTAGCCACGAAACAACTCATACGCTTGCTGCTGGAGATACGACTAAGCTTAACCTTATCCACCAACGAGGTGATAACGAAGTTAGCCGCCGCTTAACGAGCCTCAGTGGGCTTCTTGCCAAAATAAATGCCGCAACGAAGCTAAGTGCATCAGATAAAGCCGCGCTTATTGCTGAAGTTAACGCCGAGATTGCCGGTTTAACTACGCTTAAGACAACTGTCGACAATGACGGTGACGTCACGTCAGCTAAGACTGACGCTCAAAGCATAGTTACCGACTACCGTGTCTACGCGCTTGTCGTGCCTAAGGTGCAGCTCGTGATTACCGCTGATCGACAACAAGTTATCGAAGATAAGTTGACTGCACTGGCCGCCAAGGTTCAAACCAGTATCAATACTGCTAAAACTGCCGGTAAGGACACGACTAACTTGCAGAAGCAACTGGATGACCTAACCGCTAAAACGCAGGCTGCTCAAGCCATCTCTAGCGACGTGGAAACCAAAGTACTAGCGTTGCAACCCAGTGATTACAATAACGACCATAAGATCCTCAGTGCCTACCGTGATCAGCTTAAAACTGCTCGTGGTGACATTGGTGCTGCTTTTGGTGATGCCAAGGCTAACGCTGGCGCACTTAAGAACCTATAAGCAAGAACTTTTAACACAAACTAAAAGCCCCTCGTTTCCGAGGGGCTTTTGCTAGTTAAGCTAATAGCTTAGTAGCGACGATCGTTGCCACCGCGGCTTCCGCCACCGTAGCCACCACCGCCACCGCCGTTGCCACCGCCAAAAGAGCCACGAGGGCGCTCTTCGCGTGGGCGAGCTTCGTTAACAACCAAGGTACGGCCGTCAAGCTCTTTACCATTAAGTTGGTCAACTGCGGCCTTAGCTTCTTCGTCTGTTGACATTTCAACAAAGCCGAAGCCCTTAGATCGGTTAGTCTCACGGTCGATAATGACCGATGCCGAAGCGACTGTTCCCACTGTGGAGAAAAAGTCCTTTAACTGGTCATCTGTCGTGTTCCACGACAATGAGCCAACGAATAGTTTGGTTGCCATTCATACTCCTATTTGCTTAGAGGTAACCTGGCAAACCAGTTAGCCGCTCCTCTAGAACATATACTTTTTAACTTATTAACTCTAGAACCTAACAAACGTTATTAGCGGCTTTTCTAGTGGTGGCAGTATACCATTAACACCGTACGACCACAAGAGACAAATCAGCAATAGCAAACAATTGATTCACAAACAAAAAGAGTGATTGTTTTTACTACTAAACCACACACTGCGCAAGCGTACTAAATGTACGCTGGGGCGGCGTGCGGAAAAGTTCGACCGAAGTGTGCGGCGATCTGAAAGCCAGATTAGTTTACGAAAGTAAGCGCGTGACCTATTTTGCCGGCACGACCTGCACGACCAATTCGATGGATGTAGTCCTGGTACGATTGAGGTTCAGAGTAGTTAATGACGTGTGAAATATCTGCGACATCGATTCCACGAGCTGCAACATCGGTAGCAACCAAGATTTTGGTGTGGCTAGCTTTGAAGCGATCGAGCGCGCGTTGGCGTTGACCTTGGGTTTTACCACCGTGAATCGCGTCAACTGAGAAACCTCGAGCGGCGAGCTCAATACTAAGCTTTTCGACACTGCGTTGCGTCTCATCAAACACGATGACTTTAGAAACGTCTTCACGAAGTAAGATATCGTTTAATTTGTCCATTTTGTCATGTGGTGACATGTAGCGAACCACGTCTTGGTTGACGCTGTCACTGGTCTGACTTGGCTTGAGGGAAATAGTTACGGCGTCATTGGCGAAGCTGTGAATTAGCGTGCTGACTTTACCATCTAAAGTAGCTGAGAAGAAGAATGACTGGCGATCTACGGCCAAACCATCCAAAATCAGGCTAACATCAGGGTAAAAGCCCATGTCGAGCATACGGTCAACTTCGTCGAGAACAACGATGTTAAAGGTGTTGAGCTTGATAGTACCACGCTCAACGTGATCCTTAATTCGTCCCGGTGTACCGATAACGATACGTGGCTCGGACTTCAGGTCACGAAGTTGTGGCATCATACTGACACCACCTATAAGCAATGCGCCCGTTAGGCCACTGCCCTTGCCGAGTGCACGGCATTCGTCTTCAATTTGCTGGGCAAGTTCGCGAGTTGGTGCAACAATCAGCACTTTCGCGTCGGTGCGAAGCATTAGTGTGTTAAGAACAGGTAGCGCGAAAGCCGCAGTCTTACCAGTACCAGTACTTGCGACACCAATAACATCGCGACCTTCCAAGCCCACCGCAATAGTCTGGTCTTGAATTGGTGAAGGCGTTACGTAGCCCTTAGTACGAACGTTTTCGTGTAAGAGGGGTAGGAAATCGAAATCATCAAACGTGTGCTGTGCCATATATGGCTCATCATCTTGCATCGTAGCCTTTTTGACGAAACGGCTTGGGTCGATGTACTCACCACGTTTTTTGTTGTTGCGACCACGGTTGTAGCCACCACCTCCGCCACCACGGCGACTGGAATTATTACTTGATTTATATACGGAATAGCGTTGTTGATAAGCCATAAAAAAGAATCCTTTGTTGTAGTTAGTTAAAATGCTCGATGCGATCTAATGAAGTCGAGTCTTAACGTCCTACAAGCCCGGATTCATATGTGTGCAAAAAACAGTAACTTAATAATAGCACGAACGCCGGTCTCTGTCAATTAAAATCGGCGCTCTAAACACTTGCCAAATGCCATAACTCGCACTGTTTGCATAGATATGTTTTAAGTTTCGTTCCGTGTTGATATACAGCTACAGTTGCTGCAGCTTGAGCTTGGAGTTGTGTATCAAACGCTAGTTTATCTTTACAGGCTAGCTCTTCATCCTGATGATTGTCAGTCATCTACTGAACGGCTAGTAGTTGGACTTCAAAAACAAGTACTGAGTTTGCAGGAATTGAACCTTGCGCGCTAGCTCCATAGCCGACGGACGGTGGCACAATGAGTAGTCGAACTCCGCCAACTTTCATGCCAGCGATTCCCTGCTCCCAACCATTAATGACCTGTCCGCCACCCATAGTGAACGTGAACGGCTGCAATTTGCCATCAGATCCGGTACGACTTTGATCAAACAGTTGGCCGTTCGTCAACCAGCCCTTGTAATACACCGCGACTTTGCTGCCAGCGGCTACAGCGGTGCCGGTACCCACTTGGACATCAGCGAAGAGTGCCTTGGCGTCGCTTTTATACTTTTCATAACCTGCAAACGTCGCTGTATCAAATGCCGACGAAGCACCACTTGAACCGGAGGACGAAGAACCGCCGCTCTGTGAGGTGCCCTGCGAGCCGCTACTGGTGGAGCCACCGAGTTGGCCAAGTGATGCAGCGGAAGAGCTGACACCCGCGCTCAGTGAACCTGCGCTTGATTGTGCTGCGCTAACACCATTAGTATTCGCTGCCACACTATCCGCAGCGGAGATAGAACCCGCACCATCGTTCAAAACTACTTTGCGGTTCATTTGAGCGTGTACCGCGATACCGCCCGCACCCAGACCCGCGACAACAATAGCCGTAACGATAACTGCAACAATGATTGGTTTTTTGTTTTGCTCCATTTCCTAAAAGTATAAATAAGCACGAGCCGAATGACAAGTGGAATCATATTCCCCCCTACTGGTTCGACCCAAGTTATTCGCGGTTAAGGGTCACTAATTTTGCAATTCCCCACGCCACGACCAGATAAAACAACATCGCCACTAATGTATATACCTCAAAACGTGAAACGCCGTAGACATAGCCTCGGTAGCTAAATAAGCTGAAAAAAGGCGCCACAAAGGGGCGAGACAACGTATATATTATGTTGGCGAACGTGTTGGTAGAATTAGCGCCTAAAAGAGCAAGCAAAAATCGAAATCCAAGCAGTACTTCAATTACTCCGGCGATATACCATACGATATTCCGCGCTAAAGTCTGAGTGTTTGAAGCTTCATCTTTCGGTCGACTAACCTCAGTAGTTCGATGTACATAGTCTCCATCTTGGGATGAGGTTTGAGTAACTTCTTGTCGTTCATCAACCATACAAATTCCTTTCGTTGCGCGAAGTTGTTTATACCGCGCTTCGACCTGATATTAGATTGAAAATAATAACGATAAGTGCGATAACCAATAAAATATGTAGTAAAGGGTTCGAAATATGAATAACGATAAATCCAAGGAACCATAGTACTACCAGAACAGCCGCTATTATCCAGAACATATATTTTCCTCCAATTAGTACGGTGAATTCTAGATTTATATCTCGAAGCTCGCTATTAGAAATCTTACATACAAAAGATATTTACCCAAAAATTTACTCGGGAATAGAGATAATAAGCAATTATTTATATTGCTAGCTGCGGCTAATTAGGACAGGTAACGGATATAATTTTTAGTGATGCTAGGTCTACGGTAGCTTTCATGCCACTGGTTGTTGCTGATCCGTCTGCGCTGTTGGAAATAGTTAGGGCAACGACAGCATTTGTTTTATCGCTAGAGTCCAAGACGGCAGTATATTTGTCGGGGACAAACTGGGCCGCGCAGCTAAAGTCACCTCCGTTATGGCTAGCAGTAGCTTTTGTGTAGAAATCCGTGCTTAAGTTGTCTTTTACTGCCGTCAATCCTACTAAGCCAAGTGGTTGCGTGTTGCTTGAACCCGCATTATTAATTGCAGCCAGAAAATCATCGTAGGTCTTTTGCGTGAAGACTACTGCTTCCTGAGCCGTGTGCGTTTTGGCAGCTGTTGCAGTTGTTGTAGTTGTAGTCGTTTTGCTCGTTACTGCAATGGCCGCGGGCTTAGTGTTGCTATGGTTATGTGCAATATATACGCCCATAAAGACTACGATTGCAACGAAAATAAGTGCTAATAATACTTCTACTGAACCAAAGCCAAATTGATTATTTCGTATTTTGCCCATCAGAATCTTCCTTTAAGCGTTACATGTTAGCTTAAGCATATTCTAAAGAGTTATTCTTTTGCAACAAAAAAGACCTTCGATAACTTCGAAAGCCTTTCTTGGTGGAGCTGGTGGGTACTGCCCCCACGTCCGCCGGTTTATCTTGGTTAGTCTTCCTACAGGTTTAGTTCATCTTATTGTCTTAAGGAACGAATATCTAGATGAACAAACATCTCGTTCCAGCAATCCTAAAGTCTTAGCGGCTAGCTAGGATAGCCCTAGCCGAGCATCCAGAAAATATAGCGCACTTTCGCAATATCTGGCGTCATGTTCAGTGCGGTTCTAACAATTAAGCTAGAACTGGTGCGACTTCGCGAACACCAAAGGTAGCGATTAAGCTATCCTTGAATGCCTTTGAAAAATCGCTAATTTTAGAGTTTGCATCTAAAAAGTTTTGCCTATACGCTGACAAGCGACCTGCTGATCTAACCGATAAAGTCCAACGTCGAGCTTAAAATTCAGCCCCGTAACATAATTTTAACACTTTTAAGCCCTAAAAGCTAATGCGTTTTAGGAGCGGTTTGGACGGTAACGCCCATCTGTTCGGCAATTCGAGCCACAGCATTCCGGGCCATTATATGACGTTCAACGGGACTTTTGGCGACATATGCTTCGCTAAATTCATATAAGGCGTTCTCGCCGTACTCCGGCATGACCACTGCAAAGTTAGCAAGTAGTTTAGAAGCCACGATATGACGGATAACACGGCTCCTATTAGGGTATTCAAAGTGTGCCGCAACCACGTCTTTAGCAGTCATCGGATTATCACCCATATGCATGACGAGTCCAAGTACTTCTCGCTCCTCCCTGTATCCTGATTGTTCTGTACTTGGACGCAAAGTCGGGCGCATCACATTCAGTAAAGGGTATCGTTCGTCCTCAGAAACAAAGCTCATATGTTCGATTATGGCTTCGTCAACCCATGCGAACAAGTCATCATGCAATGCAGGGTGATAGATACCACGCTTTAACCCAGTTCCGGTTATTTCAGTAACTACGTGGCTATACTCATGAAATACTGTTTGCTTCATATGTGGAGTAACCACCTCGAATGATTCTGGGTGCTTAAATAGATTCGCGATGCTAATAGCCAGTTGACTGCCGGTAGTCATGTGTCCATCAGTCATATAGCCACCAGCATCAAAACTATCAAGCGCGTGCAGCTTTGGTATTTCGCGAACAGCTCTTCCAAACATACCTCGGGCATGTAATGGCAAAAAGTTGGCCGCAATAAGTCGATCAACGCGCTCAAGCGTGTCTGCTCGAAGTTCAGGAGTCGCGGCGTCTAACGCCTGCTGTTGGCGCTCATGTCGATTGACATTCCAAGTGCAAAAGTAATCTAAATCGTTAAGACTGGCTCGAGCCAACCATGTCATCACGCGTGGGCCTATCCAAAATTTTTCTATTTCGTGGAGATCAGCGGTATCAGAATCAAAGCGTCTGTTGATCGTTCTAACAGTTCGTATAGATTCTTCGTCTTTGGCATCCCTAAGGCTCCTTATTCCCAGACGCAAAAATTCTAATTCTTCTAGGTGTGACTGACTGCCGTAGGCATCAACTACTTGCCTGCCAAGTGGTACACCATCACCAAATACTAGCCTAGCTTGATCAACTCCATTTTCGACACTCAGTTCGACATTGGCCATAATAATAAAATTATGACACTTTTAAAACTATATTTCAATTTTCTAGAGACCGAGTGGGTGGTCGCAAGCCCCGAGTTTACCCGGGCGGCAGACAATTTTGTGTAATTGCTGTAAGTGAGCGATGGTTTGCAGCAGTTGATCTTCACCTAAACCTGCGAATTCTGGGCCAAAACTACGGCGTAGAATCGCGGTTGAAGCTTCAGTAACCTGCATGCCGAGTGGCGTCGGTGCAGTAATATGTTTTCGACGATTATTCGGGTCTGGGCGAGCTGAAAGTAAGCCCTTGGCTTGCAGTAATTTAATCTGCCGGCTGATGCTGGCCTCCGTTTGTCCAAGGCTATCGGCAATAGTTCGCTGCTGGACGCGCGGGTTCCACTCCAGAACCATCAATATTCGGTATTGGCTTAAGCCTATACCGAGTTGTTCCTGCAAAACTTGGTCAGTTTGCTTGCCAGCCACGGCGGCGAGATGTTGCAACAGATACAAAAGATTGTTTGTTGGCCCCATAAACCTAACTGTAATCCTCAATACTTAACACGTCAAGTTTCCAGTTGAGCCACCTAAGTAGTATTGTCTCTCTGAAATTTACTTGAGCATGCATGGGGCACATCCGGCATACTCTCCTGAAGCTAGTTCAGGGTGACACGAGAGGCGGAATGACATCGTAAAGTTTGTGCCACTCTTTTAGTGTTAGTGATTGCGCACGACGACCCATATCTATTCCAACAGCTTCGCCCATTGCCTTCACGACAGTTTTGTCGAGCGATAAACCTGCGCTTAAACTATTAAGCAGCGTTTTGCGGCGCTGGCTAAAACCGGCTTTGACGAGGCGGAAAAAGGCTTTGGTGTCGATTTCTCCAAACAATGGTTCGGCCCTTCGTTCCAGTATCAAGATCTGCGAATCAACTTTGGGCGGCGGCGTAAATAATTCGGCAGGTACGATGTTGCCCAGCGTGATATCCCAATAATATTGCGCGGTGATGCTCAGCATCGACATGTCACCTGCCTCAGCGGCGGCTCGCTCAGCTACTTCCTTTTGAATCAACAATACAGCTGTTTGGGGTGGGTTACTTGACTCACTCAAAACGCGAATCAGATTGCTGGTGAGATAGTACGGGATGTTGGCTACGACTTTGTAGTCTTTTGGCAATGTTGTTAAGTCAAACTTCAAAATATCAGATTCAACGATGCGTAAATTTGGTGCTTTGACGCGAGTTGGCAAATATACGGCAAGCGTATGGTCAAATTCAACTGCTATGACTTCATGAGCCTCTTTAACTAATACTTCAGTTAGTGTTCCAAGGCCTGGACCAATTTCGAGCACTATGTCATC
>JBBRZB010000022.1:0-13601 GCA_038237095.1 Saccharimonadales bacterium (SeqCode) | reverse complement strand
TTATGGCGGTAAAACCTATTTGCTCGGCGGTGGTTGCTCGGCGTTGGTCGGAACAGGGACTGGCACAACTGCCAACAGGGCAGTCTATGGCACACTGCAGATTCAACCACAAATTTCATCCTATTCAATCGCCTTTGACTTCGGTGAAGATGTGGCTCCATCGAAGGACCTCATAAACGGTGTGGACAACGGTGTTGGTGCGCAGTGGAAGCTAAATTATTTATCATCAACCCAAGCCGCAAATTGTTGGGGGGGCGCTTCTGGAGTGAGTACTGTTTCATTGTCTAGTCCGACTACATTCCCGTTATTAACTGATAGTTGTTCCAATAGTAGTTTTGACCAGTACTACTTCTTGTTTTTGACGGTTGATGCCTCTCAAGCCTTTGGATTCCCCGAGGATTATACGCGTGGCCCTAACATCCAGAACTTGACCCTACAATACATCTCCAACCCGAGTAAGCGATTACGTAATGGCAAGACCTACACCAACGGCATCCAACAACCCCTCAACACCCCATTCTAGACGATTTAACACTAGCGGTGTACCATATAGTAATGTATGTAGAGGCCGTTATTTGACGCCACGTAAAAATAAACAATTAAGGAGAATAAATGGAGCCTGATCGTTTTAAGCGCAGAACGGACTACGGAGGTCTCCCACCACGCCGTCCTGAGAGTCCGCCAGCTACTATCGGTGGCATTGATCAAGTACGACCCCCGTCTGCTCCTGCGCCGTCAACGCATGCGGTTGCTCCACAACCAGCTGTGGTGAACAATCAAAACAATGCGCCTAGACCAGTATGGGCGCAGCCCAGAAGTACCGCAGTGGTGTCCACGCCTGCTACGGCAGCCCCCGCATCTGCTGATCCAACGACCATCGCAGTTCATATCAGTCTGCCCAAACTCCGTCGTCCACACCTGCCGTCACTACAATATAAACGGATTGCCATCTGGGCAGCGATTGCCTGTGTAGTGCTCGGGCTTATCGCAGGCGGGGTGGTTGTTGCAGGGCATTTCATACATAAGTCGCCACAAGCAGCGTCACTAAGCGGAAATGCTGCAGCAATTGGGCGGTCACTCGCTAAGCCTACATACGCACCCGTCGTGCCGGTCAGCAAACCGTCACTTGCCGTGTCTAGCACCACGTCAGGTGCTGCTTTCGACGGGACTAAGAATGCCTATAGCTACAACGATACCTTTATGGGAACGGGGCTCACCGTTAGCGAACAGCCAATGCCATCGAAGGGGTATCCTTCGACGCAGGCGGCAATAGATAAGATTGCCCAAAATATTGGAGCACGCACACCAGTAAAAGTGCCAAACGGCACTACTGGTTACTTATCAAATGACGTTAAATCCGGTAATAACATCGTTGTCTTTACACTCAACGACCTCTTAGTCTTTATCCAAAGCCCGTTCACGCATTCCGCTAGTGACTGGCAACTCTACATCGCCAGCCTCAAGTAATTATTATAACCAAAAAAAGTCTTTACAGTTCGAGGGGTAGGGAATACAATAAGCATTAGATCTTTGATCAAACAAAAATTCCAAAATAAAAAAAGTGAACAGTCGCCTGTATTCGGGATATAACAGGGGCCAGCTCATAAAAAAACAAAAAGGGCACCAAACAAGATGAAACCATTGCGAAGAAAGCAGGACGACCGACTCTTAAAGCAATTATCGCGGTCGGAGCGGCAACGCCAAGAACAGATACGTAGACAGATTAACGTAGAGCAACTCTTTAAAACGGTATAAAACGATGCATATCACAGATATAACCTGTCATCCTGAGACACGATTCGAATCCAAGCGCGAATTGTAGTTCGCTAGTGTAGTGAGTGTGGTTCTAACGGGGGTAAGACGCAGTCCCTTAGTATGGGCTGCGTATTTTTATGACATAAATATAATACTAAACAGCTAGTACTAAAGGGCTACTTATATCTGTTAGCATGACTACTATTACGAGCGCACGAGCAGGGTGCTATACTATAACCAATAGAGGTACTATAGGTGACACAAACAATCGCGGTCGTAAATCAGAAGGGTGGCGTCGGCAAGACGACTACTGCTATCAATGTGGCGGCGCAACTGGCTGATGGTAAGCATAAGGTATTAATTGTTGATCTCGATCCGCAAGGCAATGCCACAAGCGGGTTGGGCGTTAATAAGGATCAAGTTAAAAATACGACCTATGAAGTTTTGCGTGGTGACGTTACGTTGTCACGTGCGGTCCAAGAAACCAATGTCGCACAATTATACGTATTGGCTTCGAACGCAAATTTGGCTGGAGCCGAGGTCGAACTAGTAAATGCTTCAGAGCGTGAGTATGCGCTAAGTAAAGCTTTGGCATCCGCGACCTATGAATACATTGTTATAGACTGTCCGCCGTCGCTTGGACTACTTACCATTAACGCGCTAACTGCCGCCAATTTTGTATTAATCCCAGTTCAAGCCGAATATTACGCGTTGGAAGGGCTAAGCCAGCTACTTAACACTGTACAGGCAGTCAAACAGGCAACTAATCCGAACCTAGAACTGCTTGGAATTGCTCTGACAATGTTCGATAAACGCAACAGTTTGAGTGATCAGGTGCTCAATGAAGTTGAAAATTACTTCGGTGATAAGCTATTCAAGACAATTATTCCACGCAATGTACGATTGGCCGAAGCTCCGAGCTATGGTCGTACAATTTATGAGCATGATCGTTGGAGCAAGGGTGCGCGTGCTTACAAAGCGCTGGCGCGCGAAGTCCACGATCGCCTTGCTTAGTCGCCAATACTAGTTCCGCGGCGTGACTGTCTTATATATATGACCAACTTCATCGTGTTCTGTATCTGTTCGATGGGTAACTCTTATGCTATAGTTGATGATTATGGCACAAACACCAAAACGTGGCCTAGGTAGAGGGTTTGAATCCCTGTTGTCTCCAGATTTCGACAAAGTCAGTCTGTTGAGCAGCCCTGGCGACAAAATCGAACAAATTCCAGTTGAAAAGCTTCAAACCAACCCTTATCAACCACGACGTCACTTCGACGAGGTGGCTTTAGCAGAATTAGCCGCTTCAATTAAGCAGTATGGCGTTGTGCAGCCACTAGTGGTCATGCCAGCTAAGAATGGTGTATACGTATTGATTGCTGGCGAACGGCGTTGGCGAGCCAGCCAATTAGCGAATCTTAAAACTGTGCCTGCAGTAGTGCGTAGTAGCAAAGAACTCGAACAACTCGAGGTGGCCTTGATTGAAAATGTACAGCGCGAAGATTTATCACCACTTGATCAAGCGGTGAGTATCGAGCGCTGGCACGAAGAGTTCAATGTACCCTATGACGTAGTTGCCAAACGATTGTCCAAGGCGCCGTCTACTGTCAATAATATCGTTCGCTTGTTGCAACTACCCGAAGCAGCTCGTGACGCGCTGGCCAAACGACAGATTAGCGAAGGTCACGCCCGCGCTATTTTGGCGCTCAAAGGCCAGACCGACCACCAAGCCCACTTGTTGCAAGCAATTATTAAAGAGGATTGGAGCGTTCGCCAAGCTGAGCGCTATGTAACGGGCGTCAAAGCGGGTGCAACCGACCATAATGCAGCCAAGCAGAACGTAAAAACCGAAACACCAGCCACCAAACAGCTTAGCAAGCAAATCGGCGCGCCCGTTACGGTGCGGCGTACGGCTAAGGGCGGTGTATTGGAGATTGGGTTTAAAACCGATGAAGAATTAGAGCATATAATTAGCTACGTCGGTGCTAAAAAGTAGCCAGCTAACATCGGCTAGAGTGCTATACTTTAACATGAGCACGATCGCAACTTTTGAAGTTGTGAATTGATTGATATCATTGCGGGAACGAGCTTATGGTCGTATTATTGAATAGAACAAGTTGCGAGACCTGGATTGCGAATCGTACATGAATAAACTAACCTCGTTTTACAAACAAAACCAACTTAAAACCCTACTAGTAGCGTTATTAGTCGTGGGAATGAGCGTATCAATCTCATATATCTATGCGACACCCCATAGTAACAGTGATAATTTGCGTACTTCAGCTGCGACGCCCTGCGTAGTGAGCGCCATTCTCGTGAACTCGTGTCGCCCATGGCAAGGAGCAATCGCCAATAATTACCCAGGGGTGGGGAGTGGATTACAAACGAGGATTACTGACTTTGAAACACGAACGAACATAAAAGTAGATTTCGCCCATGATTTTTCTCGCGAAGGTGCAGTACTCAGCGCGGATGATATTCACTACGTTACGCGGGCTAACACCTATTTACTATTGAATTATAAGCCGGCTGGAGACTGGGCGAGTGCTGGCGGTAGCAATACAACAGTTAATACCGAGATTGGTAACATGGCCGACAGCATCAAGGCTCAAGCGCCACACAAAATATTGTTGGTTGTGTGGCATGAGCCAAATAATGACGTGAGTGGTGGTGCAGCAGGCTGTGCTTCTAACTTCGCGTATGTTGGCAATACAGGAACGCCAGCACAATATCGAGCGATGTGGCAAAACGTTCGCAACATATTTGATGCGCATCAGGTGAGTAATGTGGTTTGGGGCATGATATATATGAGTGGCACCAAGTGGGATTGTATGCAAAAAGAACTATGGCCAGGGAATAATCTCGTTGATTGGACGATGTGGGATCAGTACTTCCAGTCAGGGCAAACATTTAAAACTGGCACCGATCGATTTTATAATTGGCTTAATAATAATTCGGACGCGACCCACGCATTCTCGTCTAAGCCATACGGTATTGGCGAATGGGGCGTGTGGAATAATAGTCAGGCCGAAGTCAATCAGATATATATAGATGGTGGTAAAGCATTACAGGCTAATACCTACCCTAATCTAAAACTATGGACTGTTTACGATTCGATTGGTACGAATGATAGCCGTGTTGGCTATGATACGAATAGCGTGAAGGACGCGAATGAACAAGCAGTCTTCAATGCAAATTGGGCGCAGAATTCAGCATTTTCTTCGGGCGTCTCAACCCCTCCAGTTGATGCGACCAATCCAACTATCAGCATCTCAGGTCCTGCAGCTGGCACTACAGTTAGCGGCGTTCTTACCATCGGCGTGGCCGCCAATGACAATGTCGGAGTTACTCGAGTAAGAATTGTTTGGGATGGAACTAATGTAATCCGCGACAGCACGAGTCAAGGCACCTATGGCTGGGGCAGCCAATGGGGTACTAGTGTCGCAGCCGATGGTTCACACAGTATTACCGCGACTGCTTACGACGCGGCGGGCAATACTTCGTCTTCTAGTGTTACTGTAACTGTCAAAAATGGCAGCACGGTTCCGGCTCCAACTATCAGTAGCTTCTCTGTAAACCCATCATCAATTACCGTTGGGCAAACCACAAGCCTGAGCTGGACTGACACGAATGCCAAGAATTGCTCAGTTAACCCTGGTGGTCCACAGGCTACCACAGCAACAACGTGGACAACGCTTGCGTTAAGCACTGTTGGTACATCGACGTACACCTTGGTGTGTCAAAACAGCGCCGCTGTTACGACCAGTAAAACAGCCAGTGTCACGATTAAAGCGGCGGCTACGCCACCAAGCACAGTAGTTCTTTCGGCTAGTAGCACGGCAGTTGCAAGTGGTGGTAACGTCTTACTGAGTTGGTCGTCAAACGGTGCGACGAGTTGTGTATTGAACCCTGGTAGCTACAGCGCCAGCGGTGGTTCAAGTTCAAAAACTATTACGGGGATTACGTCAGCGACGACGTTTAAGGTCGTTTGTAGCAATACGGCAGGTGACACAACATCTAACAGTGTAACGGTAAACATTCAAGGCACTGGACCGGCCCCAGCCCCTGTTATTGTCAGCCTAACAGCTACGCCAACAAGCTTGCCAAACGCAGGTGAAACAAGCCAAATCTCATGGCAAACTAGCAATGTGGCAGCGAGTGGTTGTTCGTTAACGCCAAGCCCGTTAAGCGCAACAGGCGGGTCAGGTTCATGGCTAACACCGGCTCTCGACAGCTCGGCTAGTTACACACTTACCTGTGTTAATAGTGATAATGTTTCAGTCAGCAAGTCAGTCTCGGTTAGCGTCGGCAGTACGCCGATACCAGCTGATCCGACAGGTACAGCGCCGACGGATAGTGGTAGTACTAACTACACGACACCCACCTTACAAGCTACATCTGGCCAAACAGTCGTGAATGGCCCAATAACAGGCAGTGTCACAAATGGTGAACTACTAACGCTTGATCCGAGTGATGTGCTCGATGCCGCCAAGATTAAGAATATTAGCAAGATTGAATTCTATGACGGGAATGATCTGATCGAAACAGTCTCGAGTCCACCATTCGCGTTGGATACTTCATCTCTCAAACCAGGCTCACATACACTAACTGCCCGAACCTACTATGCTGACGGCAGTACGTCGCAAAACTCACAGGTGATTACGATTAAGGCTAAAGCTGCGGCTGTACACAAGAGTGGTTCGAACCATACTGCAGTAATAATTACGCTCATTGTGTTGTTACTCGTTACCGCGACAGCAGTTGTCATCCTCCGACGCTGGGGAACGCTACGATTTCGTAACTTCTCTGCTGCTAACAATGATCAATCACCAGTAGTAATCATACCAACCGAACCGTCGTCAGCTGATACTACTAATGACAACCAGCGGCCGCAGTATTAAAAAATCTTAGCTTGGTTGACGGGGAAGACGCGAATTACCAGCTTACCAACAACTTGATTGGCATTGATTGGCCCGAAGGCACGAGAATCCAGCGAATCAGGGCGGTTATCACCTGATACGAACAATTGGTTTTTGCTTAACGTTACGTCGATATCACCAGAAGTCTGGGGAATGTTCTTGCCATAAGGCAGTGTTTTGTCGGGGTCAAAGCCTTTTGGATTTTGCTTGTTATAGACGGTGTACATTCCATTACTGACGACCACTCGCTCACCAGGTAAGCCAATAACGCGCTTGATTAGCTGCTTGGTGTCGGTTTGACCGAATTCACTCAACCCACTTTGGGTGAAGACGATAATATCGCCGCGGTTCGGTATATAGGCGTGGTGCGTAAGGCTCGCGATGGTGCGGGGAACTTTCCAGATAATAAGTTTATCAGTGTTTTGCAGCGTGTTTTGCATACTTGGGCCGTCGACTTGGTAGGAACGGAACACAAAACTAATCATTAAGAAGGCTACCACAAGTGCGGTAAATAATATGCCAATTGTGGACATTAGTTCGCGCAAACCAGAACGCTCGCCACTTTTTCGACCGCCTCCGCCACTCATAGCGGCTGGGGCGACGGGGATGCGTTGTTCAGCTGGTGCGACTGGAGTAACTGGAGTACGAGGCTGCTCGCCAAGCGGCGATAAACCGTCTGGTGGTGCAACCGGGCTGCTTGGATCAAGGGAGTTTTGGTTATCGTTCATTCAGAGTCACACTATAGCATAAGAAGCTCCCTCTGTCCGCCCCTTTTTATGCTCAAACAGGTTTGAGCCGGACGCCCAAAACCGGTATACTAGTACAAGCAAATGGATCCATCACGTTTCAAAAGGCGCACAGCGTCAGCTGCTCAACGCCCCACGACTAATGGTATAGCAACCGGTGGCGATTTCCTGCCGAAGCAGGCCAGTTCAAGCCAGCTTCAATCAGCCGAAACGCACATCGCTCCGGTCAAAGCACTAAGCCCACAGCCTAAATCCGTACCGTCTCCTAAGCCGTCTGCACCTTCCCGAAAAGCGACACCCCCAATTGATATGGGTCTTCCGGGTGAGTATAGCCTCATCAAAGCATCGCAGGCTAAAGTTCGCGAACGACCATGGAAAATATTCCGTCGCTGGGCGCTGCGTGCTACGTTGGTGCTCATCGTACTAGCGATTGTTAGCGGTTCTAGCTTGTTCGCGCTTGGTCTGTTTAAAGTTCATCGTGTTTTTAAAGGCGGTGCCGCCACGGCTACCGCTTTGACGGCCAACGTGAACCCACTCTTATTAAAAGGCGAGGGCGACGGTCGTGTAAATATCCTGCTATTAGGCAGAGGCGGTGGCAAGCATGATGCACCCGATTTAACAGATACCATGATGCTGGCAAGCATCGATCCGGTTAATCATACGACCACACTGGTTAGCATTCCGCGCGATCTATGGGTTCAAATCCCCGGGCATGGCAATATGAAAATTAATGCCGCGTGGGAAACTGGCGAATTTGATTATTTACACAAGGTTTCTCCCGGTAGTACTGATCCAAAAGCCATTGCAGCTGGCTTTACGCTGGCTGATAGTGTGGTCAGTAGCGTACTCGGGGTTCAAATACATTACAACGTGATTGTTGATTTTCAGGCTTTCAGGCAAGCGGTCGATACGGTCGGGGGTGTAACGGTTGATGTGCCGACAGATTTAGTCGACCCAACTATGGCCTGGGAAAACCATAACAATTCGGTACTCGCAAAGGCAGGTACGCAGACATTTGATGGCGTGCACGCCTTAATCTATGTTCGCTCGCGTGAGACTACCAGCGACTTTGCGCGCTCACAACGACAACGCACGGTGTTACTCGCCTTGAAAGATAAAGTCGTGACATTGGGAACATTGAGCAACCCAATCAAAATATCGGAGCTACTCAATTCTTTCGGTAATAATGTTGCCACGGACTTATCACTTAATGACGCTTCGCGCCTGTACAGCATCACTAAAGATATTCCCAGCGCCGCCATTAAGTCGGTAGGCCTCGCAGATCCACCGAACCACTATGTAACGACCGGTAACATTAACGGACAATCTATCGATCAACCAGTCGCTGGTTTGAACAACTATACGGACATCCAAAAATTCATCCGCACACAACTGCCAGACGGTTACCTGATTAAAGAAAATGCTAAAATTCTGATCTTGAATGGCACATCGTTGCCAGGAGTCGCTTCGGCCAAGTCCACTATTCTTAAGTCGTATGGCTACAATGTAATCGGGGCGGGAACTGCCAGCACTGATGGCTGGACACAGACGACAGTCATCGATTTGACAAAGGGCAAGGACAAATACACGGCCCATTACTTGCAGGATCGCTATAACGCACCGGTGTTAACCAAGTTGCCAGACAACACAATCCAGACTAATGGCGCTGATTTTGTTATTATAATAGGAACTGATGAAGCTTCCACTGAAAATTAAGCCCACGTCTGGCTTTTCACACTTTTTCCACTTAGCGCTGCTGATAGTACTGCCCGCGGCGGTGTTCGTGCTGGTTCGCTTAGGCTTTATTCAGCTCGCGCTCAGCATGGTGGTGTTAAGTAAGTGGCGTATGTTCGCGGTCCGACCGCGATTTTGGCCAGCCAACATTCGAGCGAATTCGGTTGACATGATCGTCGGACTGTCCATCGTACTTTTCATGAGTCACAGCAGTGCGTTCTTGCTACAACTAGGGTGGGCAAGCTTATACGCGGTCTGGCTTATCGTAATCAAACCGGCTACTGGAGTACTGATGTCGTCTGTTCAGGCGCTTATCGCCCAATTGGCTGGCTTGACCGCTGTCTATCTAGTATGGGCAGCGGCACCGATTTACGTTTTGACGTTAGCCACAGGATTAGTTTGTTTCCTGTCAGCTCGTCACTTCCTCGATGGTTTCGATGAACCGTATGCCCGTATGGTAGCTTATTTTTGGGGCTATTTTGGCGCCGCTCTAGCTTGGTTACTGAGCCACTGGCTGCTGTTCTACGGATTGATCTCTCAGCCGACGCTGTTACTGTGTACCCTCGGTTACGGCATGGCAGTGATCTATTATCTAGACCACAGTGATCGCCTTTCAAAGACAATGCGTCGCCAATTTATATTTATAATGTTGGCCATCGTTCTCGTGGTGTTAGCATTCTCCGATTGGGGCGATAAGGTCGTTTAGCGGTTCGGCGTAAGAATACGTACTTCTGGTGACTCGTGATTTTGTATAATTTCTATATCTAAAGTGGGGGAAAGCATGGCAACTAACAATAAATCAGGCAGTAACGAGCACAGCGTTAGCTCATCTCGTCGTGCGCCGAAATCGGTAACATTCACAGTTCCGACAGTGACCAAGCCTGATTTTAAACGAGTAACCACAACTCGTTGGCGTTATGGCCTATTGGCTGTAGCGTTTGTTCTAGTCGCATTTTTAAGTGGTATCGCGGGCGCATGGTTTCAAACTGGCGGTGGTGATGATCAGACAATTAGCGCCTCGTTGAGCGGTCAAAAGAAGATCGTGACCAGCCAAAGCCAACTTATCAGTCAGATCTCCAAAACAGTTGGCCCGAGTGTGGTCAGTGTAAACGTCAATATTACAGCTGCGACACCAAATACTAACAGCGCCTTTGGTTACTTTGGTTTTTCTCAACCGAGCAATGAACAGGCCGCTGGTACGGGTATCATTATTAGCTCCGGGGGTATTATTGTTACCAATCGTCACGTCGTTCCAGCCGGTACAACAAGTGTTAGCATCACATTGAGTGACGGCACTGAATTAAAGAATGTCAGCGTCATAGGTCGCACTAGTGACAGTGACAGCCTCGATATCACGTTTTTAAAAGTTAATGACACTAGTGGGCATAAATTAACACCTGCTATCTTAGGCGACTCCGGAACCGTTCAGGTCGGTGATGACGTGGTTGCTATCGGTAACGCCCTTGGACAATTCCAAAACACTGTCACCAGTGGCATCATATCGGGGTATGGTCGTTCAGTTCAAGCAGGCAGTAGCGGTGGCTCGTCACAGAGCGATACTGAGAGCCTGGAAGATTTATTCCAGACAGATGCGGCAATTAATGAAGGCAACTCAGGTGGACCACTAGTGAATCTCAACGGACAAGTGATTGGTATTAACACTGCGGTTGCTAGCAATTCGCAGAATATTGGCTTCGCAATCCCGATTAACGACGTTCGTGGTCTGGTAGAGCAAGTACTCAAGACGGGGAAGTTTGAGCGAGCGTACCTCGGCGTACATTACATTCCGCTGACTGCCGATGTGGCCGACATGTATAAGTTGAGCGTTCAGAATGGTGCATATATCGCCGCCAGTGCAGACCCAGCTTCGCCATCAGTGATCTCAGGTAGCCCAGCTGACCAAGCCGGTTTACAAACGGGAGATATTATTTCGGCAGTCGACGGCAAGGCAATCGATCAGACGCACAGCCTAACGAGTCTACTGGATCAGCACCAGCCCAACGACAGTGTGGCACTGACAGTTCTAAGGGACGGCAAGACGCTTCACGTTACTGTGACGCTCGGTACCGTGCCGTCAAACTAAAACGTAACTCGTTGTAGTCAAAAAGCGCGCAATGCGAGAGGGCCTCTTTTGCTAATATAAAATTTGTACCCAAAGTCATAAGAACTCACTCATAAACGTAGGTTGTCGTTCAAGAGCAGGCTAAGACCTAGTAATGTATTCATGTAATAGTAGGGCAAATTGTATTTCTTAATGCATTTACTAAAAAATTATTGGTTAAAAAAAGTCACACCGGAGCTGAACTATACGAAACCATTTCTATCACAAACAGCTCTTAACGGCTACAGACAAAAATTTGTATAAAATCTTCTTTCGTGACTAGCTTGTAGCCACTCTCGTTTGCTATGCCTGTTAGCGTCTCGTGTTGCGGTGGAAGTGACTCGGATAAAATATACAACGGCTTGTTCACAACCATTTTTATCTGATCAAACAGCTTGCGATATAAATCTAAGCCATCTGGCCCACCAAATATCGCAACACGTGGTTCATGAAGCGCTGCGAGGTTAATTTGATAGTCATCTGGAACGTAGGGCAGGTTGCATAGGAGGATATCGTTATTTTGGGTTGCGCCATATAGTAAATCGCTTTTTGTAACAGGAATTAGTAGTGTAAATTTATCTACATTCACTTTTGCCACTTTTAACGCCTCAGGATCAATGTCTAACAGTTCAACCTGACTGTCAGGGAGTTCTAGTTGAGCGGTGATACCTAAAGCACCACTACCCGTACCAACATCTGCTATGCAGACTCTAGCGTCTCTTCGCAGGCCACTACTGTGCTGATTTTCTGTACGCAAGTCACTCGTTGCTAGCTCCTTGAGAAGTTCAATCATTGTTTCTGATTCAGACCGTGGTTCAAGCACAGCAGGGTTAATTACAAACTCACGACCATAGAATTCGGTTCGGCCTCGTATATAGGCGATCGGCACATGCTTGGCTCGTTGATTGAGCACTTTTTTGAGTTGGGCTCGTTGTTTGGTTGATAATTCGTGCTCGGGTTCAGCCAAGAGTTTAGCGCGATCAATGCCTGAACAATCTTCTAGTAACACGAGTGAGTCGAGCCGCGCTGTGCCAATTCCGGCTGCTTCGAGTTGCTTGGTAGCAATCGTGAGCCATTGTGAAACAGTCATATTAACCTTCGTTGCTTAATAGCTCGTGCTCGGCAGCTTGCAGGGCGTCGACTAAGTCGTCGATATCACCAGCCAGGGCGGCAGGGATGTTGCTTCTAGAATAGCCAATACGGTGATCAGTGATGCGGTCCTGTGGGAAGTTATAAGTACGAATTTTTTCGGAACGGTCGCCCGAACCGATTAATTTTTTACGATCGTCACTAAGTTGTTGCATTTCGGCATCAATTTTCTGCTGCAGCAGGCGTGAGCGCAAGACGCTCATAGCCTTAGCTTTATTCTTAATCTGTGATTTCTCGTCTTGGTTCGAAACTACGAGTCCAGAAGGGATGTGGGTAATGCGCACTGCAGAGTCAGTCGTATTAACGCTCTGACCACCATGTCCGCCACTACGATACACATCGATGCGCAAATCGTTTGGACTAATCTCAATATCTGATTCTTCGGCTTCAGGTAAAACAGCGACTGTGACGGTAGAAGTATGGATACGACCTTGGCTTTCGGTAACGGGCACACGTTGCACACGGTGTACGCCGGCCTCGAACTTCAAATATTTATACGCGTCGACACCGTGCACACCAAAGATTATTTCTTTGAAGCCACCAACTTCATTAGGCGCTTCGCTCAAAAGCTCAATTTTATAATTATGTACTTCAGCCCAGCGGCTATACATTCGATACAACTCGCCAGCGAACAGGCTCGATTCATCCCCGCCAGCTGCGGCACGAATTTCGATAATTACATCTCGCTCGTTGTTTGGGTCTTGTGGCGTAAGCGCAGTGATTAAGGCTGCCTCATTGGTTGTGATGAGTGGCGCGAGCTCGGCCAGTTCTAACTCAGCCATCTGTTGCATGTCGCTGTCATTACTGGATCGTAAAGCCATTGCCTCACTGTAATTTTTAGTTAGACGGGTTTTCTCGTCAAATAAGACTAGTAAATTATCGACTTCGCTTTTGCGCTTGGCAATTTTGGGATAATTTTTGTCACTATAAATAGCAGGATCCTGGAGCTTGGTGTCCAGTTCCGTTCGCTCGGCGCGTAAGTTTTGTTCCTTCTGGTCCATATCGTCCTTATGTAGAGTATATCGCTAAAATAAAAAACCGCCTGCATCAAACGAGTACAGACGGTTTAGATAAATCGTAGCTATTTAGAGGTAGTCTTGGCGGTGAGGGCTTCGGCTTTGGCTTCGGCCTTCTCGATTTTGGCAGCCGTTCGCTTAGCTTCTTTGGATGCGGCAGCTGCGCGCTTATCCTTCGATG
>JBBRZB010000021.1:0-18326 GCA_038237095.1 Saccharimonadales bacterium (SeqCode) | reverse complement strand
GCTGGAAACATATTGCCGGGTGTTTTGACAGCAGCTGGTGCGGGTAACACCGTAACGCTTTCGAGCGTCGGTGCATTGACCGCGGGTCAATCATACTGTGCCACACTGACATCGGCGACTGCGGTCACAAACCCAGGTGCCGGCGTGTATTCTGTCGTCTTGAACGATGCTGGTGATACCACTACTGTTGCGATCGATGTGATTGCTAACGACCAAGTGGTTGTCTCTGCAACGGTGCCACCAACCTTTACGATGGCACTTAGCAGTAATACCGACAACTTGGGTACACTTTCGGCTGCAAGTGTAGCAAGTTCAACTGGTGTCAACGCCACGATTAGTACAAACGGTAACTACGGTTGGTTCTTGTGGGCACTTGATTCACAAGCTGGTTTGAATTCGACTTCACAGTCTAAGCTCATTCCTACAGTCCCAACAGGATCTAACGCTAACATGACGACCAATATCGGTACTGAGAAGTATGCGCTTGGTGTCACCACTGGTAACGCGACAGCCAACTACACTGACTCAGGTTTTACGGGTAGTGGACTCAGTACAACTGTCTACAACAAGATTGCGAGCGGAAACGCTGCAGTTGCTGGTGCGGTTGCTACAGTCAAGGAATTGGCTACTATTTCAGCTACGACACCTGCTGCAACAGATTACTCAGACACCGTGACGCTAGTCGGCGCTGGTAGTTTCTAGTACACTTGCAAGCATGATATTTTTGGGGGGATCCTTGAGTCGTGTTGCTCGCGTGTCGGGCGCACTGGCTATTATCGCGGCCGTGCTTTTGCCGGCACAGCTAGCGCACGCTGTCGGTGATAGCTCCAACATTACAACGTCACCAATATCGGTGACGATGAATGTAAAGCCTGGTGAGACGAAGTCGACGACACTGCAGGTCCAGAATAATGGGCCGAAGGCAGTCGATATTCAGGTTGAAGCTGCGACATTTAAAGCGCGTGGGAATAATGGCGAAGCCGCCATCGACGCCAAATCAAACGACCCATCACTTAAGTGGGTATCATTTTCGCCGAATCTGGTTCATGCCGAACCAGGCGTTTGGGAACAAGTCCAAATGACCGTCAGTCTGCCGAGTGACGCGTCGCTCGGTTACTACTACGCGGTGTTGTTTAAACCAATCTTAGCGGTTGATAAGACAGTCAAGAACACTAATACCTATACGCCAACCAATGCCATTCTGGCACTTATCGATACTGGCTCAAACAACGAGAGCCGAAGCCTGCAAATCGCCAGCTTTACGGCCACCAAGAAGCTCTACGAGTACTTACCGGCAACATTTAACATCGATGTCCACAACAACGGTAATATTTTCTTGCCTCCTCAGGGCGTTGTATATATCAGCAAAGACGCTAGTTTTAAGTCGGCGATCGCGACAATTCCATTCAACAACCAGAATGGGCGTGTTTTGCCCAACTCTAACCGCGTGTTTACGGTCGTGTGGCGAGATGGTTTTCCCGCATTCCAAGATAAATTAAGTAACGGGCAACCGGTTACCGCCAAAAACGGACAAACTATCCAGCAGCTTAAATGGGATTTCGCCCATAGCGATAAATTTCGCTTCGGCAAGTACTACGCGCGACTCGCGTTGGTATATAACAATGGCACTCGTGACGTGCCAATCTACGCTGTTGTATCGTTTTGGATAATCCCATGGAAGTTACTCTTGATTGCATTAGGGATTATTGCGCTCCAAGTCTTCTTAATTGTCATGTTACTGCGTTATCGGCACATTGTTCGTGCTGCCCGCAAGTCACAGAAGAAAGCATCTACGACCAAGTCGTAGGCCTGGGTTGGTAGTTTCTTGTATACTTGCTCTATGACGATGCGACGGGGTACGGGTTGGCTAGTTTTGCTCTTTATGGTGGCATTTTGCGTGCTCTTTTTTAGACCTGCCTCAGCGGCACCAGCCACGAACACAGCTGGACTGGGCGTTTCACCAGCGCTTGCCAGCATCGATGTATTGCCAAGCCAAGATTCGGCGACGTTCCAGAATACCGTTAGCAATAATTCGGGTTCAGCACTCACTGTGGACGCGACTACCACCGATTTTACAATGACCAACGGTAGCGGAGCACTAATTTTCAATAATTCATTATCACTTGATCATGGATTGTCAGCACATTTACAGATTGACCAGCCGCACTTCACACTCGCTCCGCACGAAACCAAACAGATTACCATAACGCTCGTTGACGCGACGCAATTGAAGGCGGGCGGACATTATGGCGCCGTGCTCTATAAGCTGCTTAGCACCGCTGGTGCTACCGCAATAGGAAATAAGGTGAGTGTTAACCAGACGGTGGCCAGCTTGTTGTTCGTCAATACCGCTGGCACTGGTACGTACAGCCTGTCACTTGACCCAATTGAGCATCCTTTGGCGCTTTTCCACCTACCTAATGGCTATAACCTCACGTTCCGGAATACGGGCAACGTGCAGGCAACACCCCGCGGCTATGTCCATGTTTCTGGACCACTCGGCCAATATAGCCAGGGCGTCGTGAATAGCGGATCAGCATTAGTATTGCCAGCTACTAGTCGCTTACTCGTCACGCCAGTATCTCGCACGGCATGGGCGTGGCTGCCTGGCAAGTATACCGTCCGTGTCTATTACCGCTATGAAGGTCAGACTACCTACAGCGTAAAAACACAAGCATTTTGGTATATTAACATCGGTGGAATTGCCTGTATAATTTTTATATTCACTTGGCTATGGCGCGCACGATATCGAAATAAGGCTCGAATTATTAGAATTTGGTCAAAAATCCCTCAAAAATCCAAAAAATAACAGAGTATAAACTCCTTGTAAACATAAGTGCTTTTTCATACAATGGAGATACGATGTTGAGGCAAACAAACACGTTCCGTTTGTTGGTAATCGTGCTTTTTGGCATGGCTACTCTGTTCGTAGTGTTTCCTCATAAAGCGACGGCTGCGGCTGGAATCAATCAACAGATGGCATTTCAGGGCAAAGTCGTCCTCTCCAACAACACGAACATTCCAAACGGTACCTACAACCTTGAGTTCAAAATCTATGATGGAGGCACTAGTTCCGGAGGTGGAACGCTCAAATGGACCGAAGATCGCCTGATTGGGGGCACCGGCGGCGTGACGATAACAGATGGAACATTCACTGTTAACCTAGGATCGGCCAACCCGTTCGGGGGTAGTGTGGACTGGAACTCGGACACTATGTGGCTATCGTTGCAGGTAGGAAACACCTCAAGCTGTACGATTGTGACTAACTTCACGACCAACTGTGCCGGCGACGGTGAGATGACGCCGTATATTCGGCTAACAGCTGTGCCATATGCCTTTAACAGTATGGAATTGGGCGGCGTGACCGCTAGTGGCTACGGTCAACTTGCGAATAATCAGTCGTGGACCGGCATAAATACCTACAGTTTAACCGGCGGCAACGCAGTGGCTATCACTGGCGCGCCAGTTAACACTGCAACCGTATCACTAGTTCAGCTTGGAAACTCAATTGCCGGTGGTAATGTGGCGGCCAACGGCGGAACATATCTTGGTATCAACGAACCTGCTAGTGGCGCTGGCTCAGCTGCCGACTTCTTGGATTTCCAGAATAACGGGGCAGTTAAGTTACAGCTTACGAGCACCGGAGCACTGGCGGTCGCGGGTGCAATCACTGCACCAACAGCAACCAACACCTTGAACGGATTGATTATTAACGCTGGTGCCCTTAGTGGGGTTACAAGTATATCTCAGATTTTCGCTAGCGGTACAAATGGTGCAAATGCTTCGGCGAGCTCCGTTACTAACACCAACGCTGGTGCGACATTAACGACAGTAAACGCACAAAACATCAGCCTAGTTGGCACCTCAAACACCAATGCAAACGCTAACACGATAAACGGTATTAACTTCGCGAATGTTGCGACACTCGCCAATAATACCTTTAATGGCATTAACTTCGGCACCGGCTTTAATAATGGCATTAACTTCACGTCAGCTACAGGTTTCACGAACTTCTTAACTTCGCCTACGATTACGCTCACGGCAGGTGGGGCAATTAGTGGTGTAACAGGCATTACCCAAACTGGAGTCGGTGCTAACTCCTTGACTGGTGCAACCGCAGTAAGCAACAACTTGACTATAAACACCTCTACGGGCAATCAGCTTTCAATTAGCTCAGGAACTAACGTGCCAACAGTTGATCAGGTTGTAGTTGATAACACGGCTTCAACGGGAGTCACTACGGCAGGCATTAACGGCGTAAATGTAAAATACAAAGGCGGCGCGGCAGCCGTAGAGGCCGCAGGCATGCGTATTGATTTCACGCCTGGTACGACAAGCGGTGGCACCTGGAGCGGTATGCGAATTGTCGCCAACACGACTGGGGCTGTTGCTGGCGTAAGTGAATATGGCATCAAACTTGAGGGCCCTACAGCAGCCGGAGCTGGTACCGAAGAGGCTGTCTATGTCGGCACAGGTTGGGATATTGGTGTTGATATCCAATCGGGTGGCATGCAATTGGCCGCACAGGCAGAGCCGGCAGTACCGGCTGCTGGAAATTTGCGTATATATGCTAAAGATATCGCTGGTAGGGTGTTACCAAAATGGGTTGGGCCATCGGGCGTTGATACTCCATTCCAAGCCAATCTTGGCTTTAACCGAGTCTCGTTTAGTGAGCCAACCGGTACAGCAAACTGTAGCACCGGAGCCACAGGCTTTGGGTCTACCTCAACGGGGGCTGGTACTTGTACGGTTCCAGCTTTGACGACAACGAATCTGCTTACTTCTGTTAGACGGCTGAACTATTCATCAGGTGTTGTAGCGGGTACCGTAAGTTATCAACGACAAAGTCAGCTGCAAGTGTGGAGGGGAAATGTAGCTGGCCGTGGTGGATTCTTCTACACTACAAGATTTGGGACTGACACGCTCGCAGTAGGAAATCGTGCGTTTATTGGACTCGCTGACACGATAGCTAACCCAACAAATATCGATCCGACAACGAGCATTACGTATGGCAAAATTGGTATGGCGATCAATGCGAGTACCGGAAACTGGAATATTATCAGTAATGTTATAGGTACCGCGCCTACAGTCACGAATCTCGGCGCCAGTTTTCCGGTGAACACGACTGATTTGTATGAACTTATCCTGTTTTCTGCGCCGAATGGATCCTCAATCGGCTGGCGCGTAACCGACATATCTACCGGTGCCCAGACAAGCGGTTCGATAGCAGCCAACATGCCCGCAAACACGACGTTTTTGAACCCTATATTTTGGATAACAAATAATGTCACGGGAGGAGCAGCTATCATCGATTTTAGTGGTTGGTATCTGGAGAGCGACAATTAATGACTGCTAACAAATCTAGCTCGTGGTTTCGGGTGAATCTTAAATACGTTATCGGAGGATTATTGACTCTAATACTTATTGTTGGAGTTGCATCTGCTGTAACACAGCACTACAAAAAAGCAGCTAATCTTAATGACGTCCATGTTGTAATTGGACATGTTTCTCGGCATTATCTGCTGCCAACTAATGAAACACCTGCGCTCGCGACGATTACGGATAAAAATAAGCTAACTTCTAGTTTTTTTAAGCAAGCGAATAACGGGGATAAGGTGCTTATTTATCAGACGAATAAAGTGGCAATCATTTACCGCCCGAACATTGACAGAATTATTGCGGTCGGGCCGGTGCTCATTGATACGCCGCCGAGTGCCACCCAATCACCATAAATTGATTGCATTTGTTTTAGAGAAGACTCTTGTACATGGTCACCGAGACAGGTACAATAACCTTAAGCATAAATAAGGGAGAATTTTTATGGGTGTAGTGGATGTAAAAATGCCTTCAGATGATGAAGAGTTTGATTCGACCGCAGAGGTCGCGGCCAGTGATACGTCAAGTGAGTCTAAGACAGACGAGGCGGTAAAACCGCAGGAAACCAGTACTGAAGAAATGCCTTCTATGTCGGCAGAGCCCGAGACTGTTTCAGCACCTGAAAAGAAGCCGACACCAATGGTAGTTACAGATGTAGCACCAGCGGCAGTCAGTGAAACAAAGGCTGAACCAACCGTAAATTCAGTAAAATCGTCAAAACCTGCAAAAAGTAATAAAGGCATGATTCACTTCGCGGTTGACGCGCTTTTGGTGTTGCTTTTGATTGCGGTCGGACTTTGGGGCTGGAGCCTGCATTCTGACAACCAGAATCTCAACAAACAAGTTACCCAGTTGAACGCCAATCCACAAGCAGTTGTCCAGAAACAAACCGAGGCTTTGATAGCTAAAGTTAGTGCTTTAATGACACTTCCAAGTGGTGAGACGCCAACTATTGCCGAGGTTAGTGACGCTAGCGCCGCCAAGAAGCAGTCAGCGTTCTTTAATAACGCCCAAAATGGTGACAAAGTCTTGATGTACGCCAAGGCTGGACAGGCGATTCTGTATCGTCCAACAACTGGTAAGATCATCTTGGTCGCACCACTGACGTTTACCAAATAGTCGGACAGTAATTTTTAAGTACAAGCTTATTGACAGCCAAGCAATAGCGTGATATCATAAGCTTAATTTCGAGAGAAATGAGAGGGTTCCCATGACCGTAAGGTCTGGGGACCTTTTTGTTTTCCTTCGAGACGCAAATGTTATTACTAAGGAGAACAAGACTATGGCTGGAACAAAAGCAGGTGGCCAAGCGGCTGCCGCAACCAACAAGAACAAGTACGGCGCAGATTTCTACGCTAAGATCGGTGCCAAGGGCGGTAAGCTCGGCAAGACCGGTGGTTTCTTCGCTAACCGCGAGCTCGCTCGTGCAGCTGGCGCAAAGGGCGGTCGTATCTCACGTCGCACCAAAAAAGTCGCTTAAGTCTTTTTAGACGTTCGACCTTATAAGTACTCCGTCTGGAAACAGGCGGAGTTTTTATATAAAGACAGCGGGTGAATGCGGTACGTTCTTGGTACTGCGATAGGCGCGGCAGAACCGACTGGAGCTGACTCGCCAGACGGTGTGGCAGTTAAAGCACTGATAATAATGATGATTGTCTTGCTGGAGGCATTTGGTGTGGCATGTCGGGCAAATGCTACGTTTATCAAGCCAATCGCGGTAGGTATCCAAACAGTCTTGGATGTGGTCCTCATCAATAGTTATGGCTAAGTCGTCGGCAAGTAGCTTGGCACGTTCCCAGGCCGCAACTTCAAGCCGTAATAATTCGAAGTCAGCCTTGTAGCTACTATGATCGAGCAACGCATGACCTGTTTCGTGCAACAGTGACCAATCGGCTTCGTCGCAGTCGCTATCACTGCGGCGGTAGAAAATCTCGGAAGTTTCCGGTGACCAGCAATAGTTGGTGCTGGCACGAAACGTCAGAGTCGGATGACGCTTGCGCAGCTCGATAATAAGGCTACGCATGAGCGTACGTTCGCTTAGCTAAATCGTAGCAACCGTAGACAACTGCTTCTTCGGCGCGCTGTGCGCCTCGTAATTTGGGCAGCGTAATAAGAGGTAGATCATAGTGGGATAGTTGATCAGCCAATATAACTCCAAAACGCGCAAAATAGGTTCCAACGCCGCCGCCAAACACGATAACCTCAGGTTCGGTCAGCGCGATAAGTTCAATCAAACCTCCGGCTAAATCACGGCTAATCTTAGTCCAGGTATCGGTGTCGGTAATATCAACAGCGCGCTTACCATAGTGATCGACAATCGCGTGTCCGGAAGCAAAACTCTCCCAGGGTTGGAGTTTACCGTGATGTTCAATCAGCATAGCTTTGCCACCTGCGTCACCAAAATTATCGTCTATTTCACATTTATTGATAAATGCGATGCCGATGCCAGTGCTAACGGTTACGTACAACACGCGCTCAAACGTATCTCTCAAGAGCATAGCCTCTGATAAACCAGCCATTTTAGCGTCATTATCCATGACCATCGGGCAGCCAGTTAGGAGCGCGATATCGTGTTGTACTGGGACGTTTCGCCACGCTAAGTTACCAAAGCTAACCGCCCGACCATGCTTACGATCAAGTACTGTCGCGGGCAGACCGATGCCACCAGCTCGAAATTCCTGCGTTTTGAAGGTTCCGAGCGTTTTCTTAAGTTCTTTCAAAAAATCATCATAATTTTGGGGGGTAGGGAATTTGACGCTTTCGTGAATAACACCTTCGTTATTCAAGGCGGCGACCAGTGTTTTTGTCCCTCCGATGTCTATTCCCACGTACATGTCATAAGTGTATCATCGTAAGCCAATTGGTCTCAATGATTTTGCAGAAACTACTACATCTTTTGTAGGTCACCTGCCACCTCTTTACTTAAAGGGGTCAATCAGATACAATAAAGGTAATCTTGCAATTAACGTAAAGAGAGGTGCTCACGGGTCACCGCTCACCACTCGATAACGTGCGCTACGTGCGCTTGCTAGAAACACTACGAAGGAGGCATGTACCACATGTCAAAAGCATTAACTATGGACGAACTGCTAGCTAGCAGCGAGTCAAAAAGCCTTACCACCGGCGACGTCGTCGAAGGCACGGTAACGCTAGTCAAAAAAAATGAAGTCTGGATTGACCTCGGCGCTCAAGGTGTCGGAGTCGTGCTTCGCCGCGAAATTGGTCACGGCCAAACGCTCGAAGAAGGTCAGGCTGTCACGGTCAGCGTGATTGATCCAGAAATGGACGAAGGCCACGCGCTGCTCAGCATGAAGCGAGCTGTTAAGGACCGAGGTTGGGACGAGTTGCAACGCGCATTCGATGCTAACGAAATTATCGAAGTAGTAGCATACGACGCTAACCGCGGCGGTCTATTAGTTGAGTTAGAAGGCATTCGTGGCTTCTTACCAGTCAGTCAACTGGCTGCCGGACACTATCCACGTGTTTCAGGTGCTGATAAGGATGAAATATTACAGAAACTCAACGCCTTAACGAACATTCCTTTGCGCGTTCGCGTCCTCGACGTTAGTCGTAAGGATAACAAGCTTATTTTCTCTGAAAAAGAAGCTGTTAAGGATGACATGCAAGCTCGCTTTAGCGAACTCAAGGTTGGCGACTCCGTGGAAGGTGTCGTAACCGGCGTAATCGACTTTGGTGCGTTTGTGAACGTTGACGGTATCGAAGGTTTAATTCACATTTCTGAGATTTCTTGGGAACGAGTTGATAATCCTCGCAATTACGTCAAGGTTGGCGAAACTGTCAAAGCAAAGATTATTGCTATCGACCGCGACCGTCTTTCGCTCAGTCTTAAGCAGATGAGTGAAGATCCATGGCTTGATCAGGTCAAAGCGTTCAAGGTTGGTGATACTGTCGAAGGTAAAGTGACACGCATCACGCCATTTGGCGCATTCGTCCAGCTAAGCCCAAGCATTGAAGCTCTCGTCCACGTTTCAGAAATGAGCGATGACGAAACCGTAGACCCTGAAAAGCTTTTCCAGCTCAACGAAAAGAAGCAGTTCAAGGTACTCGACATCGATACTGAGAATCGCAAGATTGCATTGTCATTAAAGAACGCAGCTAAAGCTAAAAAATAGCATGTAGCGGGTGTAGTAACGGCTGATTATCCAGAAAGGAGTCGACAGTGGCAGAAGAAGATACAACTACCATAGAAATTGAAGATATGATCACTGTCGGCACCTTAGCTGAGCGGCTGTCTATACCCGTCACTCGCTTGATTGGTGAGTTGATGAAGAACGGCGTTATGGCGACCGTTAATGAGCGTATCGACTTTGATACAGCTCAAATTATTGTTGAAGAGCTTGGTCTTGGGGTACAAATCACCAAACGCGCCACCAAAGAAGAAACCGCGCCGACTCACGCCAAGCCAGTGGCTAGCGCCAAAGCTGCGGCTCGTCCACCAGTGGTGGCCGTGATGGGCCACGTTGACCACGGCAAGACCAGCCTCCTAGACGCCATTCGTGGTGCCAATGTCGTTAAAGGCGAAGCTGGAGGTATTACCCAGCACATTTCAGCCTATCAAGTTGATCACAAGGGCCGTAAAATCACGTTTTTGGACACCCCAGGCCATGAAGCGTTCGCAGCTATTCGTGAACATGGTGCGTTACTAACCGATATCGTGATTATTGTCGTCGCAGCTGACGACGGTATTAAGCCACAAACGCTAGAAGCTATCCGTTTTGCTCGCAAAGCTGGCGTTAAGCTAATTATTGCCGCCAACAAAATAGACAAAGAAGGCGCTGATATCAACCGTTTAAAGCAGCAATTGTCAGAAAACGACTTATTAATCGAAGAATGGGGCGGGGAAACAATTCTACTCCCAGTTTCGGCTAAAACTAAAGACGGTTTACCCGAATTATTGGATATGATCCTACTGGTAACCGATGTTGAAGAGCTCAAAGCTGATACTGATGGCCCAGCACGAGGTCTAATTATTGAAGCACACGTGGAGCAGGGCCGTGGTCCAGTCGCGCAAGCCTTAATCGAAACTGGCACACTTCGTCCTGGCGATTTCATAGTGGCTGGCAGCAGTTATGCCAAAGTTCGCAACCTAGAGACTACTGATGGCGTGCCGCTCAAAACCGCTACTCCATCAACCCCAGTTACGATTACCGGTTTCAAGACCTTACCTGAATTTGGTGATGAATTTGATGTCGTCAAGAACGAGAAATTAGCTCGCACGCAATCACAGCAATCAGCGAACGAAAAACAAGCTGCTGGTGGCCGTCTGGATATTGGTAGTAGTGAATTGATTCGATTAATTAATCGAAATAATGAGATGCAAGAGCTTAACATTATTATCAAAGCTGACGTGCAAGGCTCGCTAACGTCGGTCATAGATAGCTTAAAAGCACTTGATACTGATGAAGTATCCGTTCGTGTCGTTGGCTCAGGCGTTGGAGCGATTGGTGAAAACGACCTGCACTTGGCGCACACGAGCAACGCAATTGTCTATGGTTTTAATGTGGCGCTTTCGTCAAGTAGTCGTCAGCAAGCCGCTCGCGACAAAATCCAGGTACGCCTCTACAAAGTCATTTATGAACTCATTGATGATGTTAAGACTGAACTCAGCACATTACTCGCGCCAGAGATTGTCGAGACAGAACTCGGGCGATTGGTCGTAAAAGGTATCTTCAAGACTACAAAAACAGAAGTTATTTGTGGTGGTGAAGTCACAAAAGGCAAGTTAATCGCTCCAGCACTCGCGAAAGTGATGCGTGGTAATGAACTACTAGCTGAAGTGCAGATTACCGGTTTGAAGCGTGGTCCAGCTGAAGCTAAAGAAGTGTTTGAAGGCGAAATGTGTGGTATGAGCTTCTCGACTACTAAGCGAGTCGACCTCGAAGAAGGCGATAAAATCGAACTCTTTACGCGCCAGACGATTCAACGCAGCCTGTAAACCATTATTTTATTGGTCAACAGGCAGGAAATGATACAATACCTCTATGATTAAGATTGACGTCACATTACTACAAGAACTTGGTTTAGGTACGTTACCTGAAGCCGAGAAAGACGGCTTACTCAAGCATATATATGAGACGCTCGAGATGCGTGTCGGTATGCGTTTAGCCGACCAGATGACGAACGAGCAGCTTGATGAATTCGAGCAATACTTTGAAGCTAAGGACGACGCCGGCGCATTTAAGTGGCTCGAAACCAACTTCCCGAACTACAAGGACATTGTCCAAGAAGAGTTCGACAAGCTAAAAGCCGAAGTCGGTGCCACTGCACCGCAAATTCTTTCCGCCAGCCAAGCAGGCCCAACACCTCAAGCCTAGAGTATTGAGTAGCCTGCTAAAAATGCCACTATGGGCATAGCCTTTTTGCCAGCGGGCACTAATTCATCGATAACAAGTATTGAGTCGGAGCAATAAACACCAAGTTGCTTGTCCGCGTGCCAGAGTGTACCGGGTGTGCCTTGGCCCTCCGATACGTGCGCTTTGGTGATGATAACATCGATCGTGCCTAGCGTTGTTCGGCTGCGTGGCCAATCGTAGAAGGCTCGAACTTCACGCGTTAATTGCGTAGCTGATTTGGACCAGTCGAGCACACTATCAGCTTTGCTGAGCTTACGCGAATATGTCACGCCAGTAGTATTCTGAGAGGCTGGTTGCACGTCTTTTAAAACATAGGCTGGCAGAGTGTGTTTGAGCAGTCCTGCACTCAGTTCGATTAAATCAGCCGTGAGTTCTGGGGTGGTAGCTGTAGCTGGTATTTCATGCTCGACGAAAGCCAGTATAGGGCCTTCATCCATGGCCGCAACTAGTAGCATGAGACTGACACCAGTTTTAGCTTGACCACTGAGGATAGCGAAACTAATCGGATCGGCACCACGCCACTCTGGCAATAAAGAAAAGTGGCTGTTTACAATGCCGAGCGGGAAGTAATCAATGACGTCTTGAGCCACGATGATGCCAAAATCAATCAGGACGGCGAGCTCGCTTTTGACAGGTCGATTGGCGAATAACTCACTTAAAGCTCGCTTGCTATCAGCGGTGATAACTTGTAAGCCTAGTTCTTCAGCTAAAGCCAAAACCGGCACGTCACCATGGTGATGGGCAGGGCGGGGCTTCGTAATAACAGCTTCAATCACGAAATCCAAGGCAAGTAGGCGTAAACTTTCGGCCGCTACGGGACCGCTGCCGAAAAATACGATTGGCGAGTCGAGTACGGGCATGATTATTCGTCTTCCCAGAGAGTTGTACTGGTTTTGATGTCAGTATCGTAGTTGAGTTGCTGCAGTTTGCCGTCGTCATCTAGTTGGTAAAAGGCGTTTGGATCACCTTTGATGTGATCAATAAATACAATGCCGTTGGTGTGATCAATCTCGTGCTGGAAAATGCGGGCTAAAAAGCCCTCTGCAGTTACGCGGAACATTTTTCCATTCAAGCCGAGCGCTTTAACTTTGACTTTGCTATGACGTTTGACTTTACCGTAGACGCTAGGAACGCTCAGACAGCCTTCGTAATCTTCTAGAATTTCACCTTCAGCTTTGGTGATTTCCGGGTTAATAAACGCCGTGAAGCTGTGGTCTTCTTTATCATCATAATTATTCCGGACAACGACCACTTTGTATAAGCGGTCGATTTGCACAGCTGCCAATGCCACACCTACTTCGTGGTCACGGCTGGTATCCCAGCTGATTGTAGCGGCTTCCATATCAGTCACTAGCTGTTTAATCTTATCCGTCACGATACCGACACGTTGTGACTTCTGACGCAAGTGAGTGTTGGGCAAGGAAATGATATCGTCTTTGGTCATATTTGAAGTTAGTATACCTGAAACAGGGGTCAGGGAAAAGAGGTGTCGAAAATCTGTGGTTAGAGTAAGTCCATAGGGTCAATGTCGTATGAGCAGTTGGCGGGCAAATCCGCGATGATTTTGAGTAGCTCGGAACGTTCGTGGGTTTTGATGACCAGCTGCCACTGATATTTATTTTGGAACCGCTCGTAAAAGCTTGGCGCGGGGCCTTCCACTACCACGTGGTAGCCGTGTTCAACAATGCTAGCCTTCAGTTTATTAGCAGCCGCCTCGGCAGCTGCAATGCTAGCACGCCGCATAGTCAATTTGAGCAAATGCACGAAAGGCGGGAAAGCAAATTGCTCGCGAGTCGCTAATTCAGATTCATAAAAACTGTGATAATCACCTCTGGTAGCAGCTTGAATTACGGGATGATCGGGATGATAGGTTTGAATGATGGCGTGACCGGCACTGTGGCCACGTCCAACTCGACCTAGTACCTGCGTCAGGAGCTGAAACGTGCGTTCTGGCGCGGCAAAATCAGGCATGTACAAGCTAGTATCGGCAAGCAGTACGCCCAGCGTAGTTAAGCGTGGTAAATCAAGGCCCTTAGCGAGTAGTTGCGTACCAACTAGGATGTCGAATTTACCAGCCTTAACGTCGTCATAGTGCTGCTCAAAGCGGTCGGCCTTGGCGTTGTCGGTATCGAAGCGCGCGATACGAGCGTTAGGGAATAAACGCTGTGCTTCATCGACAATCGCTTTGGTACCGGCACTACGGAAAATAATATCGGTATGTTTGCACTCTGGGCAGCTTGTCATTGCGGGCGTGCGGTAGTTACAGCTGTGACAACGCAAGCTATGACTATCGCCGTGGTAGGTGAGTGGAATATCACAGTGGGGGCAATTGGCTTGCCAGCCACAGTTCTGACACAGAATCAACCGTGCCGTACCACGTCGATTGAGATATAAAAGACTTTGTTCTCCACGACTGAGAGCCGTCTCAACAGCGGTAATCAATGACACGCTGAGGCTGTTTGAGCGGGTAAACTCATCACGATTTTTACGGTCTACTGTCTTGATAATGACAGGCGGATGATCACTAGTTTGCGCTAAATCATTCATGACGATAATCGCTTTTTGTTTCTGGGTGGCAAGATAGTAATCACTAATACTTGGTGTTGCTGAGCCAAGTAGTAACGTGGCATGACTCATGCGAGCTAAGTAGGCCGCGACGCGCCCAGTTTGGTATTGTGGTGACTGTTCTTGTTTGTAGGCCGATTCATGAGCTTCGTCAATAACGATCAGCCCCAACTTCTGCACGGGACTAAATAGGGCTGAGCGCGGTCCAATCACGATGACTGGCTCCGTCGCTCGTAAGCAAGCGAGCCAAGCTTGCTGGCGTTCGGCTGGTGTTTGTTGGGAATGCATCACGACTACGCGCTCACCAAAAACCGCTCGAAAACCATTCGCCAGTTGGGTAGTCAAACTAATTTCCGGCGTCAAAATAATAGCTGATTTGCCATTTGCGATCGAACGAGCAGTCATTTCAATATAGACACGAGTTTTACCAGTCCCGGTTTTGCCATGCAACAGATAGGTGGTGGCATCTTGCATCGTTTCAAGTGCTGCAACTTGTTCTGGCGATAAAGGTGGTAGCGATGCTAGTTTGGGCTCCGAAAACGTTAATGCTACATCAGCTGCAAGTTGCTTAGCCGAAAAGTGAGCCGGTACTAATTGCTGCGCGATGATGCCCAGCGGGGCGGGATAATATTGCTGGAGCCACTTAGCTAGCTTTAATAAATGAGCAGGCAAAGCAGGCACATCAAACATGCTAGTAATTGCTTTGGTTTGAAAGCGGGGCTTGGTGGTAGTGCCGCTGACGACGCCAATCACTGGTTCTTTTTGCAACTCAACCATCACAATACTACCCGTGGATAGCCGTTGCTCACTGCTATAGGTCAATGGCTCGCTGCCGTGATAGCGATTGCTGCGCACCCATACAAAATAATAAAACATACTGACTAGTATAGAGCACGCCTAGCTTAAGGGTGGCGATTGTACTTCAGATGCCGTGCAATTTTTAAAAGAAATCAAGGAAAATTACGGACTTTACGAATTTTACCTTGCCAAATTTTTGGCCGCCAGCTATACTTACTTAACGTTGTCCGTAAAACAATAGAAGAGCTTATGTTAGATGTATTCATTACTTCCAGAGTGCGCCGCAAGATAATCGTTATCTATGCTAAGTACCCCGATTTTAAGACCCACGTACGTGGTCTTGCTAAGTTGATCAAAGAGGACGCTGGCAATATCCAACGCGAATTGAAGCGTTTGGAAAAAGTTGGTTTTTTGGTCAGCGAACGCCAAGGCAACACCAAGGTCTACTCTACTAATAAGCAATTTCCAATCTTCCGCGAACTCCAGAGCATAGTGTTGAAGTCACAACGCACGACTCAGCAAAAACGAGTTAACGGCTAAATCTTAAGGCTTGCAAAAGTCACCCCTGTAAGGTACAATAATCGCTAATGATACAAGTTACACGTAAAGACAGCAAAGAGTCTGCCGAAAACCTGCTACGCCGCTTTAACCGCAAAGTGCAGCAATCTGGGGCCCTCGCTGTCGTCAAATCCAACCAGTTCTTTGAGAAGCCAATCAGCAAGACTGAGCGCCGTAACAAAGCGATTATTCGCCAAGAGCGCAAGGCTATCAAAATCAAGAAGATCAAACTCGGTCTTCGTTAAAGCCCCTTTTAGTTCAACGACAAGGAGTCAGTATGCTGGAACAAACTCTTGAGCAGGATATTAAAACTGCCATGTTAGCTGGTGACAGTGGTAAAGTGACTATTTTGCGCGGCCTCAAGAGCGTCTTATTAAATGTCAAAGTAGCACAAAATAAACGAGACGTTGGTCTAACTGACGAAGAAGTTTTGCCATTATTCGCAAAAGAAGCCAAAAAGCGCCAAGAGAGTGCTGACTTATATATACAGGGTGGCGATCAAGCGCGAGCTGACCAAGAGCTATCCGAAAAGGCATTAATCGAAACATATTTACCAGCCCAACTGAGCGAAACGGAAATTAGCATCATCGTAGATGAAGTAATTGCCAGCACCGGCGCGACTAGTCCTGCACAGCTCGGGCAAGTCATTGGACAAGTCAAACAGCGCACCCAAGGTAGCGCCGACGGCGCGCTAATCGCGCAACTCGTTAAACAAAAATTGACGTTCGGTGCCTGAGCCAGCTACAATTCAAGAGAGTATGAAACAAAGAGGAGTACGTTGGTGATTATTCTACTAGGTGTGGCTGGTGCCGGTAAGAGTATGCAAGGCCGTCTGTTCGCTGATGAGCATGGTTTCGCATGGATTTCGACCGGTGAGTTGTTTCGCGTGCTTGTCACCGGAGAACGACGTCAAAAAATGCTCGAAGGTGAGCTTTTAAGCGACGTTGAGGTTATTGAACTGGTTGATAAAACCTTGCGTCTGATCGATCTGAAAAAAGAATTCTTGCTTGATGGTTTCCCGCGCACGAAACCGCAAGTTGATTGGCTGGTGGAGCAAATTAACAGCGGCCGTGTAGTACTAACTGGTATTTTCAATATGACTGCCACCGAAGAAGTTGTTAAAGAGCGACTGTTGCGGCGCGGTCGTCCCGACGATACTGAACAGGCTATCGCGAAACGGTTCGAGGAGTACAAGGCCGTAACGTTGCCAATCGTAGAATATTTCCGTAGTCTCCACACGGCTGTGTATGACATCAATGCGGACCAAGATGTTTTAGCGGTTCACGACGAAATTTTAACGTACATTGATGGCGTAGCTAAGAAGCAAAATGATGCAGACGCGCGTTAAAACCGCTGCCGAAATTCAGGCGATGTGTGTCAGCGGCGGTATGCTGGCTACGGTTTTGGATTTACTTAAGAAAAAGTTAGCACCTGGAATGACTACCAAACAACTCGCCGATGTAGCCGCACAAGAGTTGAAGATATTAGGCGGTAAGCCCGCGTTCTTGGGCTATCAAGATTTTCCCGATGTTATTTGTATCTCGCTTAATAATGAAGTGGTGCACGGCATTCCGAGTAAACAACGAGTAATTGCCGATGGTGATATTGTTGGTCTGGATTTTGGCGTTATATATGACGGCATGGTTACTGACTCGGCTATTTCAGTGATTGCCGGCAACCCAAAGCAAAAAGGGCATGTTGACCTAGTGAAAAATACCGAGGCCGCCCTGCAAGTTGGCATTAACGCCGTCCATGACCAAGTTCGAACTGGTGATATTGGCGCGGCAATCGAAGGTTTGCTCAAACATCACCGCTATGGCATTGTTCGTGATTTAGTTGGGCATGGAGTCGGACATCATTTGCACGAAGACCCAAACATTCCGAATTATGGCCGTGCTAACTCTGGTCCATGGCTCGAAAAGGGTATGACAATCGCAATCGAACCAATGGTTACACTCGGTACAGACGCCGTAAAAGTAGCGCCCGATGGTTGGACGATTCTAACTGCTGATGGTTCATGGTCTGCCCATTTTGAGCACACCATATTGATAACCGAAAACGGCGCTGAGATTCTTTCTAAGCGTCCTAGCTAACAGAGCGGCTTGCTACAAACCAAGCAATAGCGGTATACTACTGTCAAATGAACGGTTCTAACCAAGAACATTTTATAGGCCTCGATATCGGCACTAGCGCTGTCCGTTGTGTCGTTGGCATGTATGACCCGAACGGCAGTAGTATGCCGTCGATTATTGGGCATGGCCAAGCGATGAATCAGGGAATGCGCCGAGGTGCCGTGGTCCATGTTGATGAAGTCGCTGAAGCTATCGTACGGGCCGTAACCGAAGCCGAGCGCATCTCAGGCTCCACGATTAAGCATGCTACGGTAAACGTAAATGGATCGCATGTTAGTGGCTTGAACTCCGAGGGTGTCATCGCAATCTCTGCGGCGAACCGCGAAATCACCGTTGATGACCGAATGCGAGTTGAAGAAGCAGCCACAATCGTGTCATTGCCACCAAACCGCGAGATCGTCCAGTTTTTTGCCAAGAATTACAGCCTTGACGGCCAGCGCAACATCAAAGACCCAGTTGGCATGCATGGTGTGCGTCTGGAAGTTGACGCGCATATCGTCACCGCATCATCGCCAAATCTTCG
>JBBRZB010000020.1:0-18947 GCA_038237095.1 Saccharimonadales bacterium (SeqCode) | reverse complement strand
GCCTTTTTCGGCTTCTATTTGTATCCCAGCCTCTAATTGGGTGACTTTTTTGCGCAGATTCTCTAGCACAACCTGACTCTCAACTGGATAAATGTACATGCTCATATCCATGACTTCGTCGAGGTTAACCATGCTACTCAACCAGCCGGTGTAGACCTGACGTGGATAGCCGTAGACATAGTAGGTTCGAGCATAACGCGTACCAATCTGGAAATGCGTACTACTGAACTCTAATGAACTAGGCGCGATGAAGTCTCGAAGCGCAGTAATGCCTTTCTGGAATGCGCTATGAACTTCCTGTTCTTCTCTAGCTCGCTGAGCTTGTGCGATTGCGACCGGGTCAACGGAGTTTTTGTTAGATTTCCCAAACGCCATTACAAGCTCCTCTCGGAAGAACGAGAAAAAGTGTAATTAAGAATTAGCAAGCACTGTAAAAGGCTGTCTCTTAGCTCCACTTCTCTAGTTTCTAGATTCATTGGAGCTCCCTTTGAAGGTGTGCTTGTGGCGCAACGCCAGTGCCCTTAGTCACAACATCGGCTGTCATTGAGTTGAAGTTCTTAAGCTGTTGGCGGGTTGCTGTATCAGGATTATAAGTGTCGTAATACAGCTCAATTAGTTCCTGCGTGTCGAGCGGTAAGCCCTGAATGCTTGATTGGAGCAAGCCAGACAAAACCGACTGCACGCGGTTTCGTAGCTCAGTTTTAGCGGCTTCCAGCTCAGCTTCGTTAATAACAACGTGCAATTCCTTGCTGTTGAAAATGCCCACGACGCCACTAAAAAAGTTTTTGCTCTGGGTTAAGGCTTTCTGCACATCAACGGTTGGTGAGTATGGGATGACTACGTAAAAGCGCTTGTCCATGATGTTAGTCTGTTGGCTGAGATTGTCTATATAGCCGATGTAATCTTCCATGAGGAGGGCTAACAACATGTTATCGTGCTCAGTTCTAATCTTATCGAGTTTCTCGATGTATGGCTGTAAATCGACTTTTTGTGAACGAATAAAAATCTGTATCGGGAAATACAGCGAGTTTAAAAAGCCCTGATAACTATACTCAACCGCTTCTTGTTCTTGCGGGCTCATCAGATCGAAGTTGATGCTTTTAACCATAACGACTGAGCGGTATGAGCCATCATTCATAATCACGATACCATCACGGATCTCAGCTATTTGTAGCGTATTTTGAGTGCTATTCGTGTTTGCCTTTATAGGTGGTGGTTGCGGAGGAGTTCCTGTAACGGGCACATTGGGTTGGGGCGCAGGGTACGCTTGCGGTGGGAGTTGCGCTCCTGGCTGTGGGTACCCAGGAAAAGCCGGCTGAGGGCCTGCTTGTGGTTGTTGATTGTTTGCCGAAGGTTGCATGTGTTCTTTAGAGCCCACCCATTATTAGTTCTGTAGTAGTCGTCACCGTAATGTGACAGCTACCGCAATGATATAACAACTTCATCCTGTGGCGGCTGGTCAAGGTTTTTAGCTTTATTAGCTTCTCGAGCCAACGTTGACACGTTAAGATCGTTGTTACTCGCCAATGATAGTATAGCAGCATCATGGGGTGCTGTCATGACCGGAGCGGCGGGCGTAGCATCTGTTGTTGGTACCTGTGGGCTTGAGTCTGAAGCCATATCGTTAGCTAGTGAAGTGGCATGGAGTGGTTGGATGGTGCGCATGTGGGCATACGATATCTTTTGGGTATCGTTTTGTTCTTTAAAATGCTCAACCATTTCTCTTTCGGCGGGCGTCTCATCCGCTGTCACGTTCACGTCAGCAGCGCCAGGGTGTACTACGGGAGAAGCACTAAACACTGTTTGGTCTGCAGGAAGTGACGATGGAGGGGTTGATTGGTGCATGAACCAGTAGTCGTTTGGCGGGTTTTCAGTTTTACTTTGCTCATCAGCACGGATGCCATTTAATTCGTCGATGAGCTGTTTACGATGTGTTTGAGTTGATGACGCGATCATCTGGTCAAATTGATGCGCTATTGGGTTGGTTTGCTCGTCAAGCATATCGTCGGATGCTTGGACATCAAAGTTCGGCACTTCATGCGGCATGCTGTTAATGTCGATCAACCGATCTGAAGTGCTGGCATCAAGCTGGCTCGGCTGACTGTACATATTTACGTTGACGTTCTTGATAGCCCAACCACGGCTATCGATTGTACTGGCTAGTGCTTGCAAGCGACTCTTTACCTCATTTTCACTTAGTCCGTCAGTGAATATTCGTTCGATCTTTTTTGGCACCGTGACTGTTACTAAGTCCTTCATGCCATTTTGATCCCAAATACGACGCCGCGGCTTTAAGAAATAGCGAATCTTGGCTAATGCCCATACCTCAGTCGACTGGTCCCTGCCAAATGGAAATGCAAAAAAACCCGTAAAAAGAGCTGGGGGTAACAGTACAACAAGTAAAAATGCTGCTCCCTTGGTGACACATAGAAAGCAGATGTACAGTAAAAACGCAGTGATAAGACCAAAGATAAATTGACGCAGCGTCAATGGACCAAGGATTTTATCCTCCGCCTCAATATCCTGGATTACTTTATATGTTGCCACTACAGTTTCAGTATATCAAATTGACTATTTATTTAGTTCAGAAGGATCAATACCGGGGCGCATTAGTGATGCTCTGTTATCACGCAAGGATCCTATAAAGTTCGTTCTTGCTTCTAACTCTTCAGGAGTAGATGGTGTAGGCCCAGTATTATAAGCACCGCCGAGACTTTCAATCGCATCAATTTGTTTCTGAATCTCAAGCTTATTAGCATCAGTTGCTGACTCTTTGTCTCGTAAGAGCATGCCGTGCCATTCTGCGACATCATTGAGAGATGTTTTACCGCTACTTACAGACGTATCGATGCCACTTGCCATCGCGCTAATTGTTGCAGCTCGATTCTCTTTGCCAGTAGTCGGATCCTTTACAGAAAGTGTTTTACCAGTCTTGTTACCAGCAGCATCTACACCAATTACATCTGAGCCCAACCATTCGCTTGCGCCACCAAAATATGTATCAGTTTTGCCTTGACCACGGCCATAGTTACCCATTTTGCGTACTCCAGACTTGATATCGTTCTTCTCGCCGTGGTTAATTCCTCCCAGATCAAGTCGACCAGCATTCTTTAAATGGAACTGATTCTCGTCCATAACCGCAGCGCGGGCTCCGGCATCGCTACCCACAATGCTTCTAACGGTACTATCGAGCTCCTGATAGCCTTGTTCACCTGCAGCAAATTGGTAACCAGTTTTGGAAAGCGCACTGAGCGCAGCCAATCTCGTACCAGCGTAATTTCGCGTCTTGACCTGTTGGGCAGCATCCAATCCTCTTTGACGCGCAGTTATATCGGCTTGGGCGCTAGCAGCACTAGCAGTATCACCGCTCGCTTGAGCAGCACTAAGTTTCGACCTTGAAGCAGCTATTTTTTCTTCAGCTAAATCTCTATTTGCTAATGCAAGCAAGAAGTTGTCGTCATTCTGATTAGCGGCAAACACCCGGTCGTGTTTAAGCGACTCAGAGCCTTGATTAACACGTCCTGACTGACGACCAGCTCGTATTCCTTTTCGGCCTCGAATAGCATTTCTTGGATTTGCAGCTGCACCCAAAGCAGTGTTGATGCCTCTATTTATAGGATTAGAGCTGTTGAACCGTTCGTAGTTACGAAGCTTAGCAGTATTCTCTTGTCTTCGTCCTTTCCGGAAGTTCCGGAGTCCAGCGAAACTGCCTTCAGCACTTTTGTTCACAAGGCCGCTAATCGATCCTAGGGCAGCACCGGCGAACTTAAATGTTGCTGGTATCAGGAAGTACGGGGCGAAATAAGCAATGAAGGCCACTACTTGGCTTATAGCATCGCTGTTCTGTGAAGCCACGGCAGCGAAGGCGTGGCCAGTAGCAATGATTGCCGCAATTATTGGGAACATAAGGAGTGCCTTGAAGAACGACTCCCACCACATTTTGTAATATTTCTGCGTGTTCGGTAGGATGTAACAGGCTATGGCTATTGGAGCGATGATTATCATCGCGATTATTAGAATCTGTCGAACCACGAGGGTTACGAAAGCGGTGAATACTGATAGTGCTGCTGTTACGGCGAAACTCAGCAGTGCAACTATACCGAGTGAGGTAATAGCACCCGCAGATAGTAAAAGTAAGGCTATGCCGCCCCCACCTCCAACCTGATAATGCAACCCGCCGGAATTAAACGGAGCATATATTATCGCTCGTATTCCGTAACCGAGCGCATTGGTTAACTCAACGAGAAAACTCATGAGTGACCACGATAGCGTTATAAATAGCGCCGCAGCTATAAAGCGAGGAATAATTTTACGTATCGTATAGGCATCTAAAATTTCGGCGCCCAACGCCTGAGCAATAATAGCCACGAGACCTACTATGACCATGAGTGCTAACGCAATGTTACGGAAACTATTCCATGCTCCATAGTAGGCTTTAGCAGCACCAGTTGCGCTTGTTGTGTCAAATATAGTAGTAGGGGCTGCTGAAGATGTCGAAATACTTGCGGGCACCCCGACTGCAAGTTCTGAAGTAATGAGTGTATCAATCTGGTTGACGATAATGGCCATGCCATTTACAAGGCCACAAAGTAGCCAGTTCAAAGGATTCCAGCCTGCTTGACAGTCTAACGAAGGTGACTGTGTATCAGATGATCCTCCGCTTGTACTTCCACCAGTGGCAGACGAATCGGAAAGCTTACCGCCACTTTTGAAATACGCAGCGTACGCATCTGCTAGCGCCTTATTATCTAATTTACTGGCAAGATCACCACAGTTTAGTTCGTCGACGGGCGGATTTGTATCCACGCCGTCGCCAATCGTTACGTTGCGCGCGGCTGTTTGTGTGGTGCTTGTATAGAGCATCTCTACTTCAGCGCCGCTAGTAGTGTCTACTCCCCAGATCTTGAAGGCTCCATCAGCGATCTGGGCATCAGGTGATGCAGTAGCCCACGGACCTGTTTGGGTCGCCTCACAGCCAACCGTAAAGTCGTGATAATACGTGTAGTACCGTTCCGCATCGCTAAGTTTAGGAGCTTGACCACCATAAAATTTATTTTGTATGGCGGCTTTAATCTGGTTCTCTGAAGGTTGAGAGTTGTCAACTAATGTGTTGCCTTGTACGGAATAACCAATTTGTTTTAGGAAGTCGCTATAGTTACCGGTCCATCCCCAGAGATTCATTGCAGTGGGAAGCCATGAACCATCGCCATCGGTACCGTTACAATTCGCTTGACCATCAGTAGCCAGCATGGTTCCGCCCTTAGTTTGAGGACCAGGAGTGAACCAGTTACCTAGTCCAACATCGCTACCGCTTATTGTGTCCTGAAACCTACCAAAACAAGTTAAATTTGAACCAGACGGCAGGAGCATATTATATGCTGCAAAAAGGAAAGCTCGTTGATCGACGGTTGCTGGAGTGGTTGCGGCAATCGCGTGCGGCAAGAAGGGTGTCGTTAAGCTTAAAACAGACGTAAAGACAAACAATGCCCCAAGTAGTAGGGGCAGAATTCGTCTAGTAGCCTTTTTAATTATTTGTTTCATACTCTGCCGATAGTCTTATTAAACACTAATGGTTGTGTTTTGGTCAATAAGTGAAGCCAACTATTTTTGCATAGGACGCGCTTGAAAAACAGCTCTATTTTAATAAAAATACGTGATATCAGAAACAACTCAGAGCCGTTGCAAAATATACTAGTGTACGGTATAGTTGCCTTTGTAACAGATTTAAAATGAAAAATAGTTTAAAATTTTATCGGTTCAAACAAGAACTTTGCGCCATAGCTATGATGACATTGTTGCTCGTTGCGCCTTTATCTTTCTCGGGTATGGCATTTGCCTCAGGCGCCCCTGGTGCAAATGTAAATAGTGGAGCCGCCGCAACTCCTGCTGCGGGCACACCAGCGACCACATCTACCGGAACCGTAAACGGTCTTTCAGGTAGTTGCCCCCCAGGAACCACGGGGTGCATAAGTGATTCAAATGCTGGGGCGCCAGACCCTGCAGCCTCATCCGCTACTTGTGCAAATGGTAACTGTGATCTAGTTGCCAAATATCTTAATCCCACCATTTCAGTGCTTTCTGTAATGATCGGAATCGCAGCCGTTATATCATATATAATCGCTGGTATCCAATACTCTAGTTCTGCGGGTGACCCACAAAAAGCGGCGAAGGCTCGAAGTAGAATTATTAGTACAACGCTCGCGCTAGTGGCATACATCTTTTTCTACGCGTTCCTCGAGTTCTTAATTCCTGGAGGAATACTCAATGCTGGGGCTTAGGTTATTTCAGCTATTAACGTTTTTCGCAGCTGCACCGGGTGCGAAAGCCGTTTCGTCGGCTTGTAAAAATACCTTTTTCGGGCTTATCCCCTGGTATCAATACTTAAACCTAGGTCCTGCTCCGCAGTGCGCCATTACTTCCTTCCACATCCTGCCAGATAGCGCTACCAAAACGCAAAGTGACATTCCATTAGTATTAATTGCTGTAGTTGACGACTTATTGCGCGTTGCAGGTATGGTGGCCGTCGGTTTTGTCATTTATGCAGGTTTTCAATATATAACGAGCCAGGGTAACCCTGACCAGGCAGCCAAGGCACAAAGTACAATCATTAATGCACTCATTGGCTTGGCTATTGCCGCAATTGCTATTGTTGCGGTGTCGTGGCTGGGATCGGCACTAGGAGCTTAACTAAGATGATGAACACCACGCTCGCGTTTACAAAGATTGACACTTCACCATTACCGCAACCTGCGGCTAATCCGGGTGAAATCACAGTGATTATTGGCATTATCTTAGGAATCCTTGGAGCCATCGCTATATTGATGATTACGATAGCTGGTCTTCGATACATTACGTCGGGAGGCGATCCACAGAAGGCTGCACGGGCGCGGAACGCAATTTTCTACACCTTGATTGGACTGGTGGTTATTGTCCTAGCTGAAACAATCGTTGCCTTTATTGCAGGATACTTTACATGAAACGCGTACTTATCAATGCAATACTTGTCGTTGTGACGTTGGCTACCATGCTGGTGCAATCACAAGTAGCGTTTGCTGCTTGGAACCCATTTGGAAGTAGCTGTAGTGGTGCAGCTGCTAATTCTGCTGTCTGTTCGACTGCGGCTCCTTCCTCCAAAAGCCCAATTAGGGACATAATTGTTACTGCGACAAATATCGTGGCAGTCGTTGCGGGCGTCGCTGCGATTATCGTTATTCTAGTAAGTGGTTTTCGATTTATTACTTCATCAGGCAACTCTAGTAATGTCGAGGGAGCCCGAAATACATTAATGTACGCCGTAATCGGCCTCGTGGTAATTGTCGCTGCTCGTACAATAGTAGTTTATGCAGTAAGTCATATAAAATAGGAGAAGCATGAAAAAATCCATAATTATCCTCTTTGCAACTGCCATCGCCAGCTTTTCACTGTTTTTCGCGAGTGGCGCCGTTTACGCTGCATGTACCACTGGTAGCACTGCCAAAGACCAAGTCTTAAACGGTATTAATGCGACTGGATCTGATTGCACCGGTGGCACGCTGACGAGTACGGTCTCATCGTTTGTTTCTGTCTTCTCAATTGCGGTCGGAGTTGTTGCGGTCATTATGATTATCTTCTCAGGGTTTCGTTATGTTACAGCTGCCGGTGATTCGGGTAAAATTACCACTGCCAAAAACACACTAATTTATGCGCTGGTCGGTTTATTTATAGCCGCCATTGCTCAAGTAATCGTGCATACAGTGCTGACAACGGCAGACACTGTCGTCAATCCTTGCCCATCTAATCATTCCATATCAGTTAATAGTCCATCATGTAAATAGCATTGATTGTAGTGCCTAGCTTGATTAAAGCATAAGGCCTGTAGTATAAAGATAGTAGATTAAAGAAAGGTAAAATGAAATGTTCACAAAAGTAAAAAGGTTCATAATTGTCGGAATCGCGAGTCTCACACTCTTAGCACCCGGTCTCGTACCAGGAATTGCAGCGTATGCGCTTGCTCCTGATAATGTGACGGGCGGACTCTGTACGGGTACCAATATCGCAACTAACGGCACTACTTCATCGACGGGTTGTACGAGCGCTTCAGCAAATGGTTCAATTTCAGCCATTGCATCGCAAGTCGTCAACATCTTCTCGATTATTGTTGGTGTCATAGCGGTCATCATGATTATCTATGGTGGCTTCAAGTACATCACCTCCGGTGGAGACAGCGGTAACGTTTCTGGTGCCAAGAACACCTTGATTTACGCCGTCGTTGGCCTAATCATTGTGGCACTTGCACAGTTCATCGTTCACGTTGTATTGACGACTAGTAGCAGTGTCAACACGAGCGCACAGTAACGAACTAGATACCTTTCAATAGTAAAAACCCCTCGAAATGAGGGGTTTTTAATTTAGTGACTAACGAACGACTATAAGACTTGAATCTTCTTGATCGTATCCTGTTGGAGCTTACCAAAGCTGATGGTAAGAACACCATCCTTAAGTACAGCCTCAATCTCCTCTTCCTTAACAGGAACAGGCAATGCGATAGTACGGGAGAATTCACCCCAGTAACACTCTTGCAAGAAGTAGTTCTCGACTCCGTCTTCTGAGCCGGAGCTCAATGTGCCACGAATCGTTAGCTGGTTGTCAGAGATGCTAACATCAAGATCGCTCTTGTTAACGCCGGCAGTACGAGCCTTAACTACAAGCTTCTCGCGCGTTTCATAGACGTCAACGGCCAGTTGGCCAGGTACGCTATCGTCTTCGTCCCATTCGTCTTCAACGACAGGTGTTGCTGCAGCAGGATCACCAACTGCAACTGGGGCTGATAATTCGTCTTCGCCCAAAAATGCAGCAGTTAGTTCGTCCTCTTCGAGCAAGAGATCGTCATCGCGGTTTCGTCGCGCCATAATTATTACCCTCCAATTGATTAATGCAGTTCCAAAGCCAAAGGCTGTAGAGTTTAGAAGTAAGAGTCTTGCATTTTTGTGTTACTAGCAGTATAGCTTAGTTTATAAAGGGCCTGCAACGGGCTGAGCACATATTTACAACACATTAAACACAACATGAGCATTTTAGCCTATTGATTGCGATTATTACTCCACATCACTGTCTGGGCTGTAAGGTCGAGTCGATTGTGCGCGCTCAAGCTTGAGCAAACCGTCGGTGTGCTTGGCATTGAGAGCGTTAATCGCTATAATGGCCTCTGTTCTGGAAGGGTGTCCGAGTGGTCGATGGAAATGGTCTTGAAAACCATCGTGCCAGCAATGGTACCGTGGGTTCGAATCCCACCCCTTCCGCCAAACAAAGTTCCACGTTACAATATTGTGACATTGCAAACAAATACGGAGAGGTACCCAAGTGGCTGAAGGGGTTGGTTTGCTAAATCAATAGGGGGGAGCAATCTCCCGCGAGGGTTCGAATCCCTCCCTCTCCGCCAAACTAAAAACACCCCAATTGGGGTGTTTTTAGTTAATTGAGCGGAAGTGATAAAAATGCCCAAAGATTTGACGAACAAGCACGACTATCATCTACGTATGATTGGGATCGGAGCACGTATCGGGGCATGAGTACGCACAAGAATTGTAGAGTGTGCCTTCCCGCCCGGCAATGCTCTTCTTATCCCCTCTATATCCCTGACCTTCGAGATACGCTACAATACGCTTATGCCAGAAGTACAAAACGTAAGCTCAAATAACCAGCAACCAGGTTCTGTTATTACGCCCGGTTCGAGCTCTATTGCTGACCAGCCCACAGCTACACCAGTAAAAGCTGAAGCTACGGCCATGCCTGAGAATGTAGTCCTTGCAGCAGCAGAACCAGCACCTCATGCTCCTGATCAGCAGTACGTGCCTACTCCAGTCGATGTACCGCAACAATTTGATGCATCGCATCTAATGTCACAGCAGGCTGAATTACCGAGAGAAAATTTGAGCTGGGTAGCAACGGAATATATTTCCCACCATAAGTCATCAGCTTGGTATGGTCTGTACGCGATAGCATCAATCGCGATTATTGGGTTTGTATATCTAATTACCAAAGCTGTTTTCTCAGCTGTAGCGCTGGGTTTTGGTTCGATTATTCTTGCTATCTATGCTGGCAAAAAACCGAATGACAAGCAGTATCAACTAGATGGTATGGGCTTCAGTGTTGGTGATAGGCGCTATGAATTCTCCCACTTTCGTTCATTCTCGACTGTTCACGAGGGAGACGTAGGCAGTCTAATCTTCACGCCACTCAAGCGCTTCGGGGCATATACAACGATTTACTACTCAGCCGCTGAGGAAGACGATATTCTTGATATCGTCGAAGAAGTACTGCCTTTTGTGGAATATCACCACGATGTAATTGATCGATTAGTGCGCAAGATTAGATTTTAGTCCCATTGGCATCCTAGGTCGCAATCGTCGTGACGTGCCAAGTCGTTTTCGTCGGAATAGATTACGTTCCATGCGGGCGATAAAGGTATGACGTGCCTGTTTTGTGTCCCATTTTTCATATTTGACTAGGATTTCTTCCGCCTCATATTCATTCATAGCGTGCTCCTTGTTTAGCAGAAAACACTATGCACTCATGGTCTGTATGTTGGCTGAAAAAAGTAGATAATCCGCGGCGCTTATGGTGTAATGGCAGTATAAATATCATATGAACCAGATTCAAAAAATACAAAATAAGCTCGACAAGCTGCAGCAAAAGAATCACTTGTCGGGTTTCATGCACGCCGTTATATGGAAATATGGTGACGACAAAGCCGGCTATTTAGCTGCCTTGCTCACCTATTACGGTTTCTTGTCGCTGTTCCCTTTGCTACTCGTTGTAACCACAGTTACAAACCTTCTTTCGTCAGCATATCCCCACTTTCAGGAAACTGTTATCAACAGTATTAACAGCTATTTCCCCGTAATTGGCGAACAGCTGGCGGGGCATATACATTCGATTCACCAGAGCGGTTTCTTGCTGCTCGCGGCGGTGCTATTTACGCTCTACGGTGCTCGTGGTGTGGCAAGTGTCTTTCGGTACGGCGTCAACACAGTCTGGCATATCCCCAAATCAGAACAACTTACCTTTCCCCGTTCAACTGCTAATAACTTCGTAGTAATACTATTGGCAGGAAGTGGGCTGATCCTAGCGGCGGCTGTGGCTGCGGCAATCGTTTCGTTTGATGCCAGCCCATTATTTAGAATTGTTTCAATTGGTGTTAATGCCATTATCCTATTCTGGCTTTTCATATTGCTGCTAAAACTAAGTTTACCGAAACGCGTGTCGCTCAAGAACACCTGGACTGGCGCAGTTGTTGCGGCGGTTGGATTGGTGGTGCTCCAAACGCTTGGCGGGATAGTTCTGGCCCGCCAATTGAAACATCTAGACGCGTTGTACAGTTATTTCGCAGTTTCATTGGGCTTACTCTTCTGGATTTATCTTCAAGCACAACTAATGTACTGGGCAATCGAAATATCAGTTGTCAGTAGCAAACGGCTCTGGCCTCGAACGTTTGACGGAAAATTAATCAAAAACGACTAAGATTTTCCAGTCTTGTGGTGCTCGAGTAACTCTTTTATAAGCTCTAATTGTTGACGATTGATCGCCATCAATTCTTCAACTTCTTTTTTTGCCCGAACGTTGGTATCGTAATCATGCTTTGCCATAGCCGCGCTAATCGCATCCTGTCGCTTGGCGGCAATCAGTAGAATCGCGCCCTGCAAACCAGCTAGCATTGATAAGAATAGGTTCAAGAGGATAAATGGGTAACTATCCCAATGCTTGATGCCTTCGGTAGTATTTATAAGTGCCCACACGGCCATAAATAGCAAAAAAAGTAGCACAAATGCCCAGCTACCCATCCCGTTTCGGAGCCGATCGGCAGCTCTCTCACCAGTAGTCAGCCCGTCTTTGTGCTCTTTGTGCCAGTCTTTTGGCATGTCCATTTCAGAAGTATAGCATAAGCATAATGCTCAAAGCTTGGCGGAGCTGATGGGATGGCTTTCACACCCATCGCCCCCGTTGACACCATGATCATTGTCCCAGGTCAGGCCTAGATGATCAAGAGCGGTGGCACTCAGGTGGCTCCGGGTGGGATGAAGGCTCGAGCTCAGCCTCGACTTGCTCCAGCACTGCACTGATGCTCGAACGCCCGGACGAAAAGCGCCCATCTCGTCCACCACGACTCCCCGCAAGTGAGGTCGCTTCGCCGTCGTCCTGACCGTCACGCCAGCATCGCCAGACACACGCCCGCGATCAGCAGCGCCCGACGAGCAGCCGAACCAGAATACAGCGCAAGCGACACGAATAACTCCCCCGGAAGGCGGGCCTGCGGCCGTCGTCGGCCCTGTCTAGCGAAGACTGCCCATGAAAGTGGTCGAGGTCAAGAACGCAGACCATCGCGGCGAGCCCCGACAGCGCAGCCCGCAGGGTGGGACGGCGGCGAACCACTGCTTTTGGCCCTTGTCTCTTCCCTCTGCTGGGCGATTCGCCACCCGTCTAGTGCCCAAGCCGGGACGTGGTAGCGCTTGTGTCGAGGTTGTTCGCCGCGCCGGGCAGGCAGCTCTCCCCGCCCAACCAGCCGACGAACGCTCTCGCCGTCTGCGAAGCCAAGTAGTCGGGCAGCCGCACTCAGTCCGATCAACTCGCCGTCAACAGCCTCTGTGACCACGTAGGCGCGGTAGTCGTAGCCCTCCTGGTACCTCAACACCTGGTCGGGCGCGTCCATGGCGCCAGGCTAGCTGCCACATTGGCAATGTGCCATCGGCGTGCCTTCCCAGATGCAGGACCCCCCTTGCGGAACGATTGGCAACATGGCAAGGCACCGCAAGACCTCGGGGTGGCCAGCGGGCACGAGAGCAAGATCGTTTACACCATGATCATCTTGCTGTACGATAGGGGCATATCATGATCGACAGAGAAGCGGCTGACGACACGCCGGCGGGCGACGCAGGAATCCTGGTACCGTGCCCGGGCACTCAGGTAGATCGGGAGGTCCCCGAGCTGCCCCTGACATCGACCACGCGTGAGGACGGCAGCGTGCCACCTAGAGCACAGTCACTTCGAAGCTTCATCATCGACAGTGCCGTAGATCCCGATGCGATCAGGAGTCGCGCCCGCACGGTCCCCGTAACCACGGTCCTTGAGCGAGTCCGCGCTGTACGCGATGCACGTGACGAACAACAGTTCGTCCACATGCTTGCTCGCGTAACCGGACTCACCTTTGACCAGCCCTCCGATCCGGTCGGACTAGCTAGTGACTCCCAAAGAGCGTCTCAGTAGCACGTCCGAAGGCTCCCGGTGACCAGTGTCGAGGCCCGGGACCTCCGCGAATACCTCAGCGCAGAGATCACACGCATTCACGACAGCCGGGAGAGCGACGTCCGTCGACTCGACCGGGAAGCAGGTCGGTTGCGGGATGAACGACTCAAGTTGTTGCAGGCGCACTACGCGGGAGCCATCCCGATCGAACTTATGAAGCAAGAGCAGCAGCGGATCAGCGGACAGCTCGAAGTCATCGAACGCAAGCTCGCCCGGATGCAGAGTCAGACCGGGCGCCTGCTCGACAACCTCGATCGGGCGCTGTGACTGCCAAAAGGCACGCTATTGAGCTGTATAGCGACAGTAGAAGTTTGAGGTCGCTTGAGCGCTCTTTCAAGTCTCAGCACGATTCACCTTACCTAGAAGATATCACATTAGGGGCTATTAGCTCAAAAATAGTTTCGAGCGCTGCGCGCTAAAAACAAGTAATAAAAAGAAAAGAAGAACTAATAACTAAATAATAAGGATTTACATCGCTGCGGGGCGAACCCGCACAACGTCATTCTGGTTGCCAGCCCAGCCCAAGCCCGACCTGACCTGGCAGTCGCGCCAGCCGCCGCTCGGCACGAGCGGATCGCCATCAACCGTCATGCGGTTGGCGAGAAGCCATGATACATCTTGGGGCGAGAGTTCTTTAGGGTCGTTCTGTAGTGTCAAGGCGATCCACTCGAAGACACCCATAGCATCAATGTTGTGCCCCGCCAGTTCTAGGTGCTGCGAGCCATCGCCAGTCATTTGATCAGGACTTTGGCCTTTCATACGCTCAATACCGGCTTCCTGGCTGGTTTGGGCTAACATAACACCCCAAGGGCCATCCTCAGCGATTTTCTTGTCTAAGTACTGAGTAGGAGTCAGTAGCAGCGTAGGGTTCTCAGGATCACGATAAAGCGGTTGATTAGACTTTATAGCCCCAAGCAGATGCTCATTGATGTAATCATCGTTGGTTGCAATTCCTTGAGAATCACGAAGGGTTTTTATCCATTGGTCGAAGTCGCCTAAGTGATTTCTCATCTCTTGCCATGGTATAAGTGCCAGGTGCATGGTTTCGCCAACGTTTAGGCTCTCAGGTGTGGTCTCATTGCTTGATACAAGCGACTGCTTAGCCTCATAGAGGCGAGATAGAGTCGGGGCAAGATTTGGGCTTACAGCAGCCAATTCCTGCAATGAAGTTGGTGCATCCAGGCCAAATTGGTCGGGATACTGATACCAGTTAGTCGTCTCAAAGTCGGTGGTTGCCCAGGCATGTACATCAGCCGGAAGTCCCTCAGCACCGTTACCATCTGGAGTAAGCAATTGGTTAGCGGGACTAGGGCCCATTGCAATGCGAGTTAATGAAGTTCGTGCTTCATCGCTAAAACCACCCCATGGAGAGGGCGGTGATGCCTCAGGTAGTGGATAACGAAAGGTTGTCATTATTGGCTTCTCCTAATATAGTCTGCAAGAATTCCATGAAGTTTACCAGGCAATACGCTCGGATTTCCAACTGCTTCATGGTTGTCACTGATAAACGTCTGTACATCGCCACCGATAACCAAGTGTGCTACGTAAACCGACTTAGGCATACTGGCCACAGTTGCCAGTGCCTTATCGTGATCACCGAAGTGGCCATCGCTGACAATTATCGCAATAGCGTCTCGCTTTGGCTTAACCGTACTAGCTTGTTTGACTGATTCTAAGGCGCCGTTAACAAGCGTGGAGCTACTATCGGCTTCCAGCAGGTTGGTATAGGTTTTGCCCTTCTGTTGGCCAGTTGGCGCTTCAGAAAGCGGACTCAAGACTTCTGTACCCGAGCCGAAGGCGATAATTTGTGTACGAACATCCGGTTGATGGAACTTTCCAGCCGTCCGTGCAACATTATGTCGAGCAAGTTGCAGGCCTTCTACAAGACAGAGGGCAGTATCGGCAGCACATTGAGCCTTCGCTCCAGCCATAGATCCACTGACATCAACCAGTAAATGCACATCGAGGCCGCCAAACGTAACTTCTTGTCGGTGTGCCTCACGTACAATTGGCTGCCAGATTGCTTGATCTTGGTCGGCGTCCAGTTGCAAAGCTACACGAGCCATTGTTCTAGGGTGCAAGCGTACTCCCTCAGTATGAGCACCGGTGGCATAGCGAGGACTCATTATGACATTTGCTGGTGCGGCGAGTTTCATGAATACGCTGGCAACTTCTTTGATGGTAGGTGTCCACTGATCTAGCGAGCGGACGTAACTCTCGGCATCCCCCGCACTTAATTGCATCTCGGCGGCCACAGTTCCGGCTAGTTCAGACAGTTGAGCCTCGTGCTGTGCCGCATCTTCTTCAGTAGCTTTAGCGGAACTGGTTTGAGCATTGGCTTTAGCTGCATTTTTAGCCTGTTGTTCTGCCGCAGCTTCTTTGATTGCTTCAGCTATCTGCTCCGAAAGACTACCTCCGTTAGAGGGTTGGCCAGATGCTTCTGCTTGAGCCCGGCTAGACTGCTCTCCTTCGCCATCGCCTTGTTGATGACCATGCACCGCTTGTTCGTACGCGTCGTAAATGTCTTGGAAGTCACCTTCGCCATCGCCGGACTCTGATTGGTTGCCGCCGTCTTGTTCTTGTTTGTCTTCTTCTAGCAGGGCTTCAAAGTGGGGCAAGATAAACTTATCGGCAATCCGCCGTCGTTCTGCCAAGCTAGTTCGGGGATCAGTTAGCACATCTAAGATATTAAAGACCTGACCGTTTTTCTCATATTTAACGAGAGAATTAAGGATACCTGAGACTGATTCATCCATAGTTAGACTAGGCTCTTTGACTACGGTGCCAACACGCATGCCATATAGCAACTGGACGTGCTGCGGTAGCTCGGTGAGATCCGAAGGTATTTGATGGGAATATACATCATCTGCATGGGCATCAAGCAAAGGTACCCGACGATTACGCTTATCAATAACCGTGTCGTCTACTAAACAGTCAAAGAAGTCTCTAGAAGGCTTAGGTTGTGAGGATCGACGCCAATTGGGGTCTAAGAAGTCGTTGGCATGCCCTAGCTCGTGAGCAGTGATAAATAAGGATGTTACCTCTGGGGAAACTTCGGGACGGTCTGTTTCAGGTACTGCCGCATCTACCCCATTACCTTCTATGGTTTGCTGGGGATCAATAGTTACCGTCAAACCGTGCTCAGTTTTAGCACAACTCCAACCAGCACCAGGTCTCGTGACTACTTCTAGTCCACTGATACCATATAATAGACCAAGCTGACGAACTCCTGATTCGAGTTCCTGCTGATCCCAAGAGGGCTGTATTGACTCAATCTCTGCGTTTGACATTAATTATCTCCAGAATCATTGACAATCTTAGCATAAAATGGTAGACTTGTAAAGTTATGAACGTTTTGGAATGCGCTGGCAGCAATGCTTGCAGACAATATTGTGAAGCACTTCGATCTCAAGGCGTAGCCGTTGAGTTCGGTGAGGCTGGTTGTAACGTACCTGAAATGTTTACTATTGAAGCTGATGATGTAGCTTTTGACCCGAAACTAGCTGAAGAAGGCATTAAGAGCTCTGATCTTGTAAATACTCTTGGTGGAGCACTCTGCGGCGTACTTATTGAACGTACGCAGAATGACCCTGAAGCGGCAGCCGTAGGTGAACTCATTGAAGATTATAAAGAAACCTTCGCTGCTCGACGCAATCTCTGGCAAGCTATGTTAGGTGCGACTCGTGAAGGTCGTCAATTCACCGATGCTGAGCTTACTTTTTATCAAGGAACACTGGCTAAGACTGATGCAGAGGTGCATGACAAGGCAGCTGATTCCACACCCGAATCTGTTCTTCGTGCCCAAGCTGCTGCTGACCACGCTACTCTAACCGAGCACAGGCTACTATTTGATGATCAAATGATAGGAACTGTTGACCGGTTGGTAGGCAACCTTATGGACAGCAAACCGACCCTACTAGTAGGTGATAAAGGCATTGCCAAAACGCAAGCTGCTAAGTTTGTGGCAGAACTATGGGATCCCGAAAAAGAACCGGTGATTATATCTGGTCACGGTGACATGATGAGTAACGAGTTGATTGGTCAGATGGAACAAGATAAAGATACCCGAGTCTTTGCTTTTAAAGAGGGCAAGCTTGTGAAGGCTATGCGTGAAGGCCGCCCGGTTATTATTGACGAGGTTAACGTCGGCGATCAACCCGTTGTAATGCGCTTACAAGACATTCTGCTGCGACGTCCAGGCGATCACATTATGATTCAAGAAAATGGCGGTGATTCTATTGAAATCCAGCCTGGCTTTGTAGTGTTTGCTACCGCCAACGAAGCTTCAGCTCGTTATCAACACCGCAATGTGCTTGACCCTGCCTTCCGTGACCGCTACGACGTATTACAGTTACAATACCCTGACAGCGAATCTAGAAGCCCAATGGCAGAAGCCCCTCGCTCTCTTATGCGATTAGCGCTAGCTGCCGCTGTTGATAAACAAGGCGTACTAAGTCGCCACATCGATGCTACTACGCTTGAACGAATGGTTCGCTTGAGCCATGTTACCGAGCACCTGTACAGCGTTCCTGCTCGCAATGCTCGTGTGAACAACCTAAATACCGCCCAATCAACAAGTAATTTCCTTGATGATGAACCAGTGATGACTGATTGTATAACTCCTCGCGCCCTAGTGGACACGGTGCAACGTTGTGCTGCTGGCAATAAGCCAGGCATGACACTTGAAAACGAGATAGACCGAGCTATTACTGGTCTGGATCAGGCGGGAAGCAGCCATAACCAGACCTACGCGCGGAGTGCATTAAGACTATTGCAAAGGTAAGATTAATACATGACTACCTTTCGCTATCCACTACCTGAGTCAGAACCTACCTCACCTTGGGGTGGCTTTAGTGATGAAGCCCGAACTGCCCTTACTCGCATCGCAATGGGCCCCAGTCCTGCTAATCAATTGCTTACTCCAGATGGTAACAGTGCCGAAGGACTAACAGTAGAAGCGCACTCATGGGCTAACGCTGAGCTTAATAATAACTTTGCGGATGGTGCTCTCGGTTCATGGCAGCGCTACGAAACAGCACTCGGCGTAACCGTTCCACATACTGTAGACGAGTTACTGCAAACCAACCCAAATCTTGCACCGACACTTACCAGATTGCATGAAGCTAAGCAGACGCTGACAGCTAGTGGTGAAGTTATCCCTGAAGGCCTTAACCTCGGCGACACAATGCACCTGGTAGTTATGCCATGGCAAGTTATGAGAGATAACGTCGGCAGCAATTTCGGCGCTTGGGTTAATCAGATGCGCGGTATTCAAAATACTGCCCAGAGTGACGACTATATTAACGATAGTCTGCTAAGTGCTATTACCGAGAACCAGCCTCTTTACCGTGCTCAGGATGTTCCAGAGCGCTTAATCACACCGACTGAGTATCTTGACCGTAAAATAGCTCAAGACGGCGCTTGGGGCGTCATGCTTCTACAGACAAGCGACCAGGCAGGCTTAAAGCGAATTGTTGAAGGGCCCGAAGACATGCGAAGCCCTGACGCTATGACCAATAATGGCGTGGGTCACTTTGAAGTAGCTGGTATAAAAGCAGACAATTTGGGCATCTTTGAGTGGCTTGCTACTTCGTTCCAAGAAGACCCTAGCAAGCTTTCAAGCCAAGACTATTCGTGGATACTTGCCAACCGCATGACGGTTGATGGCG
>JBBRZB010000019.1:0-19595 GCA_038237095.1 Saccharimonadales bacterium (SeqCode) | reverse complement strand
GTATTCAGTGATAACCTCTAGCGCTGCAATGTCGAAGTCCTTGACGCTAATACTCTTTATTGCCTCATCCACAAGATAGACCAATGCCTGCTCGTAGGTTTTAAATGACATCGAGTTAACACGGTTTTTCCAATCCATGCGCGCCTGTTTAACTCCGGCAAAAGCCTTCGCGTTGATGTGTCCTTCCCTGACCAGTTTGTCGGCTACCGCATGGTATAGCTGCCAGCGGATGAGGGTGCCGTCGAGGTCAAAAGCCGCGAAGCGGCGCTGCTCGTTCACGCGAGCGCTCCTAAAAGCCAGTCCGCAACCGTTTGCGCGTAGCCTGCGTTATTGCCATTAAAGCTATGTGAGGCGCCTGGGATACTGAGGAACGTGGCAGCGGCATGCGCATTAGTGTTCTTGGCTAATATATCTAAAGCTGCCTGCGTACCGCCAGCCGTGTAGGTGAACTCGTCATCTTCTCCGTAGACCACCAGTAACTGTTTATCGATAGTCGCATATTCACCAAATAGCGGCTTTGTGCCGAGTCGTCTGGTAGTCATCTCAAAATACGGGAAGGTATTATACGGCTCATCAGGACCCAGAATATCAAGTGCTGACTGCGCGCTGAAGGGATACATGCCCGTGTACTTTGGCATGATACGGAGCGGCGTGTCATTGCGTATGGCAGTGCGAGCGTAGCTGAGCGCTTTTTTGAATCGCTTTGGCCCAAGCTCGCTAAAAAAGAGTCCACTATCATCACCTGGTCCGGCAAGCACGTAGGCGCTAAACAGATTTTTGGTGGCACGGCTGTGATAGACACAGATTTTATTCGCGCCAGTACTTTCGCCAATTATAGCTAGTTTTTTGAAGCCCTGTGATTGCAAAAAAGCAGCCGCACCATTGATGTCCGGGACGCATTCGATAATCTTTTCATAATAGGTACCACCCTGATAGCGCTTGCCTGTTATGAGGCTTTCTTCGTCAAGCAAGTGAATTTTTTGCGACGAGTGCGCACCTCTGTTATTGAGGGCTAAAAAAGCGATTCCTTTGTCGGTCAGATTGGCGGCTAAGGTTTTGATATGTTCAGGACTATAGAACACGCCGCTGTTGCCCATGCCGTGCAAAAACAAGACCGCTTTCGTAGTCTTGGTGTCGGGGCTAAAAAGCAGACCTGGCAGTTCCAGATCATCGGGCGTACGAATGGCCACGAACTCAGTTTTCAATAGGTATCTCCTTAGTAAACGCGCTATACGTCTAGTGTAACAGATACCGGGCAATGGTCGGAGCCGAGTACCTTGGGATGAATCGCAGCGTCTTTGACTTTGGCTTTGAGTGAGTCAGATACAAGGAAATAATCGATGCGCCAGCCAACGTTGCGTTCGCGGGCTTTCGCGAAGTGGCTCCACCATGTGTAGTAGCCATTGCCCTGCTTGAACATACGTAACGTGTCGATAAAACCGGCATCTACAAAGTTCTGGAAGCCTTCACGCTCTTCATTCGTATAGCCCCTTTTGCCAACATTTGGTTTGGGGTTTGCCAAATCATCTTCTGTATGCGCGACGTTGAGGTCGCCGCAAAAAACTACTGGCTTTATCTTTTCAAGTTGCTGACAATAAGCTAAAAACGCGGGGTCCCAGTGCTTGTGTCTAAGCGGAATGCGGCTCAAATCATCCTTGGCGTTGGGAGTATACACAGTAACGACCCAAAATTTTTCAAATTCGGCGGCAATGACACGACCTTCGAGGTTTGGGTCACCATAGATATCGCCCGTCACTTTGAATTTATCAATAATGTTCTTTGGGAATCCGTTTACAACTCGCAACGGCTTGACCTTACTTAACAGTGCGACACCACTGTAGCCAGGCTTATCGGCGGAATACCAAAATGCGTCATAGCCGTTGAATTCGACGGTAATTTGTTCCGGCTTGGCCTTGATTTCTTGCAAGCACAATATATCGGGCTGTTCGTTGTCTATAAATGGCTGCCAGAGACTTTTATTATTAACCGCTCGAATCCCATTAACGTTCCAAGAATAGATTGTGACCATAGGCTAAAGTATAGCTATACAGAAGTTAATTTGCTAGACTAGGTCCTAATGTATAAGCGCGTTTTGCTTAAGCTCTCAGGCGAACAACTTGCCGGTAAGTTCGAAGGTGGCATTGATGCCGAACTGATTAGTTGGCTTGGTCAAGAAGTTAAGAAAGTCGTAGATGGTGGCACGCAGGTCGTAATTATGGTGGGTGGCGGTAACTATGCGCGCGGCGCGCAGTTAGCTGGCCATGGAATTGGCCGTGTAACTGCTGACAACATCGGTATGTTGGCCACTATGATGAATGCGTTGGCAGTAGCGGATATCTTTAATAATGAAGACGTTTCGGCCCGTGCACTCACGAACATCACAGCCGACCAAGTAGCTGATAAATTCACGCATCGCCGCGCTATTAGCGACCTCGGCAAAGGTCATGTTGTAATTGTAGCTGGCGGCATCGGTCGCCCGTATCTCACGACTGACACGGCAGCCGTCTCCCTCGCACTGGAATTAGAATGTGAAGTCGTATTGAAAGCGACAAAAGTCGACGGTGTTTATGATAAGGATCCTGCACAGTTCCAGGACGCCATTAAACTAGATCAAATTAGTTTCCAACAGGCTGTCGAAGATAATGGGATCAAAGTGATGGACAAAGCCGCTATGGGTCTTGCCATGGAGCATAATCTGCCAATCATTGTTTTTGACGCGCTAAAACCAGAAAATATACTCAATGCAGCCACCAGCGTGCCTACCGGCACAGTTATTAGCTAGGCATTATGATTAGTCTTCAACCCGAAGTCTAATAGCAGCGACGAGTTCGAGAGCACCGATAAAACCTGCATAAACAATCATGCCTGCGTCTTCGTCGCTTATCCCCTGCTCTTTAGCGTAGCTAGCACCCATTTGAGCGATAAAGTCCAGGCATACTTCTTGTAGTCCGGGTGCGGAGAAGAAAGCCTGAGTGCCTACCGGTGCTCCTGCGTTACTCCATTTAAAAAGCATATCATCAGCGGCGAGCTCAACCTCTTCTTCAGTTGGCGCGCGAAAACGAAAAATTTCTTCAAACGAAGGTCCGTCAGAACTGTTCATGTGTGAACCTGACTATAACAAAAGGCTGAAATATATAATATTGCTTATGGATTTGGCGGAGGGAGAGGGATTTGAACCCTCGATAGAGTTGCCCCTATACCACCTTTCCAAGATGGCGCACTAGACCACTATGCGATCCCTCCTCGTCCAAACGAGGTCAACTCATTATACAAAACTTATGCTGATAGTTTGAACGTTTTGCATTTGAGAGCCACAAGGGAGAAAAATTACTACATTAGTACCTTGCGAGGAATGCAAATATAGGGGTACACTAGATAGAACTATGGCCTTAATTGAAATAGAAGACGTCAGCAAACTGTACGGCTTCGGCGACGCCACTACCCTGGCGCTCGACGAAGTCTCTCTATCGATTGAAAAAGGAGAGTTTGTGGCGGTCATGGGACCGAGCGGTTGCGGTAAGAGTACGCTCATGAATGTCATCGGACTATTAGATAAGCCAAGCCACGGCGTATACAACCTCGATGGCAAATCAGTCGCCCGTTTACGTCCAAACAAAGCTGCAAAAATACGTCGTGACACCATTGGTTATATATTCCAATCGTATAATTTATTACCCCGTTTGAACGTTCTCGATAATGTAGCTTTGCCGCTTGCCTATAAGGGTGTAAGCCAGACGAAACGTCAAAAGCTTGCAAGCCAGATGCTCGATCGAGTTGGTATCCAAAAGCGAGAATACTTTTTTCCGAATCAATTGAGCGGCGGCCAAACACAGTGCGCTGCAATTGCCCGCGCGCTAGTTAATAATCCCAAAATCATCATTGCGGACGAACCAACCGGCAATCTTGATAGCGCCGCGAGCCGCCTAATCATGGAACTTTTAGCTGATATCCACAAGATGGGTAACACTGTGATCTTTGTGACCCACAACCCCGAGCTAACTCGCTACGCTACCCGCGTAGTTTATATGCATGACGGTAGCATTGTTCATGACGAGAAAACCGCGCTCGGTCAAGTCGCATCAATAGCACGAAGAGCACTATACAAGTTACCCGCGACTACCGAGGAGGACGAGCTAGCTGGCGTTTCGGCGCTCATGAAAGCCTTACCTGATGCTACACCGACTGCCAAGCGTAAACCGCGTAAACCTACCAAGTCTAATTCTAAGCCAAAGACACCCAAACGCCCTGCCAGACGAAAGGCCAAGTCTTAAATGCGTCTCACGAACGGTCATTTTAAAGCCAGCTTTGATTCTTTACGCGGCGCAAAAATGCGTAATTTCTGGACAATGTTCGGCATTATTGTCGGCGTAGCCTCGGTTATTACGGTGGTCAGTATCGGCGAAGGCATTAAGCAACAGATTAGCTCTCAATTCCATCATTACGGGAAAGATTTAATCATTGTTCGTCCGACACAGCTTAGTGCGTCGGGTTCCCATTCTACAAGCGGCGGTGGATTATTGTCAGGAATTAGCGTATCCAGCAATTTAACCGACCATGACGTAAGTGCCGTGACTAACACCAAGGGCGTTGCTAGCTCTGCCCCTCTCAGCATCGTTACCGGCACTGTTAAGGGCGATAACGGCGTCTACAAAGGCGGTTTAGTAATTGGCACTAGTCCGGACTTACCGGCGTTGATTAACCAATCACTGGCCTATGGATTTTTCCTGACCATTGATGATGCCGGCACGAATGTAGCGATACTTGGTTCGCATGCCGCCGACGCGCTGTTTAACGAAAACGTTCCACTCGGGCGGACATTCACATTCCGCGGCAAAGAATTCATGGTACGGGGAATATTCAATAATTTCGATACGACGCCACTCAGTGCTGATGCCGATTTTAATAATGCGATTTTTATACCGTATGACGTCGCGCAAAGCCTGACGAATAACACCGCTCCAACATTCCAGATACTCGCTAAGCCAACATCACTGTCTCAGGTACATGTCGTGTCGCAATCAATCCAGCACAATCTTGATAAAGCACATGGTGGGTCGAGTAACATTGCCGTCGTAACCGCCAGCCAAAACCTTGGTAGCGATAACGCCGTGCTTGATCTGTTGACCCGATTGATTGCTGGAGTAGCCGCTATCTCACTATTAGTCGGTGGCATAGGCATCATGAATGTTATGTTAGTTTCGGTGGCTGAACGCATGCATGAAATAGGCATTCGCAAAGCTATCGGCGCCACAAATCGCCAGATTCTTAATCAGTTTATGATCGAGGCCAGTGTTCTGAGCTTGATCGGTGGCGTAATTGGCATCGCAGTGGCTGGTCTGATTGATGTCGGGTTGCGCTTAGCGACCAACTTACAGCCAGTGATTAGCTGGCATATTGTCGTTGTAGCAACTGGAGTTTCATTGGCTGTCGGAATTATCTTTGGTACCCTGCCCGCCGTAAAAGCGGCGCGTAAACATCCGATTGACGCCTTACGTTCCGAATAAGGCTAGTTGAAAAGCGCGAAGATTGCGGCTACGCCGGCAACCATCATCAGGCAAACTGCGGCCCAACCAACAGTTTTAGTAGCCCTACCGTTTACCCACTCGCCCATTATTTTCTTGTTGCTACTGATTAGCACGATTAGAATCAGCACAACAGGCGCAACCAGGCCATTAGCGATGGCTGAGTAGATGAGCGCTTTTATCGGGTTTATACCAATAAAGTTCATGCCGAGCCCAACTAACATAGAGACGATAATGACACTGTAAAAAGCGCGTGCTTGTTTAAGATTCTTGTTTAAACTCCCTGGCTTATGGAGGCTCTCCGCGATCGCGTATGAGCTGGAGCCAGCGAGTACAGGGATTGCCAGCATGCCAGTGCCAATGATGCCAATCGCGAACAAAAAGAACGTAGCGTTCCCGGCAAACGGACGAAGTGCCTCAGCCGCTTGCGACGCTGTCACAATATTAGTAATGCCCTGTGGGTATAAGATGCCAGCACAGGCCGCGATTATGAAGAACATAACTAGGTTAGACAGAAACATTCCCGACCAAACATCGATACGCATTCTTTTAATCGCAACCTTGTCGGTGCCTTTTCGTTGAGCAAGTGTGGTTTTGCCCCGTACAATCTCTTCTTCAACTTCCTGCGACGTCTGCCAAAAAAACAAATATGGCGATATAGTTGTACCCAATATGGCACAGACTAACAGTATTTGGTTGCGGCTTAAACTGAAACTGGGGATGAAGGCGTGACGCATAACAGTGGCCCAATCGAGATGTGCCATGATGGCGGAAAAAATGTAGGCCAGCAAGACGAGAGCTAGCCATTTAAGGTATCTGGCATACCTTTGATAGGGAGTAAAAATCTGCAATCCCAACATGAGGATGCTAAAAGCCACCACCAAAAAGGCGTAGCTTAGTCCGGGGAATAACAGTCGAACACCTGCTGCCATGGCGCCCAAATCCGAACCAATGTTAAAAGCGTTGGCAGCGAACAATAGACCTGCACATATATAGAGCACCCGCCGAGAAAATACGATTCGGATATTGCTTGCGAGTCCCCTGCCCGTCACAAGGCCAATTCGAGCGCACATCTCTTGTACGACAGACATGAGCGGAAAGGTAAACGCAGCGAGCCAAAGAAACTGGAGGCCATACTGCGCACCTGCTTGAGAATAGGTCGCTATTCCAGATGGATCATCGTCAGACGCTCCGGTTGTGAGCCCTGGGCCGAGCGAATCCCAGTAGTCCCTCGTCTTTTTGACGACCTTATCATTGTTGATCCTTTTGCCGATGTCGTTGGTCGTGGCTATAGAAAGCTCGAGTAATTCGGCAGGAGCTTCAATGGTTTTTGTTACGATATCTTTGTTGGACACTAAGGTGTATTTCCCTAGTAAGGAGTATACAGCAAAGCGTTAGCTTTTTTGTAGTTAAAGGGGTTGCTTAGGGCTTAAAAGAACTGTCCGTAATAGTACCAAAAATGCTTGAGAATCAGTGCGATGACAATCAAGAACCACACCACTAGTAGATCCAGATGATGTTTTCGGATCCAGCCGAAGGTTGAAGTTGCTTTTTTATTTTTAAAACTGATGACTTTATTGTCGATGTTGTACATGGTAAGGTACCAAAAAAGCGTCGTGACTACTACATCGACGGTGAGACAGAAGGGGCACAACGCGTGGATGCTATAGACGCTCTTAATTAGTAGGTAGTAGGCGCCCACTAAGCCTAAGAAGGCAGCGAGCTGAAAGCCTAGCCAATACCATTTTTTGTATACTGCCCCAGCGAGCATTCCCACGCCAGTCGTAAGTAAAACTGCAAAAGCCGCTATACCATAGAAGGGATACGGTAACCCAAAAATTTTGTCACCTGGGGCGTTGATGACGCTGCCACAGCTTAGTACTGGGTTAAGGTTGCAGGCTGGAACATAATGCGTGTTATGAACTACTTGCAGCGTGTCGTAAGAAAGAATGAGCGACGAAACGAGCCCAATAATACCGCCAATCACCAAGAGATATGGAAAAACATCGCTCAAACTCAACTTTTTCTTTGTCATCTTAGGTACTATTGTACCAAATAGCTGACCTATCTGGCTACGCTTATTCGGCGCACTTTCCGCTCGAGATACGTGGGCTGGTAGCAGATACTTGCTTTAACTCGGCAACTACCTTCGGTGGTGTCAGTGCGTAGCCAATTCTGGTGTAAGAAGTGGATTGAGCAAAAACGACGCCAATTACGTTGCCATTAACATCTACTAGTGGACCACCGGAGTTGCCGGGTATTACATCGGCCCCGATTTCATAAATATCACGAATCGTATTGTTATGTCCGTAGATGTCTTTACCGATAGCAGTGATTTGTCGTGTCACGACTGCGCTTTTGGCGTCAAATGAACCGCCACCTGGATAGCCGAGTACCGCTGCTGCCGTCCCATTTTGGGCACTGCTTCCGGCAAACACTAAAGCTGGGGCGGTAATATCTTTAACGTGCAAAATGGCTAAGTCGAGCTTTGGGTCGAAACTGACAAGATACGCATCGTGGCTACCCCGGCTATCTTGGACGGTGGGCTTGTTCAGGCCAGCGACAACGTGTGCGTTGGTGATTACGAGATCTTTGCCCGCAATAAAACCGGAGCCCTCTACAACTCCGCCACACCCCTGCCCTTCAATGCGGACAACACTCAGCCGGTCTTTGCTGACTGCGCGCTGTAAAACACCGAGTGAAGGAAGATTGAGCGTACTTTGTGGCGCTGGTTCGGCACCAATAAATACCTGCGGAAATCCGTTCGGGTCAACCAGTTTACCTAAGTCTACAATGACGTTTGGAGCGTTAGGAAAGGCCGTACTAATTAATCGTACAATCCGTGATGAGTGAACCGAGGATTGTACATTCTGATAGGGCAAATTGCTGATGAGCGCTGCGCTGAGCCACACACCTACGAGTAGTGTACAAAAGCTGAGCACTGCGCCCATAGCGTTATCAAGGACGTTCCAGTGCTTATCGACGATGCGATATTTGACATGCAAACCAGCCGCTTCACCTGCGACAAGCAGTAATAATGCGCAGCCGAGAGTGGTAACGATGGCTGCTAGAACACGGGTGTTTTGGGAGCTGAAAATGCCAGAAACATGCGGCTGCAGCCAGGCGCCAATAAATAACCCACCGATAAAGCCGGCAGTTGAAAGGAGTTGTCTGCTAAATCCGATTTCACGCCCACGATACAGTGAAAAAATTGCCAGCACTATGATAAGTATGTCCACCAACATACAATTCCGCCTACGCTCCTCGAATAACGAAGAGTCCGAGCATGGCCAGACCCATGCCTATACAATAGATTCCGAACGGACGTAACGACTTGTTCTGGAAGTATTTATCGAGGAATCGAACCGAAAGATAGGCAGCCACACCTGCAGCTATACCGCCGGCAATAATCTGCCCGTGTACGCCAGCGTCTAACTTGCTGAAAAAATCTGGCAATTTAATAATGCCAGCTCCAAGAATGATTGGCGTAGCGAGTAGGAATGAGAACCGAGCAGCGTCCTCGTTGCTTAGGCCACTAAACAGCCCCGTTACCATGGTGATTCCGGATCGGCTAATTCCCGCGAACAACGCACCAATTTGCGCAACACCAATAAATAACGCACGGCTAAACGTCAGCTTGCCGGATATATGAGTGGCATCGCCATGACTTGGTGCGGTCGACAAATGATGGCTTCGTTGATAGTAGTCACCAGCCAGTAGGATAAAGCCGTTAATAATCAGGAAGATGATGGCCGATAATGGCTTGGCGAACTGGGTACGCAAACTGTGCTCGAATGTTAGGCCAATTACGCCAACAGGTATTGTCGCTAGAATCAGTAGCCATGCTAAGCGAGAGTCTGGGTTATCGATTTTTCGTTTGGCAACTGAACCAAAGAAGCCTTTGGCTATACGTATCCATGTGCTCCAGTAGAAAATAATAAGTGCAATCGCGGTAGCGACATGCAGAATTACCAGAAATGACAAAAAGAACGACTCGTTTTGACTCTCGTCAGCTAGAATCGTGTGCCAATTAAATAGCCATGCAAAAATTACCGAGTGACCTAGGCTAGAAATTGGGAATAGCTCAGTTGCTCCTTGAAGTAGGCCGAGTAAAATTGCTTGAAAAAAGGTAATCATCGTTTATGCTCCGTTGTTAATCCAGTATTGTTTTGGCGAGATCATTGCCACCGGTACCCATCGGGTATAGGTTGAGTCCCTCGCTGCCCTGCTCTGCCCACCTATCAAGAACTGGCTGAACGACTCGCCATGCAGCCAAAACCTCTTGGCTTGTCGCGAATAATGTGTGATCGCCTCGAATGGCGTCCACGAGCACTCTCTCATAGGCGTTCGGGTGGCTGTGGTCGGTGAAACTACTATCGTATGAAAAGTCCATTAGTGCCGGCTCCAACTCTACCGCGTAGCCTGGCTTCTTCGCGAGTAGCTCTATTTCGATACCTTCATTTGGACTAATACGGAACCGTAGTCGGTTCGGAGGTCGAGTACCGTTCTTAAAGGTAACTACAATTTCGGTGCGTTTTTCAGCCAAACCTTTGCCAGTCCAAATATCAAACGGAACACCTTGCCATCGCTCATTATTAATGGCGATTCGGATCGCCGCAAACGTCTCGGTTGATGATTCGGCGTTATCAACTTCTTGGCGGTAACTTTCGTACTGTCCTCGAATGGCGCGTGGCTTGTCGACGTTCATATCAACCGGTGATACAACCTCAAGTAACGCTTGTTTGTTTTGGTGTATATGTTGACTGTCCATCTGCTCAGGCTGATCCATGGCTACAATGGCAAGTAACTGTAGTAAGTGGCTCTGGATAAAATCACGCAAGGCACCGAGTGGCTCATAAAATACTTTGCGGCCCATTATTCCAATTTGTTCTCCTGCGTAAATCTCAATACTGGCGATGTGCTCGTGCGACCATAAAGCTTCAAAAATCGGGTTTTCAAAGCGAAATGTCAAAATATTCTGTACGGTTTCTTTTGCGAGATAGTGATCGATGCGGAACAGCTGATTTTCGCCAAACACTTTGCTAGTTTCATCTATCAGGGCGTGAGCGGATGATAAATCATAACCGAATGGTTTTTCAACGAGCAGGCGACTCTCAGCCGTGCCATGGCTACAACTCCCGTTCAGTCCCGACTGTCCGATCAGATCAATAACAGTGCTGTATGCCTTTGGCGGTATTGATAGATAAAACAAACTATTCATGCAGATTCCCGCGTCAGCCTCCAGTGAATCAAGCCGCTGTCGAAGCTGTTGATAATCCTCAACTTTTTCGAGGTCCAGTTGCGTCATTCTTATCTGTTGTTTTAGGCGAACGAGCGCATCTGCATCTTCTGGCTGTGTTTCTTCACCATGATGCAAGTCGATACCATTGAGCAATTCGTCAACGCCAATTGCCTGTCGCGAAACGCCAACGATAACCGTCTGACTGCTGAGCAAACCAACTTTGATGAGGTGAAATAGCGCTGGCAAAAGATAGCGTTTCGACAAGTCGCCGGTAATACCGAAAATGACGATGATACTTGGCTCGAGTGGTACGACTTCGCTCATTATTTGTTTAGCTCATGGCCTCCAAATTTATTGCGCATCGCGGCGAGTAACTTGGTTGCAAAATTAGTTTCTCCCTGTTGTGATGCCAATCGTACGTCAAATGAAGCTTGAATGCTTGGCATTGGGATGCCACGTTCTTTGGCTGTTTCTAGAGTCCAACGAGCTTCGCCACTTTCAGCTACGAAACCATCGATACCTTCGAGGGTGGGGTTTTCTCGTAACGCGTCACGCGTTAGTTCGTTCAACCAAGACGTTACTACGCTATGGTGTTGCCAAACGTCACCTGCGGCTGCCAAGTCGATGTTATCGTAAGGTCCTTCTTTGAGCATGCGGTAGCCTTCGGCCAAGCTCTCCATCATGCCATACTCAATCGCATTATGCGTCATTTTGACAAAGTGGCCGCTGCCACTTGGGCCGAAATGAAAATATGCGCCCTCCGGTGCAGCAAGAGTTTTGAAGGCTGGCTCGACGAAGGTGAATGCCTCGTCACTATCTGTCCCCACCATCATTGAGAAGCCATTCTGATAGCCCCAGACACCACCGCTTGTACCGCTATCAATCAGGATACTGCCACGGTCGGCGATGACTTTGTTCAGTTTCTGAGTTAATCGGTAGTCAGAATTGCCACCATCGATGATAATACTACCCTCGGGGATGAGACTGAGCCACTCATCGACTTGCTGATCAACTATCTCCGCAGGAAGCATAATCCAAAGCACGACTCTGTCTGAACCAAACGCCGCGACAACAGCTTCTTTTTCTGAAGCGCCAGTTGCGCCGTAACTGATCGCTTCATCAATCGGGCCTTGGCTACGATTGATGGCAATGACCTCGTGACCATTCTCGGCCAATTTACGTGCAATTTGCATTCCCATACGACCAAGGCCGTGTACTGCTATCTTCATATTGTCTCCTCTTGACTATCATTATATACGTAAGCTTCATGAATTGCTTTTAGAATTTGAGCTGGTTGTTCGTCTAATGTGAGATCACTATCCATAAGTCGCTGTAGCTGCGTTTTCTTAGTTGGACCAAAGGCCAGCACAAAAGCCACATCAATTGTACGTAAGCCGGCAAAGCTCAATGATATGCGTTTGAATGGAGTGCTGTCATAGGAGACCACTAAAGCTGTCGTGTCTTCAGTGGCGCCGGAGCGCGGTAAAATGCCAGCCGTATGTCCATCTTCTCCGATACCAAGTTGGGCAATGGCTACATCACAAGTAGCAAAGGACTCTGTAATACTTTTGGCGTATGCGGAGGCCGTTGTCGATTGATCGAGCCCATCTTGTAAAAGAGGGATGACTGAAGCTCGTCCTGTTTGTAAGCCGGCCGCTAATAACCCTGCCCAGTTTGAATGAGCATGACCGACAGTTCCAAAACGCTCGTCAATTAATGCTAGTACCAGTTGCTCTGTTAGTGATTCAGGCAATCGAGCCATGACGGCAACTGTTACCTGTATGTTCGAGCCGCCACTGAGCAACCAAAGAACCTGCTTGCCAGCTTGTAACTCTGAGATAATGCGGTCTCCGAGCGCAGCACTTGCTTCACTCGGTGTTGACCTAATTAGTTTCATAGTTTTACTATACCGTACCGGCTAGAGCGAAGCGTAAATAATCTGTTGTTAAATCTTGAGCTTATTGAATATCTATCCGAACAAACGCCTCGGCTCGTTCAAAACCTTCAGCCCGTCCTACTTCAGCGGCCCACGTCTCTACCCAGCTGCGCGTAGCTTCAATATCGCTAACTTGGCTCGCGTGTGCATGTAACGCTGCTATCTTTTGTTCAAATGTATCCGAAATATCAATAATATAGTTGCTATCGTCGAAGTTCACTAATAAAACTATAGGTGTTATATGGGGTGTAAGCCCTTCAGCCTGTAGCTCTGGAAAAGATAAGTGGTCACGTGCGAGTGGAAAAACAGCATCAAGCGTTGCCTGCCCTGCGGCTCGATGATCGGGGTGATTAATAAAACCTCGCTTCGCAGAGTAAATCATCGAGGGGTCCATTGTGATTACAATGTCGGGTTTCACAGTTCGAATCACTTTGACTATCTCTTTCTTGAGCTCCAAAGAAACTTCCAAACAGGCATCTGGGTGCCCTAAGAACTGCACGCCCGCGCCACCAATAGATGTGACTGCGGCTCGCTGTTCTGCCTCGCGGAGTGCTACTAGCTGCGCAGGAGTTAGGCTTTCATCGGTGGAACCTTTACTACCATCGGTCAGGATAAGATAATGCACGGCTGCTCCCGCCCGGGCAAAACCGGCCATCGTGCCTGACGCGCCAAAATCTAAGTCATCAGGGTGGGCGGCTACACCCAATACTACTTTAGGGGTCAGCGGATCAGACCGGCTGTTCTTCATTAAGCTATTTTAGCAACCTTGTCTAGTTGTCTGCAAAAGTATCAGCCGTGAGAGAGTACATTCATCGCGTTAAAAAGCAGTTCCGTATGATCGTAATCGTGTGTTTTACCTGGTAACTTAACAAGCACGTATGGCTTAACTTTGGTGGCGGCTGCTAAGAACTCTTTCACTTCTTCGTGACTGCCATAGGGGTCCTCGTCATTTTGCATAAAAACGAGTGGCACATCAATTTGCTGGAGCCAATCGACGAATTCTTGACCGTTATCCTTGAATGAACGGACCGGTAAGCCGACAAACAGCGCGCAGCGGGGTTTTAACGCCCCTGTAGCGATGGCCTTGACTGCGAGAACGCTACCTATTGATTTAGCGAAGATGGCGTAATCGTGGTCTTCGCCTCTATATTTGAGCTTGAGCTCAGCCAGTTCATAGTCGAGATCAATCAAGGGCTTGCCGCTATCCCAGTGCGCGTATTCATGGACGTAGCATTCGTCAAATAACGGCGCTACTACGTCACGAATAATATATATCCACTCCCTGTTGTGCAGGCTGTTCCCGGAAAGCATTAATAAATCCATGGAAGTATGGTAGCAGATTTATCTTGCCTTGGGACAGCGTAGTGGCTGGCCTTACTGTGCATGCCCGCCGATGCTAACCTAGTAAATCCATATTAATATGTTACAATATGCAAGATGAATAGCCTACCACTTCAAGCTGCTTTTGATCCGGTCGTAGCCGAAGTTGCGGCACGCCGACACGTTAGTGCTCGGGCAATGAGCGCTGCTAGCTTGGCGCTCTGCGTCAGTTTGACGGCTTGTGCCGGTGCTGAAGCTCACTCAACAGTACCAGAAGCAACTGCCTCAGTATCGATTGAGCCAACCCCTCAGCTTGGCCCGGCTACCTCGATTTCCAAACCGCATGAAGTTACTGGCGACGTAACTGACGCAACGAACTATTTCTACGTTGGTGGCTTCCAGTACGTGAAAGCCGAAGGAGCGAGCGTTGACATAGCGCAAGCACAGCCAGTTTTTGCTGAGGATGGTGGCGTTGCCCACAGCGTCATGGAACTAGCTGTAGAGTCAAATGACGGTAAGCAGATTGTTGAGGTTGGCTGGAAAATCGATGATACCGAGATAGATACAAAGCCCCGTCTTTTCGTCTATCGCTGGATTGATAGTGTTGGCGCTTGTTATAACGCCTGCGGTTTTGTTCAGACGGGCGCCGAAAATCAGTTAGACAATCCTGTCAAAGTTGGCGTCAGTGGTAATTTTGAGATTAAACAAGCAGATAAGCAGTGGCAAATCTTCTACAATGGCGATGAAGTCGGATATTATCCTGATGCATTATGGAAAAATAGTTTTACGACCGTAGGTATAACCCAAGTATTCGGTGAAGTGGCTGGTAGTACAGCAAAGCCCTGTACTGACATGGGTAACGGACGCTTTGGGACTAAAAATGGCGCGGCTTTGATCGATCATTACAATCTATTTGGGGCCGACAATAGTCCTAGCCTTACACCGTACGCTGACCACCCTACGTTTTACAATTTTGGCGATGCTTCTGATACCAGTATGCGTATCGGCGGTCCTGGCGCCTGCTAATCGAACGTTATAACTAGAAAATGCCAGCGTCACGCTCAGCATTTTGCATATCTCGCTGAGCCTGTTCTTCTTGTTTCCTGGCCTCAAGTAATTATTGTTCCGCGACTTCTATAGCGTTTTGTGCATCTTGAGCTTGCCGCTCCTTCTGCTCCGCTTGTTTTACGCATCGTATCCGCTTCACGCCTTAAATCATCTGGATTTGACGTAGTCTGTTACTTATCTTAATTAAAATTAATGTGACTACGCTTGTCTAGAAAATAGTCTCACTACTCCTAGAAGTAACATGGCACCAAGTATTGCAAAAGCAAAACTAACTAAGCTGAATCCAACATCGGCGTGTACACCGAAGAGACGCGCTATATAGCCGCCAACAATCGAGCCTACAACTCCAACTACAATGTTTGCGAGTGCTCCCTGTTGACGATTTGTACCCATTAACATCGACGCAATCCAGCCGACGAGCGCACCAAAAATAATCCATATTAACAGCGCTACCACGTATTCTACCTAGCCTTAACGCTAAACTCGTGCGTTATGTCGGCTAGACGATAGCGCCGTGGGCGATGTACTTGTTCAGAGTCCAATAGATGTAGCTCAGGGTACTCACGTGCCTTACGGCTTATGAACGAATGAATCTTAACTGAAAGATCTGGGTTCTGTTCGACCTTCATGTTCGCCTCCTCTTTACTAAGTACAGCATAGTTTGAAACGTTATATGAAGCTGTAAGGATGATTACACGGGGTTTGTAAGATAATTCACACAATGAGTGACGAATAATAGCCTAATATAGAATATAGTCACATATTAAACAGCGAAGCATATGCTAAAACATCTACAACCACTTATTGAGCAGTCTGTTGTCCGAAAGTATAGCGGTGGCTCAACCGTTTATTATCAGGGTGAAGTGCCACGGTCAGCATCTATTCTAGTTAGTGGCACGGTGCGAGTTTTGAGTATTTCGGCGCAAGGTGATGAGCAGATCGTGATGTATCACGTGCCAGGCGAGTTTTTCCCTTCCGCGTGGATCTTTAGCAAAGCTCCGGGCACCATATTCTTTTATGAAGCGGTTACCGACTGCGAACTGGCAATGGTCCCGCGCGATGAACTCATCGAATTTATGTCGGCTAACCCAGCGCGCATGAACGCAATGCTGAATTATTTCGTAAGCAATTTTTCGGCATCTTTAATTCGTATTAATGCTCTTGAACAGCCAAAAGCTCGAGACAAACTGATCTACACGCTGTTCTATATGTGCCAACGCTACGGTCAGCAGGATGCCGTACGAGTGCATCTTCCATTTACGCTCACACACCAAAACTTGGCGAGCTTGGTTGGTCTGACTCGCGAAACTACGGCTTCAGAAATCAATAAATTAAAAAAAGAAAAAGTCCTCACCTACGATAGCCAAAAATATGTCGTAAATGTTGAAAAACTTCTTGAATTAATTGGTGAGGATTCACTACGTGGGTTGCATATAAAAGCATAAACGATTATTTTTTGCTTGGCTTAAGCATGTCTTGGACAAGTTTTACTAAATCTTTAGGCGAAGCCCACGCTTTAAGTACATACTTCTCGGCTCCAAGCTCGTATGCTTCGTCTATTTCCTTTTGAGAATCGAGGTTGCTAAATACCACAACTTTTACTTTTGGGTGATCGTCCTTTAAGTTGTACGCTTGCAAGAATTGGATGCCACTTACTCGCGGCATACGTAGATCTAATAGTATTAAATCTGGCTCTTTGGTTTTTACTATGCTGAGTGCTTCATCGCCGTCAAAAGCAATTGATACGTCGTAGCCTTGTTTTTCTAAAATTGCTTGGTAGGCCTCGTTCAGTAGTTTTTCGTCTTCTACTATTAGAATCTTTTTTGCGGCCATGTTTTCTTTAATCCTCTCAATTTTGGCACTACGCACAAATGTACGCTGTTAACTGATTGATAATTTAGATGTCGTCTACGTTGAATTATAATACTCGAGTTATAAAAAATCACCTGTAAAATATGTTACAGGTTTCTCGATTTTTTCCCCGAAGGCAAACTTATAGTACAAACCGAACCATTCATTTCCTCGGATTCAAAGGTGATTGTGCCCTTGTGTGCTTCAACTATTTTTTGTGCCAGATAGAGGCCAATTCCCGTCCCGCTGACTTGATTGGTCAGATCATTTGGAATGCGTGAGAACTTCTTAAATAATAATTTGAAATCTTTTTGGCTCACACCTACTCCAGTATCACTCACGACAATTTGAATGCGTGATCGACGGGTGTCAACTAATTTGACGGTAAGCTTACCTTTTTCGGGTGTGTATTTGCTAGCATTGTTAATAATATTTTCGACTGCCATTCGAATGTATTGAGGATCGGCATTAATATATATTTTGTTGCGAGGTATGGCAACGGTCAGCTTTTGACGTCGAGACTCAATTGAAGCAGTTTGTTCTTCAGTTACATCACGTATTAGTTTGGTAAGGTCAAAGCGCTCGGTGCGGAGTTCGATTTTGCCCGCATCGGCTTTGGCGACCGATAGCATTTCATTAATGGTGGTTAGCTGTCGCTCGTTGCTCTCATACGCCTTATCAAGATAGACACGTTGCATATCACTAATCTTGCCGGCGTAGCCCTCACGGAGCATCGCAATATATTGTTTGACGCCCGTTGCCGGCGTCCTTAGCTGGTGCGAAGCTAGTGCCAAGAGTTCATCCTTAGCTTCTTGAACGTAGCGTTCCTCTTTGCGAGCGAGTACTTGCGCGCGGTTAAGTAACAACACGTAAATGAAAGCAGCCACAAAGAAGCTGAAAAGTAGGCCTCCCCAGAACACGGTCATCGGCCGATTCTGCTCTCCTGCCCCAAGTGCTCCCGAATCAATCGTTGCCACTAACGTCCAGCGTTGATTGTTGACTTTGAATGACTGCACCCGCAGCGGATTCTTGGAATCTTTACTAATTCTTGGATAATCTGTGCTTTCGTACAGCAGATTATTCGATGAAACGATTCCATCGTAAAGCTGGAATCCAAAATGTTTATCGCTGTCACCGAGCGTCTTATAGACTACGTCATGACTCTGGAATACGGCGTATATAAAGCCGACTAGATCTGATTGTCGTTCGGTCACTGATGCTTGAGCCATGCCACTTGCGTACACAGGCATATACATGACAAACCCACTTTGCCGGGATGGGCTGGTCCGTATCTGTAGTAAGGAAATAATTTTCGTGACTGTGGCTTGTCCACTGTCACGCGCGCTGTCCATTGCAAGCTTTCGCGCAGGATCGGAATACATGTCAAAACCGATCGCTTGTTTACTCTGGTCTGTCAGAGGTTCCACGAACTCGATGGGCACATATGTTGGCCTATCGCCTGCTGGAAAAATAGAGTAATCAGGAGTACCGAGCGACTGTATAGAGGCTACCTCACTACTGACATCCGACTCGGGAATTACTTTTGCGTAGCCTACGCCATTCGTTCCTGGGTAACGGGCTGTGATTTGCTGAGCGTCAATAAATGCTTTCCATTGGTCTGGAGTTACTGAACCCGTACTCCCGAATAAACCAACCCCTCCACGGAGGATATTCTCATATGTTTCAAGTCGATTTTGAATTGCGGTTTGAGTTACCTCTATATCACGGCTGAGCACTTGTGTTTGATCGTTAGTAATTGTGCGATGTGCGTCAATAGTGCTCCATATTGTGATGCCCAAAAAAGCCGCAAAAACGATGCCGGCCGGCCCGATATGCAAAAGCGCGATTTCTTTAATCCGTTGACGTTGCTGTTTCTCAATATAAAACATTACTGAATCTACCTCGGCGTTATTCTACCAGTATAGTCTTTCCGACAAGTGTGAAAAATCTAACATTCTTAAAAACGGTTCGATAACTTGGATATCGAACCGACTGTCTCACGCCGTTTTAGCTACTTAGTGGATTGTTGGGGTACTCGGTAATGATGCTGACGCACTTTGGAAAAACCCAGAGTTAGCGCTTGTTTCTCGCTATGGACTGGCCAACGACCTCGACCGCTCTTCATTCGTCCACGTTTATATTCATGCATGGTGCTCTCGATTGAGTCGTGTGTTCGATAATTATATTTGCTCATAAAAGTTGATCCTCGATTCATCGTCCCGGAAACACCCTCATTGCAGTAATCTTATGAATGCTGGATAGCAATTATACATCGCAGCGCTACTCAAATTAGGTGCTTCCGGATTGCTCGCTGTCCCCCGCTTGGGACATATCTGCCAACCGTTTCGATTGACTTCCCTTAGCTTAGAAAATATCGTTTCTGGCGGCTATGAATTTTCTTACATATACACTCTACGCACCGTATATATAAAATTCAGATAGTTTATAAGCAATCAATAGACTGGAAGTAGACTTTGCTGCAACTGGTACTCGAGGATGCCACTTAAAATGTCAAATGCCTAACTAACGTTCTCATTTTAAATACGCCATTTGGCGATCTTTTTCATTGTTGATGCTGACCCTATACGAAAAAACAAAAGATTAATTAATACAACTCATACACATTATAGATATATCTTCGAGAAATATACATAAT
>JBBRZB010000018.1:0-20064 GCA_038237095.1 Saccharimonadales bacterium (SeqCode) | reverse complement strand
GGTCTTTATATTGGCCGCTTTCAAGGTCAGCAGCCGTTTGTGGCAAAACTTCTCGAGCGTGCTCATGCTATCTGGTGGCGTGGCGATTCTCTTATCGATTACCCATCCAACGGCCATGCTGGCTACCACCGCAGGCCTGACGTTCTCGTCGCTTGCCATTTGGGTGCGTCAAAAACGCGCTGAAGCCTATGCTATCGCCGCGCTGAGCTTTGTTAGTTTGCCCTTTATATATAGCTTGCAGATTGAGGTGCCTGTCCTCTCAGCATCTGTTCAAACTGGCCTAGCCGCACTTGCCCTGCTCGTCGTTTTAGTGAGTTATCTTATGCAGTACAAAGCATCGCATAGACGCGCTGGCTGGTTAGCCGCGGCGCAAGTTAGCTATTTTATAAGTGCCCTCGCGGTACTCACCAGCAGCTACTTTGGGAGTCCGCTGCTTTGTCTGGCAGTTGCCGTTGGCATCGTGGCTTCGCTTGCCATCTTGGCTGAACGCGATCACACCACGGAGTGGGCAGAAGTTGCTGGCGCGTTACTAGCCGTACCGCTGATTCGCGCTTGGTCGGACTCCTCGATTTTGTTGCTATCGATTACTGTCGTTTTGGCGACCGTACTAATTTTGGCACTACGTTACCGTAAAGAATCGTTGCGCTGGGAAAGTACCGCGCTTTGGCTACTGACACCCTTGATTCTTGGCCATAGCAGTTTAGGCCAGCACTGGAAGCCGAGCGTATACGCTGCAGCGTATTTGGTAGTCATGTTTGTGCTGATCTTCTCACGGGCAATCGCACGTGGTGTGGTGCTCTTTTCAACTAATCGTGTACTTGCCAGCTACGCTCGCAACGCGAGTCTGTCGTATGTAGTTGGCTACGTAATAGCCGCCGGTGCAGCAGTCGCATATTCCGCTACTTCGGCTAATTCACACGTCTATACGACAGCTATTCTTGTCTTGCTGATTGTAACCACGCTCTACGTGAGTCGATATATCGAGAAGCGTACCGACACCCTAATTCTGATTCCTGCGCTGGCCCAGGCGACACTACTGAGCCTCATTCAGCCATGGACCAACACGGCACACCTCAATACATTCTTAGTCAGCAGCTCAGTCTTAGCACTCGGCAGTTATTGGGCGGTACTGACGTATGAATCGTCGACAGATAAAAAACACTCGCCCAAGGATTTACTAGAAACCTGTCTGGTAACGCTTTTCATCACTCCATTCGCTGTCGTGTTTGTTGGCCATACGACGTGGCCTATGCCATTTGGTTTGTTGGCTGCAGCACTGGCAACGTTCTACCATGTTCGTGACTTTAAGCAGGACTACCGTGAGCTGGCCGGCGTACTAGTGAGCCTATCCGTGGCCTGGCTGTTCCAGCTCGCTGGGGTACACCAACTACAAGCCTACACGCACATTGGCGTCGCCACACTCGCTATCTACGCCTACTGGCGCGCTCAGTTAGGTCAAGTGGAAATGAGTGACAACTATCTTAAAGCCATGTTAGCGCTGGCGACCGTGCCATTAGCACTGCAAGCATTGGGCGGCAGCGCAGGCGGTCTGTACGGCTGGTGGCTGCTACTCGAACAGATTGTCTTCATGTTGCTCGGTATGGCGATTAAAAAGCGTTTTGTGACCCTCTGGGGGCTGTATGTAGCTGTTGCGGATGTACTGTACCAACTGCGTCACCTCGGCTGGGCAGCTCTAACCTTGCTGGCAACGTTCTTAATCGGTTTGGCGCTCTACCAACTCCAGAAACATTCCGATAAATAAGCTTACGTTTACGGGATACTAGAGAAATAGGTTTGCATGGCTTGACCGGCGTCGGAACCAACGCCACATTCAGTTCCACCAGTTGTAAAATTACTCGGCTGCCAGCCAGGAACATTAATCACTAACTTGCCGCTGATATCGATTGCGTGCCCCATCAGCCCATAATTATGAGCTTGTAAATAGTCTAAGAAATCGACGGTTCGAGCGGCTTGGCCGACGTTGCAAGTAGCGCTGGCATTCCATTCAGTGACCACCACCGGAACCTGCTTGTTGGCTGGAACTGTTGCTGTATCACGCATGTAGCCGAAACGACTGTCCCAGTTAGCGGTATCAGTTGCCAAACTAGCACCATTACTGGTGTGGAAATAATAGGTATGGATCGCATAGCCGACTTGCGCGGTGGCCAGTGTATCTGTCAGGAAGTAGTTTTTGGCACTCGATTGCCATAAGCCTTGTAGTTTGCCACCTTTATTGGCACCATCTGCCAAAACGGCATTCGTGGCCCCTGTCGCCCTAATTGTGGCCAGTACATCTTGTTCGCCAACGACGTCATAAGTACTACCATCAGATCCAGTGTTGGTTGTAGGCCCCGATGCGCCATCACGCCACTGGCTCCAGTCAGCGTCACTGACATTAGAGTTGGGCTCGTTAAATAGCTCAAATATAACATTGGGGTTATCTTTGAGCGCTGGCGCCAATACTTGCCAAGCGCGAAGTGTTTCCGTCGATGGTAAGGGGTGTGCGTACCCACAACCGTATGATTGGTCTTGCATTGAAGCAATTACCACAAAGCCTTTACTGGTAGCCAAGTTAACTCCCGCCACCACCTTAGAAAGATAGGCAGCATTACCAGCTTTTAATTCAGGATCTTGTGGATCCATGCCTTTTTGGCTGACTTGCAAACGGATCGTGTTGGCTTTCCACGTTGTCGTCATAGCGGACAGCTCAGTGACTCCGTAATTATTCGCAGCCGTGGTGCCGACTGAAGATTTATGCGTACAACTGTCTGGTTGCAGCAGGCCAATCGAATTAAAACCTTTGGGATAAAATGCTTGACCGTTTTTTAGTATCTGGTTACCGCTAATTGTGACACCGGTATTTGGAACGCCGAACTTGACCACAGCGCCTCCTGAAGCTTTTGTATCACTCACAGTGGCGACATTACCCTGTAACACACCGTCATCTGGTTCAAATGATAAGGCAGGGCCACCACTGGCCCCAGAGAACAAAATCCAGGAGGTACCGACGCATACAAAAACCAACACGAAGATTATTTGCGACTTCTTGAAATAATTAAAACTACGAAGACGTTGCGTACCCACACTAGTAGTGTAGATTATGCCTCGTTATTAGCAAACGCTATATTTATACGCGCCACCTTATATTTCGGCTGCACTATATATATCACGCGTCAACTACTGTATTATTTAAGTAACCATTAAGGCATTCAAGGTGAGGCCGTGAATTCCAGACTTCGAAACATTGTTAGACAGAGAAACGTCGTAGGTCTACTGTTTGTGGGTGTGTTTGTGGTTGGCGGTACAATTATCATCTTGCAAGCTCGAGCCGCCAATTCAGCCGTGGCGCTTGAACTAGAAAGCGGAACGCTGGCCGGAAATGCCACAATTACAAGTAGTAGTGGCGCGTCAGGCGGCAAAGCCATAACGTTTAAAAGCTCCGCGCCTGATAAAATACTTGCGGCTGCCGGGGACATATCGACTAGTACGCTCACGGGAACCGCTAAATCTACTTCTGATCAGATCATATCGCTGAAACCAGACGGCGTACTGATATTGGGTGACAGCCAGTATAATGACGGCTTCGCATCCCAGTACTCGCAGTATTTTAATCCGCTTTGGGGTCGTTTTAAAGCCATCATTCATCCCGCACCGGGACATCATGATTACTACACTGACGCAACCGCTGCAGGTTATTACGGCTACTACGGTGCGGCGGCCAACAATTCCTCACAGCCTAACTGTACCGCCTCGTGTGAGGGCTACTACAGTTTTAATGAAGGCAATTGGCACATCGTCGCGCTCAATACCAACCATTACACCACCACCCCACTTGCCATCTGCGCGTACGTAGCGTGTAACGCTGGCTCTGCACAAATAACATGGTTAAAACAGGACCTAGCCGCCAATAAACTTCCCTGCGTTCTGGCATTTTGGTCTGATCCGCGCTGGGCGTCTGGCACTAATCACGGCAGTAATCCAGCTGTGGGGCCGATTTGGGATGCCTTATACGCGGCGCACGTTGATCTAGCACTTAATGGTCATGAGCATCTGTATGAGCGTTTTGCTAAGCAGAATCCCAGTGGTCAAGCCGACGCCACCGGCATTCGTGAAATTATATCTGGTACAGGCGGTAACGGCCTGTATCCCTTCGGCACACCTATAGCCAACAGTGAGGTGCGGGATAATGTTACGCACGGTATTCTGAAACTAACACTGCATACCAATAGCTACGATTGGAACTTCCTACCCGTCGACGGCACCTTCACTGACTCCGGTACTACTACGTGTAACAGCTAGGCTACTGCTGACTTAGATTGTCGCTCGGGACAACACTAGCTGGCACGGGAGTTTTCTTACGCGCTGCTGGATCTAAGAGAATCAGGCCGTAGGCGATAGTGGCGAGGCCGGCGGTATAGAAGTAATCTACCCAACAACCATCGTAATAGGTATTTTTGGTAGAGGTATACGACAAGCTAAAATCTGCAATGTACATCAGTACGAAGCCGAGGAGGATTAAATAGAGTGGCATTTTGAAGCGACCGCCTAAGAAACCTCTGGCTAAGACGATTGTTGTCAGCGCGAAGGCCACGATCGCCACATCACCAGTTGGATATGCCAAATCCACGAAGAACTTTAAATTAAGATGGCTGGCATCCGGAAAACCACCCCGCCCCACGACAATCAACAGATAGTAGGACGCAATAAGACAGATGAGTGGAATCACGATCAACGTAAGCTTACCGGCAGTACTCCGAATCGCGTACTTGGCGCCCATCGCGCTAGAGAGTTTTACGACCCCATATAAGCCGAGTGGAATCGCCAGTAAATAGCCAAAGTCAGCCAACGAAGGATACGGCACAGATACATTGCCGAAAATATTGTAATACGCCCACACCGACTGCCCGATGCCCCAAACAATCAGATACAGCGACACGAATGTAATACCTTGGCCAAATGAGCTTTTGAGCCCGCCATAAGCCTTCGCCACCAAAATACCCAGCACGCCTCCAACGATAGGCATGATCGTCACGAGCACTTCGTAGACGTTGCTATACAGTGCGGTATGACCGTGCAAGAATTTGATTAACAGCAAAGACACGAATGTTATTACAGTTACGATCGAAAACAGCGTGATTTTAAGACTTTTTGTCATATCTTGAATACTTAGCTTAAGCTTACTTGTTTGGTAACAGTAGTCAACCACTTTCTCGACGTTTGCCATGTCTCGCTAAATCAAAAACGACCCGAAGGTCGTTTAAGTTCTAGCTTTTAAAAAAGCTAGGTTTACATTGGCAAAGCTTCGTAGATGCACACAGCGCCATCTTTTTCGCCCATCAATGGGCAGCCTTTGGCGAGCTCAGTAGCCTCGTCCATGCTGTCCGCACTTACGATTGAGTACCCAGTAGCTGGCTTGTCAGCCACAGGCATTTTGCCACCTGCAAACACCGCTTGACCACCTTCACCGAAGGGGTTGCCGCCGTCAACCAGCTTGTCACCCAGTTGTCCAAACCAATGGCCCCATGCTTCCGCACTGCCACCGTCAGACGACGTACCGGCGTAGTAGATGTATACGTATTTTCCCATTATGTTTTGCTCCTTTGGCTTACGCCATTATTTGATACTCGCTAGTTTCCGAGGATTCATTCCTGCATCCTGGAAATGTAATTTTCTAAAGTTGCCTCGGCGTTCCCCCACGCCGTGTTATATTGCATGATCCATGTTTGTGTTATGCCGAGTGTCTTGCTATTAAGTGCTACGAAATTCGTGCGGCCAGCCTTTTTACGGATAATCAGTTGGGCGTCTTCTAACACCGCAAGGTGTTTATAAATCGCTGGTAATGACAACTCGTGGTTCCGTGCTAAACGACCAATCGTTTCGGGATGCAATGATAGGTCATGCACGATTCCGCGACGCTTCTGATTAGCCAACGCTTGAAGTGTGCTATCCAGTAATGGCGAGTCATATGGAATATTCATTATAGTTAACCTACTAGTTAACTATATTCTGACGTCACTGTGCTGTCAAGCTACTATAATGGCTAGTTTACTTGGCGTCCCAAGGAGTCACTAGCTGGAAGTAATTTCCATCTGGATCGGCTAGCGTAGCAATGTGCATCTCCTCTGCTGGCGATGGACTGTACGGTTCTCGAATGACGGTCGCGCCTTCAATAGCTTTGATACGGTCAAATTCGTTCTGAACTTCAGTGGTTTCAAAAAATAATATTACCCGCTCTGGGTTCTGGCTTTTACCGTGGACTTGGTCGTGCGAGCAAATTGAAATAAAGCAATTGCCCGCCAGATATCCAATCATCGAATGATCCTTGTCCTCCATCTCAGGCTCTTTTTGCAAAACCTTGCCATAAAAATCTGCCAGCTGTTGATAGTTATCAGTATTGAGCATTATTGAATTGAGATTGAGCATACGAGACCTCCGATTAATGACTGCAGTATAGCAAAGCCGGCAAGTGCAATCTGTATGATACCTTGCATTTAAACAAGTTCAAATTCATTACCAGCTCCGTGTACCCTTAGTTTTGAAATAGTAATAGGGATCGTAGTCATTATCGTCCATGCTTGGAGAGTTATACGTGACTTCCCAACCTGCCTCCTTATAAATCGATCCGAGCCTGTCCCAACCTCGCTGCTTGATTTCCTTTCTATCAAGCCCGAGTTCAACCATTCTTCCAATCAAAGCCTTCACGGTGACTCGAGCGAATTCTCCGTGCAGCCGTTCTGTTATTAGTCCGTTCATCGCGATGAAAGCTTCATCTGGTATTGTCTCTACCTTTGCGGCAAGGACTTCGGCCGGACGTAGTGGTTGAGCTGGATAATTGGGCTGTCGTTCTGGTGACATACTACATACCTCTTTCGATTAGATTTCAATCACTCCTTTACAGCGCTAAACTCGAAGAAAGCGTCATAATTTTCACCTGCGTAGTACATTGGCTTATCATAGGCAACTTTCCAACCAGTTGCTCGATAACTATCTTCGATATCAAGCCAGTGCTGCTTATAGATTTCGTCCCGATTTCTACCCTGTGCTTCAAGCAACGCTACGACGTCTTTTTGCAACACCCTAGCTCGCCCCTGCTGCAGGTTCTGAGCAATGAGGCCATTGAACGCGATAAACACCTCGTCCGGTATCTGCTCAGTTTGCAGTTCTGCGGCCTCGGCCGGACTGACGGGACCACGTCTAACTTCTGGTGACATATTTGCTCCTTTCGTTACAGATTAACTATAGGAGTGGCGGAAGTTGAAATATAGGAAATAGATTTTACAAAAGATATACTTACTAGTAATGCATTTTATCCAAAAGCACATACTTGATCAGCTTCGCGAAACAGGTGACATGCGCTATGCCACGCTCCAGCCAGATGGCATTGAGAGTAGCCATTTCCGCTATCACCTCAAAGAGCTGGAGCGCGCAAAGTACCTTGAATCACCAAAGAGAGGCGTCTATCGGCTTACCCTCAAAGGCCAACATTTTGTCGATCGCCTTTCGAGGCATAGTGTTAACCCAATCAATATGCCCAAAGTTATCACCTACACGCTGCTCAAAAAGGGTGAAGACTACTTATTGCAACCAAAGGATAAAGAACCGTACAAGGGCTTGCTCAACATGATTGGCGGCAAAGTACATGAAGGTGAGACGACACTCGAGGCTAGTTGCCGCGAAGTGCACGAGAAGACGGGTATCGAAATTGTAGCTCCGACACTTGGTGGAGTGTATGAAATTATCATTCGAAATCAGGAGTCGCTGCTTACCCACGCAATCGCGTACGTCTACATCGCTCAAGTTTCAAATTCTGCGGGTTCCAAGTTAGTTTCTATCAGTAAATCAGAACTGGCTAAAACATCCGGTCTCGCTCCTGACACTCTCCGAATCATTACGTCTTTATCGGCCACGAATGCGACCGTAAATACGCTCGAGATTGTGCTTTAGCTCACCGCTTGCTTAACAATTGCACTAATTCCCGCTTCACTGTTGGCAGTTAACTCGGAGAGCGCGTAGGAAATGGGCCAGAACGTGCCCTCATCAAGTTTCGCGGAATCGTTGAAACCGATCGTCATATAGCGTTCGCCGAACTTCTTCCCACTACGAAAGAAACAGATGATTTTGTTGCCATTACTGTACGCTGGCATACCGTACCATGTTCTGGGCATCAGGTCTGGAGCATTGGCCATGATTATGACGTGAAGTCGTTCGCCAATAACTCGGTCGTGTTCTGGCATGTCGGCAATCGCCGCGAGCACCGCCGCCCGATCTTCAGCCCGTTTATCTTTTGCTGGCATTCGTGATTCCTTTCGCTGGTAATCACTCCAGTATACTCTCGCTGAAGTTATACTTTGCGGTGTCCGTAGCTACGTCATAAACAAACCACTCAACATTAAAAAAAGCACTGCCGAGCTGACAGTGCTGTTTTCTAACTGGAGTTGTTACTTCCAGCCAAAGGCCTGGCTCAAAATCCAAATTGTTGCCGCAATGGAAATGAAGAACAGGCCTAGACGAACTGGACTACCCCAGCTGAACCACGATCCCCAAGCACGCCAGTGTTTCAGGCTATTCTCTTGGCTCCAGTCGTAGTCCTTTTCGTAGTCTTTGGAACTCTTGCCTTTGTCTTGCATGGAGTCCCTTTGTTACTTGATGAGAGCCTGTCACCCCCTAAAGCGTGATTGTGCCGCAATCGAGTCCAACGTTTTGATCTCTGCTATTTCTGCTGCAGCATCGTAAGTAAGAATTTGATTCCAGTAAAAAGGGAGTTGCCGATGATAGTCTTCTGGAAACGGTTGCCGCTGACCAGTCTCGTGTAGTTTTAGTAACGATTCAACTGTATGTAGCTCAAAGACATCCTCGGTTAGATTGGTAGATGCTACTAACGTGTCAAGCGCAACCATGCCCGATTCTTTCAACATACCTCGACATTTATGGCAGGGCTGGCACGTGTGGGAATCGATGCCACTCTCACTGTCCGTATATGGTGGCCCCGAAACAGCTATAGCAAGTACTTTGTCGTACCCACGCTGCGGAATTATTTCAAACGCTCGTTTCTCAGCACAGTTCCACTCAGCACCTTTATATGGCGTGTAGTTGCCACCAAAATGTATCCCTAATCGCCCACCCTGTGTATCAAAAGCTAACACGGCGGTGCCGACTTGGAATCCTCTGTACGAGTGCCCGACGTTATCGACAGTCTGACGAGATAGATCGAGAAGGCGTCCAAGTGATTGAGTTACAAAAAATGGGATATCTATCTGCGCTGGAGACCGAGCAAGATCAACCCAACCTTCGATAAAATCTGGACGGTCGCCAGGTTGAAGAAATCCGTTATTTGACATTAATTTTATTATATAATAATAGTTAATTTGGGTCAATTTTTCTGATAAAAGCACCTCTACCGCTTTGATTCATATTCCTGATGTACGAGACGCAGACATAGCGACATAATAGATTGATTAATATTATATATTGTGCTATAATATACTTAATTATGAGTACTGAGTATCCGCACGCTGCAGCGTTTGACGATTGCCCTGAACGTCGAGTTTCGACGACTATGTCTATCGTTGAGACAGACAAGCTTCTTACTAGCCCTTTTATGAACATTATGGGATCAGAGCTCCGTAAGGATATCGTCGTTACCTGCCCGAAATATCCGGATTCTAAAATACTGATGCCTGACGAAGTGTTTCCGTATGTACCTAAGCACGATCAAGCCGCATTTGTATTAGGCTGCAAATCATGCGAATTTGCAAAACCTACAAATCCTGACACAGAACTTGTGCAGCAGTTGCACCCAGCCATTATTGAATCGAGTGGACAACTTTTTATCGCTCGACATTATCCAGAAGCAGCGGTCAACGGGCACAAAACCGTCAAAGAACGTTTGCGTGATTTGACCGGCTATGAGGGCAGTTCGGAAGCCATCGGCAAGGGTGGCCTGTATTTCCCTGACGCTATCGCAGAGAATGTTGATGGCATGCACCAGCAGGCGATGGCAAACTTACTGCGATCCATAGACAATTTTCGTAATGAATTCAGTCACACTTCTTCGAGAGACCTTGTAGAAAAAGTCACACACGGTGTAGCCTACAGTCACCTCAATATTGCTTCACTGGCAATGCGACATTTGGACACGGCAGTCGTCCAACCCAAATCGTAAAACAGGTGCTACTGCAAGTCTGTTAATCGTTTTGCAGCAAGAGTCGAAATGTGATTGAAAATTGGCATAACTTTGCGGCTTATTTCGGTTGGGATAGTATGTCTGTCTTCGTCGACCGCGGTATAGTGATCGATCAAGGCCTGAACGCTAGCTTCGTCTAATAGAGCGTTAACTTCATCGATAATTTCGCTTTGGACGCCTTTTTTACCCATTACCCATAGCGCCAGCTGTGTTTCCCCAATTTCGCCGATACATTCGAACGGCTTGTGATTCGTGAGCCCTGCCATGGCTCTGAACGTTTGCTTCAATTCAGGGACATCTAATAAGTTCTCCTGGAAAATATCGTTTACCAAATTTTCATCTAAATACGCGTAAAAATTGAGCCATACATAGGCACATTTTGGACAGCGCTTACACCAAGGCTTAGAGACATTACACGATTGAGTATGTTTGACGAGCCGTTCGTCTTTAATAAGCAATTGAAAAATCAGCAAATCATAGATTGGTTTTAAGATACTATAATAGCGAAAATCGGTTATCAGATTATTCTCGATATAGCCGTTGAGCGCAGTTTCGGCGTCTAGACTTTTGCCCCACTGATGGTTTACTTCCTGCTCGGCTTCATCCCACCAGAAGTTGCCCACATCAGCACTTTTTTCATGACCGACTACAAGATACTTATAGCCGTGCGCCAGCATTATTGGCAGCATTTCAAAGACCCCGCTCGGCGTTTCAGGCGCGCAAACAGTGCTGATTTTATGCTTGTAGTGCGCGCTCAGTGTTGGGCTATCCAGAAAATCATCGATTACCATCATCCTTCGCTGGGCTTTTGCATGTACATGCTCAACTAAATCATCAATCAGCGCTTGTTGTTGCTCGTATTTGCCATAGACGCTGTGCGAATACTGGGCAACGGCGTAGGGCTCGTCAACTGCTTCCAGTAACTTCATAGCAACGAGGCTATCTTTACCGCCACCGCAGCTAAACAGTGTCGAGCAGCTGTGGTTTATGGCGACTGTTGCCACAATACCACTCTCCGCGGGAGAATCATGGCGGAGCTCAGGCCCGTTGTAGTGTGCTAGGCCATTCTCCCATTTGTGCTGCGCGAAGATCTTATTAAATAGCAGAGTGAATAGCTCATCAGTTTCAGCCGTCATAAACGAGGAGTAGGCGGTCAAATCAAAGACTTTTGGTGCAAGTGAACAGAATTTCATTGCCTCAACGAGCGCGATGTGAAACACGAGCTTATCAACGTAGGCTTGGGAATACTTCTCTACCAGCGTATTGAAATCGACGTCTTCGTAAAATATTTCGGTTCGAAAGGTGTGTTCGTCAACAGAATAGTTGATTACCAATTCTTTTCCATCTACATGAATATTGTCTATTTTTAGAGTTTCAGAGGCATATTTCACTGCTACAACTATACCAAACAATACTGAAAACCCAACGTCATGGTGTTGTCGTATTCATGATGGCAGACAATGAACCCGATAAAGCACAGATTTAACAGCATCGGCTCTTGCCCATAAATATACTAGTCCATCACAAGAAACATGGACTCGCGGATAACGAATTTAGCACCTTACGCGGCTAATTATTTATTTTCTGGAGTGTAAGCACGTGCTCGCTGTTGTAAACAACAACGATGTGAACACTAGCAGTACATTCGTGTGTAACGTTACCGTCGTACCCTGGCGTGTATTGTTGCGCAATATTTAGGCTTTTTGGTGGATTCTGACCGGACATCATTGTGAATTGTGCGGCAGTAATCGGAAATGATTTGGTTACTATCAAATTGGCAGATAGGACATCCAAGTAGTAAGTGTATGAGCCGGGCTGATTGGCGGCTTTACCCCATTCAGCATGGACTGAGTAGTCACCTGTATAGGCTGATGTGCCACCACGCAAGTCTTGCATAGCAGTTTCTATAAAATGGACGAATACAATAGCGCTAACTAGTAGTAGCAAGACTAGCAATACTCTCCCCATCGCGGCGATAGTGCGACTAGGAATTATTTGTCTAAGCTGCTCATTTTTATTGCCCGGCCGCATTGCATACACCATATAAACGGTCCATCCTAAGGCATACAGCAAGTTAATAGTCATCAGAATGATGGTTATCAACTCAAGAGCTTGCCAATCATGTTCGTTATAAAACGATACTTGCTTAGCGAAAAACACCATTTGTAAAACGAAGAGGATCCAAAACGGAATAGCTATTTTAATTAAGAATCTGTAAAGCTTCTGCATATTTATAATTGCTCTTATGGTTAACATTACTACGGGGAACGAGTAATATCAACTACTATTGATTTAATGAGGCCAATGCTTAGGCTCTTAGGCCAAACAAAAACTCCCGGAAGGGAGTTCTTTATGTAGTGCATCATCGTTGACACATTTCAAACGAGAGCTTATATTCAAAAATATAAATACTAAAAAGAGGCAACTATGCGTGCCTCTTTTTGAAACCTATGGAAGACTCTCACTCACAGATGTAGCCTACGAACTAAATAACTTTACACGAACTATCGATTGTGACTGCACCGCTGTGTTGTATCCAAAAGTAGCCGTTATATGCTGTCCGTTAAACAGTAAATAAAAAGCTCCCAATTAAGGGAGCTTTTACAGGCTACAGATTGGTTCGGCATCATCAGTAAGAGTATGCCTAACCTAAAGTTTAGTAGGCTTTTGTAGCGCCGTCTTTGACTGCTTTTTCAGCATTGTCTTTGGACATCATTGCACATACAGTAGTACCACACTTGGCGTGCTTGCCCTTGGCCATGAAACCACCTTTTGCAGTTTGGTTAATTTCTGGTCCTGTTAACTCAACGCCTTTTTCCTTACACTTAACGCAGTATCCTGTTACCATGGCTGGTCTCCCTTATTTTAATACTTAATAATATACTAGTGTCATTCTAACGCCTTTTTGGCAAATTCCCTACCCTAATCATAAAATTCACCCACAGTATCCGAGAGTTGTTCTACTGTAATACATAAGTAGCCTCTGTGTTCTCGAACCAGGTGGTCTAGAAAGCACGTTGGGCTATTATGATTCTGAAGCGCTTAAGGATCGAAGAATCTCATTAGCACAGGATTAAATAAAAAACTCCCGAAATGGAAGCTCTTTATTTAGTGCAGCGAGTGAGTAAAAATCTACACCCTATCTTCGTTGAGATTGTCAGGTGGCGAAAGATACTAGTGATGCCGTATCAAGAAAATTTACTTAGTAAGGGGGTGGGAGTTACTCGATATAGCTGCTTGATAGTGTGGTACGACACCAATTGAGCCACAGTGCCAGTATTATATATTAAGTGCTGCCTTAAATGCTCGTAAATTGTAGCCGCTGATCTTAATCTGCTCGCCAGTGTCACTGGTGATGACAGTGAATGGCACACCAATCATTCCGTCGTTAATTGACATAAACTCGGCCATTACAGCCTCATCTGTGTCAGTGATCTTCTTAGTATATTCAAAACCGTTTTTATGCAGCCAATCGCCAAGGCTCTTACAGCTGGCGCAGATGGATGTGGAATATATTGTTATGTTCATACTAGAACTCCTTTTACTTTTAATTTCCGAAGGTGAATGTGTTGAGACTCACGCCACTTGGTACATCAAGCTCAATGACACCACTGCTAAAATCTTTAAAACTCGCTATTTTATATAAATTAGATAGCTGAATCGTGACTTGACTGTTATTGACGTCGGATCCCGGATCGCCCGTCTGGCTAATCGGCTGACCGTTAAACCTGACGTCAACTGAGACTGGGTTTGGTGAACCGCCAACGAGGTACACATTTTTGGCAGAAACGTTAATCCTAATCTTTGCGTTCGTGCCGGCAGTAATGCTCCCCCCCGTCACTTGCCACGACCCAGATAGGCTCCATTGTGAGGCTCCAATATTATTAGCAAAGTTGTAGGTTTGCGTAGACTTTGAGCCTAAAACTGGCGATCCCGTATAGGCGTCAGCTCGATCGGTGCCCAGATATGTTTCGGGAGTCTGATGTTGATCTATGGGAGATGGCGTGTTCGTGGAGGCAACCAGCGTCGTCGACAATTTCGTATTGCCCTTTTCTTTCAATAGTCCTCTAATCGCCTGCTCAGTTTGGTCGTATTCGCCTTCACCAAAATGTTGACGCCTCACATTTCCGTCTCTGTCAATGAGATACTCGGCCGGCCAGTACTGATTCTGGTAGGCATTCCAAGTTGCCAGCTCGCCGTCGATAGCAATAGGATACGTAATACCATCTTGCTTTACGGCAGCGGCAACATTGCTAGGGACTTTTTCGTACGCGAATTCTGGTGCTTCAACACCAATAACCACCAGACCATCCTTCTGATATTGTGTATACCAGCCCTGCACGTAGGGCAAGGTTCGAATACAGTTAATACAGGTGTATGTCCAGAAATCAATCAAAACCACCTTGCCCTTAAGTTGTGCCAACGTCAGTGGGTTGCTGTTTATCCAGTTTTGAATGCCCGAAAACTCCGGTGCCTTGTAAGAAGACACGTTATAAAGCTTGGAATCATCAATAGTTTTAGCGTCGGAGGCTTTAGGGATGAGCTTAGAGCTAATGGTGTCAAACTTGAACGGCGAATGGTTTGCCACATACACCTGAATTTTTGTACCCGTACCAGTAATGATCATAATCCCAACCAAAATAAAAAGTATAGCTAGGCCTTTTTGGAAATAACCATTTGGGTTAGAGGCAAACTTTAGCCTTGATGTTAGCTGCTGGCCGTAGTAGGCGATAGCTAACAATATTAGTGACAATCCCAGAACATAGGCGATGATATATGCCATGGCGACTGCAAAGTGAGCTGGCAAGACAGTAGCCAAGATGTATCCGTAGACAGGGCTACAGCTCGAGAACACGGGCCCTAATGCGGCTCCGATAATAATTGGGCCAATCCATTCGCTACGATTACTAGTACCTGCTCCTAGAAATCGCTGAGCACGGTGCTCGATGCCAAGCTTGGCAATCATAGTAGCGTAAATTTGTGGGAACAAAGTAGCTAGACCTATAGCTACGATGATGCCTCCCGAGAAATAGGTGATAGCAGCCGGCGGAATGTTAATGAGTAATGTAGTAGCTTTTAAAAGCACCGTGAACACTATCAATGATATTGCTAGTGATCCAGCGATCAAGAACGGTCGTCGCCTATCTTTACTGTCTCCTGTAACCGAGCCACCAATTATTATAGGCAACAGCGGGAGTACGCACGGCGCTAAAACTGTGAGTACTCCCGCAATGAAGGCACCAAAGAGCAGAAACACTACGGAGCCTTAGTCGTGCTAGTTGTTTCATGCATCATGGCATCTTGCGCCATTTTGTCGGTTTCCTTTTGTTTCATAGCAGCGTCATCTGCAGCTTTTTTGACTTCCTCTTTGTGCATTGTATCTGACATCATCGTAGCGTGATCGTTTGAAACCTTGTCGTTATGATGTATGACTAGTGCCGTAGCCGACGAAAAACCGACTACCGCTATCACAGCTATTACTATCTGCATATTCTTCGTACTCATTAGGATACCCTCCTGTTGTTTTATGATACTAAGCAGTGTAGGACAACCAAAATGTAAAGTCAACTTTACATTTTAAATGATCTATTGTCGATTTGCCCAAGCACTCACAATTAGCTTAGTGATAACCATTGCTCCCAGGGTAACTGCTAGCCACAGGTCGAGATGATGCTGAACTGATTGAACTATGATTGCCATAACTAGCACTCCGCCGCCAACAAGATAGGAGATGCGTCCTGCCGTAAGACTGTGTAAAGCCTCACGTTCATCCTGGGGCTTCTCCCGCCAAATAAATACTGCGAAAGCTATCACCGTAACTGCAAGCAGCATGATTAATGTTAGTGTCGCAACTGAAGTCATTAGTATGTTGAATGGATTAATAAGTAGTACTAAAGCCACGACAATGGCAACACCCAATAGGCTTTCAGATGCTAAGGGGAATCTATTTTTCATATTGAAATACCATTTCCAACGGAATATTAAACTGCTGGCTTATTTTAAGCGCGAGTAGTACCGAGGGCACGTAATTGCCTTTTTCTATCGAGATAATCGTCTGCCTGGTTACGCCCACCATTTTGCTTAATTCTTCCTGTGTCATCCCAGCTTTTTTACGATATTTCTCAACGCTATTTATAACTTTCTCACGCGTTGCCATAATACGTAGTATAGCATTAATATGTAAAGTTGGTTTAACATTCTCCTTTTTAGTTAGTAGTCATGGTTGGGCAACAAAAAAGACTTATCCATTGTGGATAAGTCCTATTTGGTGCAACTGAACAGAATCTTCTCAAACTTTTCTCACGGATTATTGATGACCCGACTTTGAGCGTACCTAGATTAGTCGAGCCACAACTGACTGCTATGAAAATTATTTACTAACTCGGCTATAGAAGCCGTTATTAACGTATAATTTAGGCTATGACAAAACCACCGTATTACCGTATTTTCATCAAAGAAGGCTCGAAAACCTATTTGTTTTGTCGGTTGTGGCAACAGAAATCAGATGAGAGCCTGATGTTGCAAATGCAGCCTGGCAAACACTCAACTGGTGGCACTGTGGGCAATATTGCAATCACAGGCGACACCTTTGATATTAATTATGAAGACATCGACATGCCCGCCGAAATTGAACATACAACCATTCACGCCAGCGGTCAGTCGCACACTAAACTCAAGGACGGGACACGCAGTATTAACTACGACAAAGACCATGCTGGCATACCACTGAAAGACCTGAAAACCGTAAAACATCTAGGCACTCTGCTAAGTCGTGAGATGACGGCAGACGATGTAGTAAAAGCGGAACGTGTAACAGATGTTCCGATTGAGCGAAATGTGGGACAAAAGTTCAGCGTGCTTGATATTCTAGCCGTTCCCAAAGGAATTAACCTTAACTTCAACTTCAAGTGGGACATGGAGAATGAGCGACAAGTGCAACTAAACGTCGGAGTGCATAGACTTGGCTTCAACGGTTTCGATGTATACATATTTACTAGAAGTAGTGACCAGTTCGACAAAATACCGAACAGAACGTTACACTTACCTGACATGAATAACATCGTGCCTTTCGTAGTCAAGCTAGACGAGAGCAAAGTAACCATAAAACTATCGACACTAACTTTTGACGAGGTTGCTAAACCGCAAGACCCGAATGATCCTTACGCAGGATTCACCGTGCTATCAGCAACCAATAAGTACTTATAGTTGTGTCGCACATTGTGTATTCTACGTCAGTCATTAACAGGGGTGAGGGTCATTTCTAAGCGACAGCAGTGCCTGTCAAGTGCTAGTGTTCTTTTCGCCCACCCCTGTTAATATAAATATTATACAATAATCAGGTTTTAAGTCCTAGATAGGCTGTTCCCAAGCAAAAAGGCGGCTTATGTTGCCGCCTAGTTACTATAACTGAGTAGTTATCTACTTAACTTGAACAATAGCACGATCCGCATTGTAAGAACCTGGCTTCCAGATAACGTACTGATGTCCTTCTTCTACAGGTACTTCGAAGACCACCTTACCAGTGACCTTCCCACCAGCTACAATGTCTCCAGAATTTAAAGGACTAGGAACGGTAGCAAAAGTACTATCTAGCACCTGACCACCGGCGGTCTGCATACGGAAATTCAATGAGTTATAGGATTCTGTCTTATTAGTAGTGTTCTCAAGCGTAACGTCAGCAACAACGTAGGTTTTACCGTCATCTGCTTTTTCATAGTCGCTTACAGCGGTCTTGTATTCTACGCCCGATAGAGTCATCTTAACTCCGCTTACGGTTGCTGTTTCGCCGGGCAATATTTCTACGTCCTTGGGCTGTTTGTCTGCACGGTCAGTAAACTTATATGTCTTTTCGCCACTACTAGTTTTACTACCGCCAGTACTAGAGCTATTAGAAGTACTAGACTTGCTACCACCTGTAGCACTGACAATCACCCCAATTGCAATTAAGGCCAGAATTACGGTTAGTATCTTGTGTCTTTTGAACCAGTTACCGTCTTTTTCCTTATTGGACATCGAATGCACTCCTTGCTTAATATTTACTGTAAATGTAGCAGATTTCACACATTAGCACAAAAGATAAACAGTTGGTTTATGTCACTATAGGCTCATTATTCTTACGCTTGTGATATGAATGAGCAAAAGCTAATGAAAATCTTTGGTAGGCGTGTCGCAGAGGTCCGAAAGAGCCGAGGTGTTACACAGCAACAATTAGCTGAGTTAACGGGTATGAGCGTTGTGGCCATTGCCTACATAGAAACTGGTAAGCGTTGGGCTAGGATGGGAACACTAAGCAAAATTGCAATGAATTTAAAAGTAGACATCCACGATTTATTCAAGGGCTTATAACTCTTTGTAAAGTTCCTAATTGTCGTGAGTGATTGTTGGCAATATGACGCTAATCAGTTCGTCCGATTGTTGTTGCCCTGTGCTTTTCGGCGGAGTATGCTCTCCACTCCTATTAGTAAGCATTGCGAGAAGAAATATGACCAGTAGTAGTATCATCAATAGTGCCATATCTTCCATCGTAACATCTTAATGGTGCCCTACAAGCTCTAAGTTCGTTTCAGGCGGTACACAAAAGCCTACGCATGTTCTGACGAGATTATATTTACGTCTTTGCCATTGACTGTAGCACTATGTGTCATCATATGCTTTCCAGCATGTCCTAGACGCTCCTAGTGCGTTCCAGAGGGTAAATGTGTAACAGTTCTCGTTCATCTTTCAGGATAAATTACTTATAAACTACAGTGCAAGAATTTTTTGCTGATACGTTGTTGTAACAAAAACACATGTCTTGGCTTGTAGCTTGTGCTTTTGGCAAGTATAATAAGTAATATAGACTCCAACCAAAAGACCTTTCAGATGAGGTTCTTTGCATGGAGTCTATTTTGATCCTTGCAAGCCTTGGCGAACCAATAAAACTATCGCACTGAAAACTTTTGGGAGGTGAAGACCCTAATACGCTTCACTGGTCAAGAAAGACACAGTGTGGAAGACCAGCTAAGCCCACAGCTCTTTATAAACTTAATTTCAATCTTGGATGCTTATCTATCAGAGGAGATAAGCCCGAGAAAGCCCTTTTTAGTCAAGGAAGGTGTGAAGATTATTCTATAGCGTGAAGTAGCTCTAACTATTAGTAATAGGTTATATAATCATATGTATGGAAGAAATTAACGAGCGTCAAAAACTACTCGAACTCCTAAGAGCAGGTCAGCCTAAACAGCCTAGCGATGTCGATACAGGCACTGTTCGATACGCTTTATACGCAAGGAAGTCGACAACAAGCGAGGATAAGCAATCGTCCTCTATCCCAGACCAGATACGCGACTGCATGGAGAGGGTTGTGTCTGCCGACGAGTCAAACCCCTTAAACGTCGTCAAGGTGTATCAGGAAAGCTGGTCGGCCAAAATAGCTGATACTCGCGAACAATTTAAGGCTATGATACGCGACATAGAACTAGGACGTATCGACGGTGTAATTGCGTGGCACCCTGACCGTCTTTCACGCAACATGAAAGAAGCTGGTGTGATTATTGATTTTGTTGACCGAGGTCTTATCCGCGACCTAAAATTTGCTACCTTTACCTTCGAGAACACACCCGCAGGGAAAATGTTACTAGGCATAACGTTCGTCATGGCGAAGGAATACTCCGAAGGCCTTAGTGACGCAGTGAACAGAGGTAATAGACGTGCTATTGAAGACGGTGAATTTCTTGGAAAGTTCAAACACGGCTACATTATTGATTCAAATCGTTTCTTTGAGCCTGATTCCTTGAACTTCACCAAGGTTACGCATATGTTCGATATGGCACTTGCTGTCAAGTCACATAAAGATGTGAGGCTCTGTATCAACGAACAAGGCTACACAGTTCAGAAACGTC
>JBBRZB010000017.1:0-22459 GCA_038237095.1 Saccharimonadales bacterium (SeqCode) | reverse complement strand
TCCGCCATCACCACCGTCAGGACCACCCATCGAAATAAATTTTTCATGACGAAAACTAAGCTTGCCGTTGCCGCCATTGCCCGCTAAAACAGTTACATTTACCTTGTCAACAAAACTCATACTATGTATAGCATAGCGAACTAGTCGCTCAATCTGAAACTTCTCTTATAAAAAACGTTAATAAATGTAGCGGTAACGACCTGCGCTAGCAGCCGGAACGACCTTCCAGTCGACACGGTACAAGCCACCGGTTGGCGTATTATTGGTAGCCGAAACCTGACCATAGGAGTTCATTTCGGAAATCCAGAAACTACCATCATCGTTTACCTGTTCTACGATAGCAACGTGGTCTCCGCCTTGGTTGACCAGGACAGCACCATTCTGGGGCGTGCTACCGACTGACATACCAAAACCAGCGGCTCGGATTGCCCACGTGTAGGCATTACCGAGGTTGGAAGGTACAGGGTGACCAAGTTCAGCGCGGCGACTGGCTACGTACCAGGTGCACCAACCGGGGTCATAGCCGTTCGATCCATAGCTTGCGCTACCGCCCCATGACAATCCATAACTGACTGCGGCGACAACGGCGGGAGCTTGTTGGGTAGCATCAGGGATAATTATCTGTTCACCGACTTTAAGGCCTGTAATCTCGGCGTCGTTATAGGCAATAATCTTATCCTTATTGGCTGTAAACTTAGAGGCTAGTGTGTCTGCCGTGTCACCCGATTTTACGGTGTAAACAATCCCGTTCACAGGAGGAATTACCAGCTTGGTACCGGCGGCGACAGTGTCTGAGGTCAGGCCATTTGACCAACGAATACTATTGGATGTCACACCAAATTGTGTCGCTAGGCTTGAAAGTGAATCACCAGCCTTGGCAACATAGGTCTTAATGTCAGCGCGAGATTTGAGTGCCGTCGCCACTACTTGTGGCTTATCAAGCACGTTACCACTACTGGTGGCACTGGCTAGAACGGCGGCTTGTGATTCAGCCTGGTTACTAACGGCTGTCGCTTCCGGTAAACTACTCATACGAGCCACGGTTAAAGCAATGTCAGCAGATGATAATTGGTCGAGTGGGTTTACCACAGCAGCTGGCTGACCACTACTTAGAGCAGAAGTCTTGGTGACGTTCGAGTTTGAAGGATTTTGAAGAACAAAAATAACAACTGCGGCCAAAACAATAACGTTGGCAGCTAATAAACTAAATCGAATGGTGCGCTTGCGAATCGTCTTACGACGCAGTTTAAGCTGTGTTCGTTTATACAGCTTAGATTCGCGGAGTGTCTTTGACACGCCCAAGCGAGCAACAACGGTTGACTGAATTGAAGTACTAATACTTATGAGTCTCCTTGGCTTTGATCCTTAAAAAAGATCATCACCTCATGACTTTTACTGTATTGGTGGTAAGCGTAATTAGCCCTATTTGAGCTAGTTACCGAACGATTGTAACAAAAATGGGCCTTAAGAGCAAGGTTTGGCGATACCTTGACCCCTGTTAACGACTATTGGCCGCAGAGTTTATGACAGTATTTTTGCGTGTAGGCTTGGTGATCTTGTAAATTAGTCGAGAAATAGGTGGTACCATCGTCGCCCGTTACGAAATAGAGCCAATTAGTAGCTGCCGGACTGGTGGTCGCGACCAGGGCGTTTTTGGTAATCGTGCTAATTGGTGTAGGTGGTAAGCCCGTGTGTATTAAGGTGTTATACGGTGAATCATAGCTTAAATCAGGGCTTTTACCTGCTACTACCGCACCATAATTGGCAGTCACATCGGATCCAAGCATCATGCCTTGTTTTAGGCGAGAGAGGAATACTTGAGCAACTTGCGCCTGATCAGATGGTTTGCTGACTTCTTGCGTGACGATTGAGGTGAGCGTAATACCTTGGTAGGTGTTCAGCCCCTCGGTAGCAAACGCCGCTTGGACGTCAGCGGTGATGTTTTGGCCCATTTCGGTCAATGACTCGCGAATTATCACTGACGGATCGGTATCAGCCGTCTTTTGGAATGAGTCGGGCCACAACAAGCCTTCTAATGTATTAACACTGGTGGGTTTGAACGCCATAATTGGTAATTCGGCGTATTGAGAGGGCTGCAAGGCCGCATCAACACTAGTCGGACTAAAGCCATCGTTAATGAGACTGGTTCTAATTTGATCTATCCGTTGTCCGGGTAAAATAGTAACTAAATTCGTGGCGACCACTCCTTTCGTTAGGGTTTTAACAATCTTGACCGTACCGTCACTTGGCGACAGGGCATAGGTTCCGGCTTGTAAACTACTTCCGAGTTCTTTGCTGTGGACATAGAGCTCCATGGCCCAAGCACTGCGGATGAGTTTGTCATCCTGCAAATTATTGGCGATCTCTTTAACTGAGCTGCCCTGCTTGACGCTGAAAATTTGTGTTTCTTGGCTCGTGCTCACCGGGTCAAGCCGCGCGTTATAGACATGATGTACCGCAAACACTCCAACCAAGGCTAAGGCTAGCAGAACGCCAAGAACAAGAATGACACGACGTGGTACGCGCGAAGTACGCTTACGGTGCGGGTGCTTGTAGGCCATCTTAAGCATTCTCCCCCGTTAGCAGGCGATGTTCACTCAAGTAATCAGTCAGTATATAGCAGGCAGCTAGAGCGTCAATATCGCCGCGAGTATAGGGCTTACCGGCAGCGTCAAGCTCTGTTTCGGCAGCTTTAGAAGTCAATGCTTCGTCTTGGAAATGGACAGCTAATGACGTGTGGGTTTTTAACGCAGCTACGAAAGCTTCGGCGTGCCGTGTTTGCTCGGTGTGCTGACCATCAAGACCGCGCGGCAAGCCAGCCACGATTGTCTCAATTGATTCTTGCTCAAACAAACTGGTCAGCGCGTCAAAAATCGCGTCGTTATTATCAATCGTTAGAAGTGGTCGAGGCATGCGAGCCTCAGTACTGGCAATCGCCACGCCAACGCGCTTGTCACCAATATCGAGGGCTAGTATATTACTCATACGATTGCTCCTACGTGTAAATCCACCCCTGTTATACGCAGTGTTATGTTAGGGGTTGGTGTTCGCATTGTTGCTACTCGTACTCGCAGTTTTAGTCGGTTTCTCGATAATAACAGTAATTTTACTCGTATTAGCTGGGATGCTGCTGACAAAGAATGGACTTAGTTTGACCGTTACTGAGGTCACGCCAGGATTTGAGCTGATGGCCGAAACCGCGTCGCCGCTCTTCTTGCCAGCCGCTTGTTGCTTAATCTCGGCTTCGTTTAGGTGTGGCCCAACTGTGACCACGGTTTGCATAGCAATTTGTGCCGTTTTATCAGTTGAAGCCTGCAAGTTGTACGTCGCCGTGCTTAAACCGGTATCTAAGATTACTTGCTTGCTCGTATCCATCTGACCTTTAACGCTATTAGCCACTAAAACTTTCAAATCAGCTTCGTGAACCCCGAACATACCATACGTTACGACCTCGGTAACCGTGACACTACTGGCAGCATCACCAACATTAGCGCTCGTCGTAGTAGTTGGCGTGCCTGCAGTGAATGTTACGGGCATTGGGTAGTAACCGGCTTGGGATAATTGCGTAGTTAGAGCCTGCTTAACAGAAGGATCGCTGGTATTAATTTTTGCCTTCGCGTTATCGATATCTGATTGGCTAACTATTTGAACGATGTTGTCAGTCCCACCTGTCATGGCCGTTCCGCTTCCTGAGACGTTTGCATTTCCTGTCGTGAACGGTGATGCTGCAATATTATATTTAGAACCAGCACTTTGCGATACAACATCAACCGTTCCTGTCGAATCGGCCGGATGCGTACTATTTTGACAGTGACCTCCGATGACAACTGCATTCAAAGTTACTGATTGTTGCGTTATATATGTCAAACTATTGCTACTCACTCCCGCGCCAGCTGGGATGGTGACTTGTGAAGTCGAACAGTTATCAAGTGAGAGTGTGACTTTACCCGTAGCTTTCGTACCGTTGTTCTTTTGCCCCGTAGCGTTGGCTTGTTGAGTGTAGGTTTTTTGCTGCGTAACGGCTTTAGCTGGAAGCGTATTAGTTGCAACGTCGACAGCTGTAGCGGTAGTTGATAAATTCAAGGTCAGACTAGCGTTTAGGTTTGTGGCGTCGGTTTTAATGTCAATTGTGGCTTTTGGTAGGACTTTCATAGCGACAACCATGCCGATAATTGCCATGACTAACAGCGCGCCACCGATGATAAGCCACAGACGGAAGCGCTCGAAGTTAGGTACGTGAAGCTTATTGTCTTTTTTGGGTTTTTTGGCAACGACTGCGGTGGCCGCGGCAACTTCGGCGGCATCATCAGCGCCCAAACCATCTTCATCATCGAGCTCAACGGTTTCCACGTCATCCTTAGGAGGCAGGCCAGCCAAAGCACCAACGGCGACGGCACCCGCCGTAGCGGCAGTTACTTCTTTTGCAATGCCGGTATCATCTGGCTCATCTTCGTCAACAGTCTCTTCGCCTTCGTCATTCTCTGGTGGCGTAGGAATCTCGGGCTTAGATGTCAGCGTGTTAGCCACGTACATGCCGCTAGCACCGGCCAACGGCAGTAAACCGGCCTCGGTCGTAATAAGCACGACATTCTTCTTAGAATCGTCCGAAGCACGCTTGAGAAGCTTCATATTGACGATACTCTGTAGCACCGTGGCTCGTTTCGGTAGCACTAAGGCAACCACTTTAGAATCGCTGGCACGCAACTTATCGATGATAGTCGTTATTTCGTCATCGATGTCGATGTAAATTGTGTCTTTGGGAGGTGTTGCCATATGTTCTTAACGTTTAGATACTTAACATTTTATCAATTTTATCGCGGATACCACCGGAGCTTTTACTAAATTGCAACGTATCCATGCCGACACGCAACAATCCCATGGCCGTAATAAAGGTATGGTCAGTGACTTTACCGCTCAAATCCTTAATGCCGGCGACCTGGTCGGGGCGGATGTGATGAACGCTTGGTTTACGGGTAAACGGTAACGTCTTGTACCACTCAGTCTGCTCTAAACGGTCCGTTAACAGATCGAGTGATGAACCACCACCACACAGGAAAATTCGGTGTGGCAAGTGATCGAGCTTGGTAAATTCTCCTAAGGCGAGCTCAATGCCGCCAATCCAGACGTCGGCGGTCTTGCTGAGGGCCTTTTCGATGGCTGGTCGTTTCTGTGTCGGTGCCTGATTGGTGCTCAAACCAACCTTCAGTTCCTCTGCCTGTTCAAATTCGACGCCGAGATCACGTTCTACGGAACGGGTATAGGCTCGGCCACCGATACCAAACATCTTGGTACCTTGCACACCACCGTCGTTAACCACGGCAATATCGGTCGTGCCACCACCAACGTCCATCAAGATAGCACTTAGGTTCTGGTTTGGATTGTTTCCAATCACGGCACGTGCCACCGCGAACGGTTCGGCCGCTACTGCCAACAGATCAAGATCAAGCTCTTGAGCCGTCTTTTCGAGCGCTCCAATGTGAATCATAGGCGCGAAAGCGGTATACAGCTGAACGACTACGTCTTTACCTTGAAACCCAATTGGATTGGTCACGGGATAGCTGTCGATTTCGATACTTACAAGTGCGCTGTTCACGAGCCGAACATCGACTTCTTTGCCGCCTAATTCCCACGCGAGCTGTTGCTTGGCCTTGGTTTCGGCACGGTTCTGGACTAGATTGATAATTTTCTGCATTTCAGTGATGTCAATCGGGGTGGAAGACTGTTTACGGACCACGCGAACAGTGGTGGTAGTGCCTTTGACGAGCTCGCCAGCGATACCAATAATCGCGGTGCGTACACTGACATTAGCTTGGGCTTCGGCTTCGCTCAGCGCCTTGTCACAGTTTTCGACGACGCCAGCAATATCAGAGATAGCTCCAGCTTGCATATCGGTTAGACTTTGATGCGCTCGGCCAACACCTATGATTTCCATGTTGCCGCCTTCACCAACCTTGCCAATCAAGGCCTTCACAAATTCGGTACCGATATCCAATGCCACGAGATATTCATCGCCCTTAGCCTTCTTGCCAGCGCGCTCGCGAACCTTGGTACTAGCCTTGCTGGCGCCAACTTTGGCCTGGCGCGTGACTTTAGAGCCAACGCTTTTAATAGATTCAAGCATATCCATTATTTTAGCATAGAAAACCTCTCTGAAACCGCGCTGAAGCCGTGAAACTTTGGCTGTAACTTGGCTGAGCCGTGGCTTTTAAGCGTGGTGGCGATGCCGAGCCTGCTTATACCGCACGACAAATAATTCACGCCGTTCACCGAGCCAGAAACTGATAAGCATCAAAAGGATAATGCCGTAGGTTGACCAGATATACGTCACTGTTCTCGTGACGCTGAATTGGGCGAACCAGTTGCTGCCACCTAAACCTGAACCGCCCGTAGCAGTGCCAGACAAGACAGTTTTGGGACGATTGCTAATAATCGCCAGTAGCTGTACGTAGGTATGGCTGCCATCAACGTCGGTGGCGGTTATTTTAACAGGGTAGCTACCGTGGTAGCCGCCCGTTTTGCCGTAGACGTGTTGCAGGCTCAGTTCACTTGGATCTTTTACGCTGTACAGCTGCGTTTTGCCGTCACCCCAATCAACACTAATCGCATAGGGGGCTGATCCACCTTCTATGCGAACCTGCCAACTGGCTGGTTGACCGATGTAATAGCCGAGGAAATTATAGTTTGCCTTGAGGAGTAATGGCTCAGCGATACCGGTACTAGTACCAGGAACGTAGGGCTGCCCGGTGGAGACGCCACCAGCAGATGTTCCGCCGCCCGTACTACCGCCGGGCGGGGTGTACGTAACGGTTGTAATGCCCGAATCAGGGCCGGCTTGATCAGTAAAGCTATAATCACGTGCCACGAGCTGATTCACGCCACCAAACAGATCGATTTGTATCTGATAATTGCCCGATGCATCACAGAGCGCGATACCGCTACTGAAACCGTTTCTAAGGATATCTACGTAGGTTCCAACCGGGCATGTTCCGTTCAGCGTAATCGGAACGGATGTATATGCCGCCCCGTTGAGTGGCATATCAATCGTGGCCGGAGCAGATGGGGGTGGACCCGGTACGCTGGCATGAACGACGTATGAGCTGCTATCGGCGGTAACCATTCGAGTCCAATGGAGTAACAAGACGCCCACACAGAGTAAAATCATCGCTAAAACAGCATACGATGTGTTTCGTTTGGGCAAAACGTGCCCAGTGTGACGGCGATGCGCGACATGCAAGTGCCGGCTCGTTTGAATAGCCTGCAACTTTTTAGGCGCCCCGTGCGCTGTACCCTGTTTTTTCATACTGATTTTTGTTTTGGTTATACCTTTTTAGCATAGCACAAAATGACCATATTCTGGCATAGTTCTATTGTTTATTTATCATTATTGTGTTATAATTATGCTTATGTCACCCTTGGCACCACGACCATCAATGAATAGCTACAGTCACGAAGTTGACTTGTCGCCGCAGGATCATGCCGGCGTACAGGACTTACTGACTGAATTTGCGCTGGACATGGCATTAACTGTCACACCCCACAAACTACGTGACGAATTCAAAGACATCGCCATCGTTCAATCACTGCAACGCACTTCAGCGCAAGTTGTTAATCCCAGTATCGTAATCCGAGGGGAGAGGTCATTTGGAGAGGCCGACTCGATGCCAATCTATGATTTTTTCGCAGTTTTGCCCTTGCCAAGCCACTCCGGTCGGCCACTTATTATTTCGACCCCTTCAAATACGCAGATGTTGGGTGAAGGTGTTGCCAATGCTTATGTGTTAAATGCACGCGACAAAGTTGATGATGGTCACTCTGAGATTGATTTCGGGCAGGTGCTACACGAGATTGCCAACTTAACCGGCGACAAAAATATCGCTGAACTAGCGCATCCTCGAAATCAATATTCTGTACATGCGGCAATGGTTCTATTAAGCAAGTGTCTCGCGCCTGTTGCCGGTCGTCGCGATCGAGCCAGTCGATACTTGGGTGGCGATATACTCATGAGCTATATCCCTGAGACCGACGGTATATATATGAGCGAATATGGTGTGCAGTTAGAAGTCCTTCAAAAAACTAATCCCCAAAAGAATAGGATTCTATTGAGTGCGCTAGGTACTTTGTCATTGCTCGAAGGCGAAGTCATTCAACAGTTCCGCTACAACTATAATGTCGGAGTAAATGAAAGACCGGTCGTGTTCTTGGACCTATGGAGCGACGATTTGGACAAGGATGAATTAGCGCTTTTAGCTAGTACTACCAAGTTAGATTCTGACAGCATCGTCGCAAAAGCTATCGAGCAACTTTCTGCCCCAAATTTTAGCTAAACGATTTACTGCAATATGGCTTTGATTCTTCGGATGCCAGCGCTTGAGGATTCTTCTTTGAGTATTTTGAAGTGTTTGTTATCTTCCACTAGTTGTAAAGTGTGGTCGACATGCGGGCCGCCGCAGATTTCGAAACTAAATGGTTTGTCGGCACCGTCGGCAATCATTTTATAGACTTTGACGGTATCGCCGTAGCGGTCACCAAACTGACCCAAGGCACCCATGTCTTCGCGCGCGACTTTTGTCGGATATTCTTGGAATGACACTTTAAGATCTTTATTAATCTGTTCGTTGACGATAGCTTCGACTTGTTTAAGCTGTTCCGGGGTGACCTTTTCGGGGTGGCTAAAATCGAACCGTAAGCGCTCTTCGGTAATGTTTGAGCCACGCTGAATCACGTGATCACCCAATACGTCTCGCAATGCTTGATACATTAGGTGGGTGGCTGTGTGGTATTTCTTGTGCTGCTCCGTCTGACCGCCTAGACCGCCCTTAAAGACACCTTTCGTGGCGGTTTGTGAACGTTGGCGCTGTTCTAGCATAAGTCGGTCAAATTCAGCTTTGGTTGCATCGGTTACATTTACGTTCTGTTTGAACGCCTCTTCGTACGTAAGCTCTACGGGGAACCCATACGTATCGTAAAGTTTGAAGACAACTTCACCCGACAGTTCTGTTCCAGCAAGTTTATTAAATTCATGAATGCCCTTACGCAGGGTTTGGCGGAAGACTTTTTCTTCGCGGACGAGTACCTCGATGACTTTTTCGCGGTTGGCGGCTACTTCGGGGAAGTCGTTGTGATACAGGTCAGCAATAATGGGAACGATCTGCTCGAGGAAGTTCTGCTCGATACCAAGATCAAATGCAAAGCGAATCGCACGTCGCAATAGTCGACGCATGACGTAGCCCTGCTCTTTGTTGCTTGGCACGACCCCGTCTACAGCTAGGAACGTTGCGGCCCGCAAGTGATCGGCAATCACGCGCATGCTTTCAGTGTGACTATCGTAGGACTTGCCAGAAATCGCTTCAAGTTTGTCGATAATTGGTTTGAGAATGCTGATTTTGAACACATCGGGGCTATTTATCTGCGCGGCGGATATGCGCTCCAAGCCACCACCAAAGTCGACATTTTGCTTTGGTAACTTCTCAAAACCAGTTGCCGTTTTAATATATTCCATAAAGACGCTGTTGCCGATTTCCATGTAACGTCCGCAGTCACAGTTGGGGTGGCAAAGCTCGCCATATGTCGGGTTATGCTCAATAAAATCAAACTCGTAAAAGACTTCGCTGTCCGGTCCACCCGGTTCACCAGCCGGCATGTCGCCAATTTTCCCAGCGCGGCACCACCAGTTTTTGCTAGCATCGTAATAGAAGATTCGGCCACCTTGCGTGCCAACTTTACCGCCGTTTTCTTCCGAACCTATATCGACCTTTTTAGTATCGATGTTTTTAGCTTCAAATAGTTTGGTCCAAATATCAGCTGACTCAGTGTCGCGCGGTATAGCATTGGCTTCGTCGCCAATGAAACAAGTTACATAAATCTTTTGCGGGTCGAGACCCACAACATCGGTCAAGAATTCAAAAAACCATGGCAGTTGCTCGGCCTTGAAGTAATCACCAAGACTCCAGTTGCCCATCATTTCAAAAAATGTGGTGTGGCGATTATCTCCAACTTCGTCAACGTCTTGGGCACGAAAACACGTCTGGCTATCGACAAGTCGCGTGCCTTCGGCGTGTGTTTCGCCGAGCAAGAACGGGATCAGCGGCTGCATGCCACTACCCGTAAAAAGTGTGGTCGGGTCGTTTTGCGGTATCAAAAGCGCGCGTGGGATAACTTTGTGGTCCCGAGCTGTGAAAAAATCAAAATAGGCGGCGCGAATTTCTTGTGCAGTCATATCTGTTAGATTGTACCAGATTTAGAGGAGTTCGTGGATGAGTTTGTGTTCGTGATCGTTCAAGCGATGCACATTACCTTGAAACGCTAAGGTCCAATTCTTGGCCGGCCATTTGCGGGCATTTTCGTAATTATCCAAGAAATCAACGACGGGCAAATAGTTTTGGGAGTCGCGAGCTTTTACTAATTCTATTGGGAAACGCCAGGGATATGCTTCACCGGGCTTCGTAGATTCCCAAACTTTAGTTTCATCAAAATAGCTCGGTCCCACAACTTTGGCTTCCCCTCCAATGGCCTTCACGCCTGTTAGGTAGAAGAAGACTGTATCGCCTGCCTCGATTTCCTCGGCGGCTTTCCGCCAACGATTTTTCATGCCGGCAATATCAAAACCCCGAGCTCGCGAAGTCTCAAAGTTGTCTGCCGAGGAAACTAGTAGCCAATGTGTCATATTGGTTTATTCTACCAGACGCTTGGTTTACTCAAAGGATTACTTAGCCACGTCGTTGATAGTGGCGTGCAACCGCCGGATTGCTCGGCAATGATTTCGTTCGCAAAACAAAAGCAACACGCGGTCCATTATCATCGAGTTGGCTAAACGTGAAATCTCGATTAGAGTTGCCTGGTTTAAATGAGTCTAGAATTTGGAACTTATCGTTCGAATCAACGTTTGTCACATCAAACCAGTGACCGGCACTAGTTGCTGGCGTGTTTGGATTGTAATCCTGACCCGACACGGCAATTTGGACAACTGGATGGCTTGGATCAGTATTCTCAGCCAATATATCCTTGAAAGCTTGACTATTCAAGGCGACTCTTCCTATTTCTAAGTTATACTTTTTAGCAAAGGCATACCATGATTCATCAGCTGTACCATGGTCCGGTACGCGGAAGCCATTGTTCTGATTCCATCGCGCAGAATCAACGATACTCAACGGTTTGCCAAACACTGTGGCAATGTTAGCTTCGGTGCTTGGTAAGCACGCGCTTGAACCAATCGTATAGTGTCTATTAACCGCTCCTGGCCAGTTATAGCTCATCCAATTCCATTTAGGGTCGACTTGGGCTTGGTACGGGAGGCCGTGGGCCATTGTAAAGCTAACTTTCGATGATCCGCTGGAAGCGCTAGTCGAAGGGGTACGAGATTCACTCTGAGACTTCACTTTTGTCGAATGCGAGCTAGTTTTAGTAGATGTAAAGCTTATACCGTCACCAATGAGCGCATACAGCTTGTCTAGTTCATGTTGGTAGCCCTTGATAAGAGCGGCGTGTGCCTTTTTACCATCCTCGGAAATTGGTGTGAAAGAAGTAAGCATCGCTTCAACGGTTGTCTTCCCCTTAAGAATATACTTACGGTGGACATATTGTGGGAAGCTATCGTAACCCTGGCCTGCAGCTTGGGGGCCGGTAAAATCATCGCGTAAGAGTGCATCCTTAAAGGAAAGGTAGGCGCACGCATGGTGATGATACCCACTCGTACCGTCTGTATAGGCAATGTTAGGCTTATCAGTTGGGCACTCACGGTTCCACGGGTTGAACGTCTGATGCGTTACACATACTGAACCTTTATCGCTACATAGTTGGCTTTCCATTTGAGCTGATACAGTGCCAACCGCGGGGCTTAAGCCCCATTTAGTAAAGCCATCGTAAAGGTATTCTCCCATGCCGACCATGGGTGAATCGGGCGATACTTTTAAGATGTAAGCGTTTATGCCGTCGATTACTTTTTGCTTATCATTTATTTTAGGCACCAAGAGGCTGTACCTGTCTGTGCTTGTCGTGACAGTTTCGGGCTGTGCTACGACTTGATGCGCTCTGTTATAGGCTGCGAGCTGGGCGGCGGCGTATGCTTGGTCGGCATTATGAACTACTCCCGTTGCGCTAGCTATGAGCGGTGACGACATAGCATTCATCATCATCAGCAAGTTAATTTTTTGCTGAGCGTTTAAATCTGCTTCGTGTGGCTTGGCAAGTGGTACGTCAACAGCCTTGCTAATCGCTTCGCCAAGCGTACCTGACAATGGATGTGCGGCGAAATAATCTGACACCACTTGCATGACTTCTGGGTCATTCGCCAATACGCCTTGCATCAGCGAATCTTGCGCTTCAAGCTGTGCTTTTTGGTCTCTAGTCATTGGCATTTTTAGTACGTTTTTGGGGTGTGCTGGATCGGGTGAGGCGAATACATCATTCGGGCCAACGGCTAATTGGTTTAAACTTCCCGTCTGGATTGCTTTTTGGATTCTGCCGAGTGCAGCGTCTAAGTTAGTAGACAGTGTTGGGACGACTGTCTGAGCTTCCGCGGTGTTCTGCGCTGCAGTTGCTGCTTGATCAGGTTCTCCAAGCACTAGCGGTGCCGTTTCAGGTGCGGGTGATTCTGGAGTTACAGGGGACGTTGGTTGCTCTGGAATTGTTGGCGTCGTTAGAATATAAGGTAAAGGCACTTCTTTAGGGGGTTCAGATGAGTTATAGGGCAAGGGCACTTTATCAATCGTGTTTGACGGAGGATTAGTTTGAATGTAAGGAAGCGGTACTTTTTGGATGGTGTCGGGCGTTGTTTGTTCGGGCTTTACGGTCTTAGGGTTTGTACTAGATTGCGTATCGGGCGTGCTGCCGACAGATGGAACACTGCTTGGATCCGTTACAGGGTCTGCTGGAGTAGGAGCTTGTTCAGAACTTTGATTTGTCGTAGCTTGCGAATCTTGAGGTGAAGTTGGGCTTTTATCAACTATGCTGCCGTCTGGATTTGCTTCAACTACAACAGCTGTTTGATTATTGCCATTTGGTGAGGGCTTTTCCGCAGCGGCAGCCTGCCCTGCCGTTCCAATAAGCAAGGCCGCTGACACGATGCCGACTGCAGCCATGCGTCCACGATTGCTCGATTCTTGAATCTGTTGTACAACTTGTTGCTCGGCATTATTTGGAGTTAGTGGACCGTCAAACATAATACCCTGTGCTGCAAATATCGTGCGAGCTTTCTCTAGGCGTTTTGGGTTAGAGCCTTTTAGGGCGTGCATGGCTTCGGTAATCGCTAGTTGTGCGCCGGACATATACAGGCTCGCAATCGCTTCGGCTTGCTTTTCATGCATTGTCGTCGTGGATTCGTCCCAAGTAACGGTGCGAATTGCAGTGTCTACAATCGCACCATCTACAGTAGGTTGAACTTCTTTGACGTGCTGTAAAAATCGCTCTGTAATTTGAGATGCAGGTGTAGTTGTTGCCTCAGGATCTTTATAATATTCTTCGATAGCACTTTTCAAGGTTTGGTGAGCAAAGTCGATAGCAGCTTCTACGACAGGAATTGGGGCGAGTTTTAAATAATCGACATCAAAGCCCAAAGCTAGACAGTTATTTCTGATGTCTGGGTTAACATCTTCTACCTGTGCACGTTCAAAATGGAGCACTGTGGCTAAGCCGTCAGGTACCTGGCTCATGCTTCTGCCCTCATACTAACAACGGTGGTTTGGGTGGATTCATTAGTAGTATCAGCCAGTGAATCAACGAGTCTCGCCAAGAAACCGCGTACGCCTTTCATCTTAACGGGCTCAACTTCACGACGAGAATGCTTGCCACCTCTTGTAACATTTCTCTCGCGCTTGCTCTCAGCTTTTTGAGCTTGCTTCATTTCTGTTTCCAGCGCTCGGATACGAACTGTAACATCATCTAGATCGGCTTTGGCACGCTCTAGTTCAGCAACTTTAGTTTGGTGAACGCTATCTTTTCTATTGAACACTGTTTGCAACTCAAGTAGTTCCGTAAAGAGTTGTTTGAGTTTCTCTGAGCCGCCGTCATTAACTGATGTTGCGATATCGAGCACTTTAGCTGCCCATTCGCGAACATGACCGACAACGCTCTCAATATCTTGTGGGTTTTTTACATCGTAAGAACGGCCCTCGGATACGGCCCGTTCAACTGTGTGGAAGATGCTGTCACGTTGGTCTTGTTTGGCTTTGAGATTAGTCTCACTTTCGGTGCGTTCATCACGGGCAACCTGCTCCGCTACTGTAGCTTCGTCAACTCGAGTTTGAAATATTTCGGCTTGTGTGGCTAGGGTACGTGCTTTTTCTTCACGTGCGGTACGCTCAGCTGCAATACGTTTAGCTTCAGCTGCGAGTAAGAACGCTTCACGCGCAAACGCTTGTTGCGTCTCGGCTGCTTGTAAATCATAGTTCGAATGTACGTCCTCCAAACTTTGTATGGCAGCTGCACCCTCACTCATGACATGTACTGCAACCTCACTACCTGTGGATGGGAATGTAAGTTCGTGTAAATCGATAGACTGGGGGACTGGCATGCGAACGCGTACTATGGCGCCACTGGGAGTTGTAAATGGTTCTGTAAGTTGCTCTGACATAGTAATTCCTTTAGGCAACAGCCTTAATAACATCTGGGATGCACAATGCGGGAACAGTTATTTTGCCAAACAATTGGCTTGGATCGCTGATGCCACCTGCTTTTACGAAGCCGCTTTCAAGCGAGCCAGTGTAATCTGGAGTAACTTTAACTGCGTTAAGCTGAGTATCAACGAATGAAACCCTTAGGTCTTTACTCGTAAGTTGCAAGGGGTCAACTCCCTGCTTAATTGCTTGCGCTTGCAGCGAGCGAACAATTGCCAGCTGTTCGTTGTTCATTTCAACTGGCCCACACTTACTTTGAACAGCCATAAGTAACATAATTTCAGCAGTGTATTTATACTTAGCAACCTCTTTAGCAGAAAGAAGGTATTCGGAGGGTACCGGCACGCTGTTACAGCCCACGAGAGCAGGCTTGAAGGCTTGACAGACGTTTTTATAGCCTTTGTTTATCATTGCTTGCGCTGGCAGAATACTTCGGATCACCATCGTGTCCATAACCGCTTTGGGTGTTGGCCCGTGTGCTTCATAACTAAAGCTGCCTTCATTTACGAGTGCCTCTTTTTTAACGACGTTGGCTACGGAATCTACGCCCTTGTTGTTATAGATTATTTGAGGATTTTCGGCACAGGTGTACAAATCATACTGTGCTTTTGGAATCGAGAGTGTGTGGTCATGATCGCGGACTTTGAAAGCGATTGTGGCTGCTGGTGTCGAATACGTTCCCAGTTCACGACAACCATTGTTTGCTGTGCCAAAACTTATAAAGCCTGGTCTGTAATCGGTGGGGGTCGGTTTTGGCGAAGCGCTTGCTTGCATGTTCGGCCCTAATAAACCAGGAGCGGATTCGCTTGCGTGTACCGATGGTGAGCTACCAGTGACTGTTGGGGCGTTGCTTTGAGCGCCTGTTGTGATTGATGAACTGCTCGCAACGTGCGCTGAAACGCCTGCTGCTAGCACCACGCCGACTGCAGCCAATGCCAGACCCGCTGAGTGACGAGCACTTTTTTTGTTTTTGAAGTCGCGACTCCGATATTCTCGAGACGTTACATATGATTCCGTATCTTCTGGTTGAAGCAAAATTGGTGGCAAGAAATCAGTTATGTCTTCACTTGCAGCATAAGGCTCACCATTACTTATTGGAGCAACTTCAATAGGAGGAACAAAGGCTGTCACTTCGGATGTAATCCCAAATGCTGCATCGAGTGCCTCAGTTCCAAGTCCGTTGAATCCCATTAGTTTGATGCTCCCGCCGCTGCTACAACCGGTGTGCTAGGATTCGTCTCTGGTAACTGTTGCGGGTTAGCCATCGCCTTCTCTTGGTCTTTAGTTGACTGGGCTGTGTAGAGACACTGAGTCGCTTCCTCTGCTGGAGGCGTGAGATAGTCCTTGCTTATTTGCAATTGGTTAGCCAAACGATCAAGAGTCGGCTTAGCTGGCACACCGCTAATCTCTGCAGTATTTATGTCAATCGGAGTATAGATGAATCCACCAGGTACTTCATTGCTCGCAACCGGAGTAACATAGACGATCTTGATGTTAGTTTCAGTAGCACTCGTAAGCAGGTTTTCAGCTATATACTGCGCCTTGGCCGTGTCTACGGCTTGACTTCCAGCTGGAGCGCTCAGCGCAGCCTCAGTCTTAGCACCAAGATTAAATACGCCTCGAAGAGAATTAATAATACCTTGGTCAAGCGTGGTAGTTAGCGCGCCTTCACAATTTGCTTGTAAAGTATCCTTCTCCCAATCATGCAAGATGTTCATGTCACTCGGACCGACAGAATTTATTGCGCCAGGTGTTGAAACAGGATCAGTACAGGGCAAGTCACGCGTGTCATTAACATTGACTCGAGGTTTAGTTTTGTCAATAAAATACGTGTGAATTGCCGTTAGAGGCACTTGGACTGTTAAATCGGTTACGCCCGTTGCCTCTTTGCTGGCGGACATTAGAACACCTGGGGTCCCTAAATTAACACTCGCCACGTTAGCGCCACAGACAACTGCAGGCGTATCAGAAGCCAATCCCCAACCGATATGTCCGGCGATTTCCTTTTGAACATGAAGGTTCGTGCTACCACTTAGGTCTGCCTGCTCAACATTCACATCTAGTCCGGGGAACGAAACATGATTAACAACGTTTTGAATTTCTATTGCTGATATATCTTGTGGAGTGAGTGCTTTTTTAATTGCGTCGATACCATTATTAACCGTGCCTACTCCCTGGTCGTATGCTTGTTTAGACTCGTAGATTACTGCGCCCGCTATTCCTCCGCCCACTAAAAGCACTCCCCCGGCTATTCCAGCCACAACTTTCATTCCGAGACGATATGTACGTTGACGCTGTTCTACACTGAACGCCGCGGCTTCGGCTTTGGCTCTTTCTGATTCTGCACGTGCAGTAATGGCATCGTGTGATACTCCTTCGGCCCCACCATTGAGTAGTTGCTGGTCAATCGCATGCTCCAAACTCGTTCGAGCGATATTATTTTCAGCGTGCGCAGCGGCTATGTGCCCTGTGCGGGTTACTAATTCTGCTGCTGCTCCGACTGGACCTAGTGGAACTTTCATAGACACCTCCACACTGTGACTTACATAATTATTCCCAGTTCGATACAACACGAACTGACATGTTTCATGCAGTCACACCAAGAGAATGGTGTAGCTACATGATTAACGAGTACAAGCCCCACGCCGCAGTTTTCTCCTTCTGCGCGCTAATCATGCAGCTGTGGCTCCACCCTGCCACGAACTAATTAATACTATTTAACTCTGATTTGTTATTTTGTCAAACTTTATTGTTTGTATTGTTTTTATGCTTACTAGACGCGAACTGATTGTTTTTGAGCAGCCTTAGCTTGGCCGATAGTACGTCTACGTCGAAACTCAGGTATTACGCCAGCACCAAAAAGTGTCGTAAGACCACCGGCAGCAATCATTTTTATTGCGTCTGAATTTCGCGAGTTAGTCTCGTCTTCAACCCATTTATCGAGCTTGGACTGCTGGCTATTGCCTAGGCTGCCGGTGTGTTCCGTTACTACCGGACTCTGGGCTACGTGAACCTCTTCGTTTGCTACTTGATATGCTTGGAACCCTGTAACTGCAGCAGCGATTCCAGTTGCGACCAAAAGACCGGCATAGGCGGTCAAACTCATATCATGACTTGCTCGTGGTTGTTTTTCACCCATAGTTAACTCCTGCTAAATTTCTATCTTGTGTAATGTATACTCATCACGAATTTTGTCAAGTTTTGCTAGACAACGATGCCGCCGCCAAGGCAACGCTCGCCGTCGTAGAAAACAGCTGATTGACCGGGGGTGAGCGCACGGACTGCGTCATCTAATTCAACCGTCCAATTAGTGTCTGAATTCTGAGTTAAGACAGCTGCTTCTAATGGAGCGCGGTATCGAGTCCTGACTTGCAACTGAGCACCCGAGGTGGGGGCTTCGTTGATCCAATGCACGTTGGCAATCGAGAACTGTTTGTCCCAAAGTGAATCATCGCGTAAATCAGTCGTGACGATGACTTGGTTTTTGGCCATGTCTTTACCAATTACGTAGAACGGCAAGCCACCGCCGACCTGCAAGCCGTGACGCTGGCCAATTGTGTAATAGATAGCGCCGTCGTGTTCGCCAAGCACGTGGCCGTTTTGATCGATAATCTCACCGTAAGGTTGTGGGCCAAGTTCAGCCAATAAGAAATCTTTGATGCCGACTTTGCCCACAAAACAGATGCCTTGACTGTCTTTTTTGTCGGCGGTGGCCAAACCGAGTTCATGCGCCAGCCTGCGCACTTCTGGTTTCTCTAATTCGCCGATTGGCATGAGACTACGAAGCAAAGCTGACTCTGTAACGCGGTATAAGAAATAGCTCTGGTCTTTGTTGCCGTCAACACCGATTAATAAGTGGCCGTCCTTGATACGCGCGTAGTGGCCAGTGGCAATTAAATCTGCGCCGTCGCTTAGCGCGGTATCGAGGAATAATTTAAACTTCACCTCTTGGTTACACATCACATCAGGGTTTGGAGTACGACCGGCTTGATATTCGGCCACCATATAATCCACGACTTTTTGGCGATATTCAGTTTCAAAGTCGTACATTTTAAAATCAATGTCTAGCTGGACGGCAACTCGCTTCGCGTCTTGATAATCTTCTTTCCATGGACAGTCAAAGCCTGGTAAATCTTGGCTCCAGTTCTTCATATACACGCCCGTGACGTCATAGCCTTGCTGCTTGAGCAGGGCTGCGGTCACCGACGAATCAACGCCACCAGACATACCAACATAGACTTTTTGTGCCATAACCTATTTATTCTAGCAAACTACCCCTGATTTTGGGCTAAAGCTTCTCTTTATCACGCGTTTTTTCGAGTTGTTTACGCAATGCGTAGAGTTCTTCGCGGCGACCAACCCAGAACGCAGCGAAGATAAGTGGAATCATGGCAGCGGCTGGCCACCAAACGAATTCAACTTTAGTCGTAATGTTGTTGGAGCCACTGCCCGAACTTGCTGCTTTGGAGTTACTTTGAGACGAACCGGTCGCAATGGCTACGACTTGTAAGAATGCTTCGCCATTATTCTTGTCGGTGGCTTTAATAATCACTCGATAGATACCGGCCGTTTTGTAGGTGTGCTTAATGTTGACCGTTCCTTCACTGGCCTGTGTGAATAAGTCAGTTGGCCCACCGTCGCCCCAGTCCACGCTCATGGCGTACGGCCCATTACCACCAGTCAGGATGATTGGCCAAGTAATTTGCATACCGGGAGGCGCTCCGCGTTCGGCATTATCACTGGTTAGAAGTACGTGGGTACCAAATTGAATAACTTGGGTATCACTGAATATCACGCTGACGATATTAGAATCGGGTCCTGGTTGGTCCAGCGCGTCGTAATCGCGTGCTACTAGATCGTTTAAGCCGTTAAATAAATCGACCTGCACTGAATAGCTTCCGTTACCGCAGGTAACTGAACCAACGAACACGTTGTTAGCAAAGATTTTGACCAACAAATTTGATGGGCAAAGTCCATTAACGACAATTGGCAACGCGCTAAAGTTGGCGCCGTTACTCGGGGTAGTAATCGTGGCTGCCTGCGTGGGTGCCGCGGTTGATATTTTGCCTTCCACACCAATTGAGCCTGAGCCCGATTGATCAGGAAATTGACCGGCTGCAGCTGCGCTACCAAGACTGGCTAGCGATAGCACTATGACCGACAAAACTACCGCCAAGCGCTGCGACAGTGTAGGCAGTGGAAACTTCATATACTTAAGCATAACCCTTATCTCTAGCGGCGCAAAGTGCGGAATCTAACCTTAGCGACGACCGGCTTTGCGGAGGACGCGACGGTTGTAAGCTTTAACCAGTCGTGGCATACCGAAAATCAAGAAAACGATGAATAGTACAACTGCGATGAATCCAAAAATTAAGCTGAGTGGGATGACATAGAATGTGGTGCTGGCGCTAAGAAGCTGACCGCTGGTACCATACCCAAAGTTGCCTTCTAACTTGAATTGTCCGAAACTACCAACTTTGTTGCCAAGTGGCACGGTAAATTTACGAATGCTATCTGGTAAAACGTTGCCTGGAGGATCGACGTTGTTAACCTCGTAGGAGGCAATTACTTTGCCGCTACGATCCTTAAGTAATACTTTGCCGAATGGTTGCTCTTGAATGTTACCTTCGTTTTGGAATCGAACGACGACATCGATACCCTTGCTGGAAGTAAATACGGTTGATGGACGATCATTGTTTCGAGCATCAAAACTAGCAATACTCATCTGTTCTTTGATGTCACCTGGCACTTTCGCCAAGATTAACGATCCGACACTACCGGACAAACTGACGGTCTGGTTAACGCCTGTGCTGCCAGCTGGAGCAAAGCGTACGGCACCGTAGTATCCACCGCCGGCGGCACTGGCTGGAACGTCTATTTCAACTGGAATGGCTTTTTGCTGACCTGCCCCAAGCGTAAAGTCAGCGATTGGCTTCACGAAACGCTTCAAACTATGGCTCGGTGCATACTGCTTTGGATCAAGGATAATCGATGGATCGCCTGATTCGTTCGGATTAGCCACAAAGTCGTTGATAACCGCTTGGAAACTCGCTGAGTTAGTTGTAACGTTTGTGACATTAATGCTGATAGTCTTGGATTGTCCAGGACTAATTGTTACGTCAGTCCGTACTGGCGAAACGCGCAAACCATTACCGCCCGCGGCACTAGCAAACTGGGTTAAACTGATGGCCAGCAATAACGAAGCGCCAGTCACCGAAAGTAGCTGACGAATTTTTGATCGACTCATGTGTATATTTCCATTCCTACCTTATTGCAACATCATAGCAAACCACGCTAACGACGACAAGGCTAGTGCTTAGATAATGTCGGATTAGAACTTAGCGAGACAGATGTACGTAAGCGTTGTAACGTAAATACCCGGCGCCTGATTGGCTGGCACATTCACTATATAACTGGTAGTAAAGACTCTGGTTAGCTCAGTGCCAGCGTGTGTCACCAAACTGTCGCCTGACACGAATCTATAGCTGTTGGCGGTGTTGTAGCCAACGGAAGGCTGTCCAGAGCCTGGCCCAACGGGATTACTCCCAACGCCCGGAGCCGAATTACCGACCAGATTGAGACCAAACTGCGGAGTTCCGGTGCGAGAAATATCATTAAGTGCTAGTGAGCCTATGGAGTTAACACCGCTAGACATTGGTGGCCCGAAAATTGTGATGCTATAGCCGACACCCGCGTTGGTTGCGACGAGCGCTTGAGAAGTGCCAGAGCTGGTGCTAGTGGAGGATAATTCGCCCAAGTTGACGTATTGCCCTGTGGCGTTAGAACAATTCTGACCAGGAATACTAGCGGCAGTACAGAATGTCAGATACGGAGGTACCTCCGCACTAATCGATACTCCCCCGTTTATGGAGAACGCAATACCGCCGTAATCACTAGCTAAACCAGTCGCATTAGGGTTGGCGTAGGTCTGAATGCGCGCAAAGTACGAGCCTCCCGCCGCAGGATTGACCATATTAGTAAACGTATAGCTCGCCGGAACAATCAAGGCACCCGAGGGGGCGCGTGACAAGATTATGTTATTGGCGGTTGATAGACCATTAATCGTAAAGCCGGTAATGCCTGTTTGATTGGACAAGGTTGCACCTGAGGCACTGAAACCAGCGGGTGCGACACATGGATCAGTCGGAAACGGACTATTCGAGCAGAAACGGATATCAATTGAACCGATTGTACCAGCAGTACTAGTCGTAAATGACAGCAAGTATTCGGAGGTGGATGCAGCTGCGTTATCGCTGATTAACAGTTCGCGGTTACCTAGCTGGGCGCCATATGCAGGCGTAGAAAACCAGTGAACAAGTACCATACCAAAGACTAGGAGTAGTGCTGAAGTGGCTAGCCTAGAGCGGTAATGAACTGGGCGTAAGCGGCTCATTCATTTCCAGACCTAGAATGTGCCAGTAGCAACCAAGCTCAAGTTTGCAGTGTAGATACCGGCAGGAGTACTCAAGCCAGCTGTAGCACCGAAGATGTATTGGTTCTCAGCGCGGTAGACTGGTAGGCTCGTAGTAGCCACAGTGCTACCGTACGTGCTCGTCACGTTGTTGCCCGAAGTAGTAGTGTCCATACCATACCAGACAGGTGTTGAGGTGGTGGTGTGCGCACCGTTGTAGTAAGCAGCAGTTGGGGTAACGGAACCGATGGCGTTAATACCACCAGCACCGGTCGTACCGATACCACCTGAAGGCGTGTACGTGTTAACGAACATACCGAAGGCAGCAGTTCCAGCTGGCAACGCAGAGGCAGACGAACCACCGGCACCTACTGCTGGAATCGCACAGGTTGCACCGTTGTCAGCACTAAGGCCACCACAAGAAGTGTTACTGTTGCGG
>JBBRZB010000016.1:0-23072 GCA_038237095.1 Saccharimonadales bacterium (SeqCode) | reverse complement strand
GTTGTGTAGCGTAGTTTTATCTCCCGGCGTATCCTTATATTCTAGTACTCGCACTCTATCATTCTCAAAGATAACTTTATATTTGTCGGAGTTTGTTATAGCAGGATCTTGTATCATATTGCTATTATATCAAAAAGAGGAAGCTAACCTCTGTTTTAAGCATAAGCGTATTGGAGGGCCAGGTGGGACTTGAACCCACGACATTCTGCTTAAGAGGCAGACGCTCTAACCAGCTGAGCTACTGGCCCTCATTTGTTGCTTACGCAACTTCACAAAACTTTAGCAAATTACCTCTGTTTTGGCAAGTTATAAACAGGGCAAATTGCGGATTGATAGGCTTAGTGCTACCATAAGCTTAATTATAACCGGAGGTACGAGTATGTTGGCGCCACTTTTTCATTCATTAGCAGTCACAGCGTATTCGTACACGACGACTACCACAACTAGTTCATCATCCTCGCTTAGCTCAACCTTCTGGGTTACGTATTTCGCAGTTATATTCGTGGTGGCAATTTTTGCGATTATTGCTATGTGGAAGGTGTTTACCAAGGCAGGCAAACCAGGTTGGGCCTCTATCGTGCCGATCTACAACTCATGGGTGACTTTTGAAATTGGTGGCAAACCAGGTTGGTGGGCATTGCTAGGTTTGATACCTTTCGTAAACTTTATCGTAATCATTTTAGTCATCATGGCTTACGTTGAAATCAGCAAGCGCTTTGGTAAAAGCCCATGGTTCGCGGTGTTACTCATATTCCTCATCGGTTGGTTTATCCTAGCCTTTGGCAAGGCCAAGTACAACAATCCTGAAGCACCTCTAGGGCAAGCAGCTCCAACTGGTCCAGTCGCTTCGCCGCTCGTTGGAGCAGCTCCGCAAAATACTGATCAGCAACCCCCAACACCACCAGCCGCTCCAACCAATCTCGTTCAGTAAGTACACTCTGTTACAATAGGGCATATGAAACTACTCAATGGCCGTGAATTAGCAGACTTTATTAAAGAGCGACAAGCTCATGAAGTGCGTGCTTTGCGTCAAGCAAACGGCATCGCGCCTAAGCTGGCCATTGTAGTTACAATTGATAACCCGATAATTGACCTATACATCCGTCTCAAGCAGCGATACGGCGACGATATTATGGTTGATGTCGACGTACACCGAGTAGAGTTAACAGAAGTACCGACTTTGCTTAACACGTTAAGTAATGATGATTCAGTGCATGGCATTATTGTGCAGCTGCCGCTTTCCGATCCCGCGCAAACCGAAGCAATCGTCAACCAAGTCGCTGCCGATAAAGATGTTGACGCGCTTGGTGAACACGCCAAATTCGAGGCCGCCACACCAATGGCTATCATGTGGTTACTGGCTGGATATAACGTAGATTTAAACGGCAAGTCAGTGCTTTTAGTAGGGCGTGGTAAACTCGTTGGTCAACCGTTAGAACAAATCTTGAACGAATCCGGTATCAGTGTAAAAGTTGCTGACCGACAAACGGAAAACTTAGCCGAAGTGGCTTTGGCCGCAGATGTAATTATAACCGCTACAGGCAGCCCAGCCATTCTCTATCCAAACATGGTCAAGGAAGGCGCAGTAGTCGTTGATGCGGGCGTGGCTAGCGAAGATGGTAAAACGGTTGGTGATGTAGCTCCAGAAATGTACGATCGTGACGACCTCACGATTACTCCAGTTAAAGGTGGCGTTGGTCCGCTAACGGTCTGTGCCTTATTCGAAAACGTGATTCGTGCCGCCAAGCGCGTAGCCCTCGTCAACAGCGCATGAAGATAGGCGTTTTTGATTCTGGTCTTGGTGGCCGTTCGGTCGCCCGAGCAATTGAGCGAGCGATACGCGACGCCGTAGTGGTGGTCCGTGACGACAAAGCTCATCTACCGTACGGTACCAAAACACCAGAGGAGCTTCTTGGGCTCGTTACGCCAATTATTAGTGGCATGGTGGCCGAAGGTTGCGATATTATCGTTATCGCCTGCAACACTGTCTCGACGACACTGATACAAGAGTTACGCGCCGAGTTCTCTGTTCCACTTATTGCCGTTGAGCCGATGATTAAACCGGCTGCTGAACGCTCTAAGGCTGGTATCGTTGCTGTTTGTGCCACGCCCACCACACTTGCCAGTGGACGCTACCAAAGCTTGAAGCGACGATTTGCTGAAGGCGTGACCGTACTCGAGCCCGATTGTAGCGATTGGGCGACAATGATTGAAACTAACGTCGTAGATCACGAAAAAATTGCTACGCGCATAAGTGAAGTGTTAGATGCCGGCGCCGATGTTATTGTACTCGGTTGCACTCATTTTCATTGGATCGAAACTGAAATTGTCGTATTAGCCAAAGGCAAGGCAGAGGTGTTGCAACCGGAACCGGCTATTGTTAATCAAGTTAAGCGAGTGCTTGGACAGCTGTCTTAAACTGATTTCCGCGGTCTTTATAGTTCTGAAACATGCCAAAGCTTGCGCAGCCAGTTGAAAGAAGTACCACATCACCTGCCTGAGCTGTATTCCGGGCGTTTACGACTATCTCAGGCATATTGTCACCACCTGCTTGATAGTCATGATAGCCGGCGCGGTCCAAAGCCGCCTGAATTCGATCAGCCTGCTGACCAATTAGTAGCACGCTCCGGACATTGTTTTGCACCACAGCTGTTGCCAAATCGTCGTAGCTTGCCCCTTTGCCCGAGCCGCCTAAGATAACAACTTTGGGTTGTTCGAAGGCTTCCATGGCCACAATCGCGGTTTCAGGTGTGGTGCCAAAACTATCATCGTAGTACACGACTCCATCTACATCGCGAACTAGCTCTAGTCGGTGTTCGAGTCCTGTGAAGCTAGTGACCACCGAGTGGATTGCACCGGTGTTTTGGGTGGCCTGCCATACAGCGGTAACCGCGGCACAGACGTTCTGCCAGTTATGAGCACCTAATAATTTGAGTTCGTCTGTGTGGCAAATGACGTGACCGTCTATCGTTATTGCACCACGCTCGACGAAAGCCCCCCGGGGCTGTAAATACGGTATTTTTCTGCCTTCACCGGCACCAGCTATCATCGCTGACGTTTCATTTTTGGCGTTATAGATTGCGATATCGTCCGTGGTTTGATGATGAAATAATTGGCTTTTGGCGTTGTAATACTCTTGAACACTCGCATGCCAGTCAAGGTGTTCGGGCACAACCATTAGGCAGACAGCGATATGCGGTGACGAATGTACATCAATGAGTTGAAAGCTCGATAGCTCCAGTACAACCCAAGCATTACTGCTAAGTTTTGATAAAAAGGTGAGCGGTGGAACTCCGATATTACCGCCTAACTCCACATACTTACCATCCGCTTCAAGCATTTTGGCGATTAGCGTGCTGGTAGTACCCTTGCCCTTCGTACCCGTTACGCCAATTATGTTACGAGTGGGGCTGACCCGTAGAAACTCGTCGATTTGGGTTGTTATCTTTGCTGCGATGGCAGGGTTCTTGTCGAGAATTTTGTGGGGCGCCAATCCAGCCGTTCGGACAATTACATCAAACTCATCTAGATTGTCTAAGTATCCCTGGCCTAACTTACTTGCTGCACCCTCAGGGATTTCAAGTTCAGTTTTCTGGTCGCAGATAGTTAGCTCATGACCTTGGGCGAGGTAATAGTCATAACTAGCCCGACCCTCGGTATCAAAACCAACAATAGCGACTTTCATATGGTCCTAGTATCGGCTATTACCACTGAACAGGCAAGCGGTTTAATCTAGCTGCTGAGTTGTTTTTTGACGAGTTCGGCGACCTGACGAGGTGTCATGTCAGCCTTAAGAATTACATTCACCACGCCGAGCTGTTTGACGCTCTCTGGGATTTCTTGCTCACCCATATTGGTCAGAATAATCACTTTGATGTCCTTGCCCCACGGTGTTTTGCGCATGTGCGCGAGCATTTCATCGCCGGTCATTTCTGGCATCATCAGATCAAGCAAAATAATATCCGGCTTCATGTTCTCAGCCAGTTCAAGGCCCAATTTGCCGTTCTCGGCAGTTTGAACGTCATAGCCTTCAGCTTCAAACTTGAAGCGGTACATTTGGCTAATAGCTTGGTCGTCTTCTACAATTGCGATTTTTGTCATGGCTTTATCTTATGATACCAGATGTCTTTGCACAATCACTTTACGATCGAGTCACCTTTGAGCAAGTCGTGGACGAGCTCAGCAACTTGTGTGGGCGTGTAATGAGCCTTAACTATATAGCGATCAACGTGCAACAGACGCAGTGATTGAGGTGCCTCGTCCTTGCTAATGTTAGTGAGGATACAGACACGGATGTTACTACCCCAATCTGTAGCGCGAAGCTTCTCCAGCATTTCGTCACCAGTCATTTCTGGCATCATCAGATCAAGCAAAATAAAGTCCGGCGGAGTTTTGGTGACGAGCGCTAAGCCCTGCTTACCGTCATGCGCCATAATTACGTTGTAACCCTTTTGCGATAGCTTGAATTTATACATCTCTGCTATAGCAACATTATCTTCGATTATGGCAACAGTTTTACTCATAAGCCCCTATATTTGACATTCTATACCTCTTATGTAACATTTTACATAGTACCTTAGCAGAATAACAAGAGCGCAATCTTGTTTTTAAGGTGTTGCGCTCTTTTTTATGGGATTGCAAAAAATCAAAATATAGTGTACAATAACAATTTAGAAACATAAGGATAATATGAAAATATACGTCGCTCCTGGAATCGGTACTGGACCAACTAAATTATCTGCTTTTGATGCAGCGCTTAACGATGCCGGTGTTGCTAATTACAACTTGGTGCGATTAAGCTCAGTCATTCCTCCACGTACTTCGATTGTCGTACAGGATTCACCGTTGCCGGAAGAGATTATGCCTGGTACTTGGGGTGATCGATTGTATCTTGTAATGGCTGAAATGCGCGTCGATACACCTAATAGTGAAGCCTGGGCGGGTATTGGTTGGGTGCAAGACGCAGAAACCGGCAAAGGCCTTTTCGTGGAGCACGAAGGTCATAGCGAAAAAACCGTGCGTGATGATATCACGCAGAGCCTTGAAGCTTTGATGGCGACTCGTAATGTGGATTTTGGCAAAATCAATATGAAAGTAGTTGGTCGAACTTGTACGCACCACCCCGTGTGCGCGATGGTCGTAGCTGCATATCAGGCCAGCGACTGGGATAATAACGCTCACCTTCTAAAATAAGATTACGTTTATGTCAGCAGATATAACTCCTCAATCGCAGTATACTGAGCAGCCCGTCCTACCTATTCTTGAAGATGCCCAATCAGAGCTCGCATTTAACCAAGATTTAGCGGCAATTATGCCCGTAGTACCTGAAATTCCATCTTCCGTTGATCCCGAACGTGCTAGCCGTGTACGTAGAATCATGAAAAGTGTGGGTGGAGCTGCACTAGCTACAGTTGTACTTTTTGAAGTTAACCCATTCACGAATGAACCAACTCGATACGGGCTACTGGCCGCTAGTGAAGTTGCTACGCGGAATCCAGCAGTCGGAGCCGCAGTACTCGGTGGATCAACATTACTTATGGAAACAGCGGCTGTACTCGCCGCGACGAAGTTTGTGACAGGCGATCGTGACAACAAAGTTATGAAAGTATTAATCGATGGTGTACAGAAGTTAATCCCGAAAGACGCCAAGATGTCTCCACCAATTGAAGCTGCGGCTGCGCTAGTTGTTGGGACCCCGCTTGTTATGACAGCGCGGCAGAAACAAAACTCAGAACTCCAGGCACCAGAAGTCCGAAAACGGGGTCTGATAACCGCAGCTTGGGTTGCAGGCGTGTGTGCGGTAGAAGGGGCGCTTATTTCCGAAGGTATCGGAAATCTTGCAAACCCCACGACTGTCGCAGGTGTGTTGGTTGGACTCGGAGCTATTGTGGCTGTTCCAAAATGGATAATGAAACAATTTGAAAAAGCTAACCCTGATATGGAGGAAGAAACAGTGACTCAAGAAACCGTTGAAACTACTGATCGACCAGAGCAAGACCCTAACTATTCACCACCTCGATATGACCTAACGCCTGAAGAGCTCAATGAACTCGAAAGTGAGATGGTTGACCTAGCAAAAGCTCGGTACCCAGCTGTTGAGGGATTCGTGAGCATGTGGATTACTCCAAAGAATAGACTAGCCAACTTTGTCCGCATGAATGAAGCCGTGCATTTCCCTGAAGTTAAAGACGTAAGTGAGGAAGACGAGGAACACACGCTGTTTTTTGCAGTTGTTGACACCCGACCCACATCAAATCGAGTTGTTCATGGTGCGACGATTACGGGGGTCAGTTATAAAAACGAAGGCGAGGTCATAGTTGACGGACCAGAGCAGGACGAAAAATCTACTGGTATGTATACCATCGACAGCCTTATAGAGCTAGGCAACTTTTCTGCACAAGAATTCTACGATTATTACCATGAAAAAGGTATCGATTTGAGGAAAAGTATTGCAGTCGAAACAAATTTCTGGATAGGTGATCGAGTTGACAGTTTCAATGGAATGAGACCAGTGGACCTAGCGTATCTCGCTTGTTTCCGGATGGTTGATAGGCGAGATCCGGGCGTAACAAAGGGTGCTATGTTTGCGACGATAAATCACGCTTCTCAGCAATCTTTTGATAGAGTCGGGATAGTTCACGAACCAATTATGGGTAGGAGTGATCTGGTGACGCCTGAATCATTGCTCGGCAAAGATTCTCTCCCTATATTTTTACCACCCAATCTTACTCATCGAGAACTTTTTGCAAGTATGGGCGACCAGTTACCAGAAATATTCGTGTAGTTAACTCTTTCTGACGGTATATTTTTTTAAGAAAAATGCTTGTAGATAGGAACTTTTGAGTTCGCGGAGACCAGGTATGCCAAGATCTTGCTCCCAGTTAACGTATTTGCACCCAAAGTGCTTGAGCTCCTTAGCTGCAAGGTTCGACAAGAACACGTCAACATGCTCAAAGGTTAGAATTGACTTCTGGAAGTGACAGATTGCATAGCCTTTCTGAACGATTTCGTTTATTGAAAAACCAATACACACCCCGTCCATAAATACCTGTATGCCAACGAGGTTAAAGTACTTGCCATAGTCAAAAAGCTTATCTAATGTTTCGGCTTCTCGACGCGACTCTTCATCATCACGTCCGCGCTCTTCTGTCCAACGCGTAAAAATATCACTAATCTCTTGTTTCATGACAGGACTGTCGAAGTGGATTTTTTTAAGAGTCAGCTTATCTTCGTAGGTGCGCATGAATTTGCTAATTTTGTTGCGTTTAACTTTGTAGTGTCCGCCTATCAAATCGGCTTGCGTCGGGAGCTGATACACGTAGTCGAATTGGTCTCGATCTTCCTCGATGCAAAACGCATCCCTATTATCAAGCAAGCTAATTACTATTTCTGGCACAAGTTTTAATGACCCACCGGCCATATCGATTAGTAACGCCATAGACATATCAATGTTTGTTTCACCAATAAGCGAATAAAGGGGCTCATTTGTAATATAATCAGCCATTTTAATGACCAAGTTGCCGTCGAGGATTGACACCTCGGTGCTCCCATCGGTGTCCCAGCAGAACAAGCTAGTAAAATTAAAGTCCGAATACGGGTCGAATCGCTCTGTTAACTTTACGATTTCGTCCTTACAATCAATGGTGAGTTTAGAAAAGTGAGGGAATTGAGCAATCATATATCTTTCACATAATACAAGAAAAAACGTTAAATACACGTTTTGAGTACAAAGCAGACCAAACTTTAAAATAATGCGAATAAGATTGGGGTGATAAATAGAGGTCCGAGTGCGAATAGCTGTTATTATTAAAGAAGGAGCTTGTGCTTAACTAGCCATCGTATTTAGCCTATATATCTTTGGATGAAACACTAACATGCATCTAGACCTAATTATACTAATTGTCTCTGGCCTCGCCAGTGCATTACTGGGCCTCTTAATCTTGTCTCGTAACCCTAGACAAGCAGGTAATCGACGATTTGCATATTTGGCTCTTGGTTTAATTTTTTGGACAACGTCAAACTATTTGTCAGATCACGCTACCAGAGATGTTTTGTTTTACACGCAAATGACGTTCGTGAGCGGCGTTGCGGCGATGTTTACGTTACGGTACTTTCTAGAAAACTTCCCCAACCCGTACGTATTAAAAAATAATTTATATCTTCGCGCACACACTATTTTCAGCATCGTCTTGCTGCCAATAATATTCACGCCAGCTTTTATTCAATCAGTGAATGTAGATGCAACGGGGAGTGGGGTAATCCGCACCTCTAATCTTTATTATTTATTTATTGTCTACGTTATATATTCCTTGATGTTGATGTTCGTCATACTTCGTCAACAAAATGCCAAACTTACATCAAATACGCAGAAGCAGCAGCTTCAACTCGTTTCATGGGGAGTAATTCTATATTCCTTTCTCGCGGTACTTTCAAGTGTAGTGTTGCCTGCATTGATCAAAAGTTGGTCAAGCTCAAGGTTTGGACCAGCTTTCGCGCTACTTTTCATTGCGATGGTTGGTTACGCGATTATCAAGCACAAGTTATTTGATATTCGTTTAATCGTTGCTCGCTCGGTTGCGTATTCCCTAACTATCGTTACAGTTGTGTTGCTCTATGGATTTGTGGCGTATGGTGTCATCGCAAAAGTGTTCTTTAAAAACCAGCAGTTTCAGACCAATCAGCGCGTTGTTTTCTCTGTACTGACACTAATATTGGTATTCACATTTCCTAAAATCCAATTATTCTTTAACCGCGTAACGAATCAGTTGTTCTATCGAGACGCATACGATACGCAGGCCTTTCTTGCTCAGTTCAATAAGATGCTAGTGTCAACTTATGAATTGACGAAGTTACTATCTGGGAGTGCTACGGTGATTGAAGAGAATCTCAAACCGACCTTTTGCTTTTTCGAAATAAAAGAAACCGAAACAACGCCGAAAAGGTTGATCGGAACAACTGATCACCCCGTACTCAAGAAGGATGAAATTAAAGTGATTAATAGTGTCGCCGCTATTAAACTAACAGTCATTACAGCTGATTCTTTACATGGAAAGCAGCTACAGCTCAAAAAAACTTTGCGTGATAATAATATCGAAATAGTCGCGAAACTAGTCACCAGCGCTCCAGTTAAAGATATCGGCTATATCATGTTTGGCCCAAAGAAAAGCGGAAACTTATATAGCCCAGAAGACTTAAAGATAATCGAAATTATCACGAATGAATTAGTGATTGCTGTCCAAAATGCACTTCGATTTGAAGAAATTGAGAGCTTTAACTTAACACTTCAAGCCAGGGTTGATGACGCGACTCGGAAATTGCGACGCACTAATGAGAAGCTGAAAGCGTTGGATGAGACGAAAGATGACTTTATTAGTATGGCTTCGCACCAGCTCAGGACGCCTCTGACCTCTATTAAGGGGTATATCAGCATGGTTATGGAGGGTGACGCCGGTAAGGTCAGCAAAGTGCAGCAAGACATGTTGAACCAAGCGTTCTTTAGCTCACAGCGCATGGTGTATCTGATTTCTGATCTATTGAACGTTTCACGCCTGAAGACCGGTAAGTTCGTCATTGAACCCAGTCGGGTGAATTTGGCCAAGATGGTCGAGCAGGAACTTGATCAGCTGAAAGAGGCAGCATCAGCGCGCAACCTGACGCTAAGCTACACGCCACCAGAGAACTTCCCTGACGTGATGCTAGATGAAACGAAGACGCGACAGGTAATTATGAACTTCGCGGATAACGCCATCTATTACACGCCTGCAGGTGGCCATGTGACGGTCCGGCTGATTGATACGCCTTCAACGGTTGAGTTTAGAGTCGAAGATAATGGTATTGGTGTGGCTAAAAGTGATCAGCCACATTTGTTTACCAAGTTTTACCGTGCGGGGAATGCCCGTAAGGCGCGACCCGATGGCACTGGTCTCGGGTTGTTTATGGCAAAGAAGGTTATCGCCGCAGAAGACGGTGGCCTGATATTCAATAGTGAAGAAGGCAAGGGTAGTACGTTTGGATTTGTCTTTAGCAAATCAAAAGTCGGCATTAGCTCCACCGCTGAAACTCTAAAACCTGAAGCAAAAGTAGTCGTTAAAGCTTAAGAATAGCCAAGTTATTGGCCCAAACTAAACATTTCGAAAATACGGGGATATCTCCTGTAACACCTTGAGCATAAGCAATTAATATTGCTAATGGTAAAGAATGTGGTATTGCTTATTGACATTTACAAAAGCTTGTGGTATTATAACGGCACACTAATCCGTAGCAGGAAGTGGTGGAGTTTCGCACTGTGGGTACTGCGCTTGACGTAAGGCCACAGAAGTGGAATTATCTTACGTAACAGACAGCAAAACAGGGTGGGCCCAAAAGTATTAAGTTTTAATCAGGGAGGCCTGGATTTGCTATGAATATTATTAACAAGCTCAAGCGTGTCGCTCGAACAAGCCTAGTGCTTGGAGCCGTCGCGGCTGCAGTCGTTGGTACCGGTTTGGTACTTATGAAAGCAGCACCAGTCGAAGCAGCTACAAGCTGTGACAAAGTAAATGTTATTTATTGTGGAGTTACGGCATCAACCACTGCTGCCGAAATCAATAACTTCAAGCACGACTACGACACCAACGTGTCTGGTCACGCTTCTTCACCAACCATTAAGCACGATTACCACGATGTGCAGACCATCTACAACTACGTAGGTGCAAGCAAGACGTTAGTTGACAGTATGTCTACTAGCAACACTGTTGCTGGTGTTGTGCACCGCGATGGTCGCGTAACTGTTGGCAGCAAAGTTGTTGCTACCAACGCCAAGGTTGCCGCACGCTTTAGCGTTCCTGGCGCCGTATTGATCCCTGGCACTAATGCCTACCTGCGCACTACGACTTCGTCTTTTGCACAGGAATCCGAGCCTGCTTTAATCCGTGAAGACGCTACTGGTAAGATGCTGTTCGCAGCTGTTATCGGTTGTGGCAACGCTGTAAAAGGCACCCCTACTGTTACTCCACCCGCTCCAAAACCTGCTTACACTATCAACAAGCTTGTTGCCGTTAAAGGCAGCACCAACTACGTAAAGAGCGTTACTGGCCTTAAGCCAGGTACACACGTTACATACAAGGTTACCGTTGCTAGTACCGGAAACGCTCCTGTTCTTAACTTGAATGTTAAAGACGCACTTCCAGCTCACGTTTCATACGTTGCTGGTACGCTAAAGCGCGACAACGTCGCTGCTAGCACTAGCTTCTTCTCAACTGGTGTTGTCATCAGCTCATTGAAGAATGGCACAAGCACTGTCTTCACTTTCGAAGCCATTGTTGGTCCAACGGACACTGTTGAATCTTGTACTCCTGAAACCCTGAACAACGTCGCTAGCATGACTGCTACTGGCTTGCCAGGTGAGAACTCTAACGCCACTGTTGCTAAGATCTGTGCTCCAAAGCCTACCTATTCTTGCACCAGCTTGAACGCTGTTGCCGTAGATCGTACTACCTTCAACTTCAACGCTAAGGCAGCTGTTACTAACGGTGCAACCATCGTTTCTTACAACTTTGCCTTCGGCGATAAGACTACTAAAGTGGTTACTACTTCAGCTACCAACGCAACCGCAGCTCACAGCTACGCTGCTCCTGGTACCTACAACGCTACTGTCTCAGTAACTGTAGCTTTGCCAGGCCTAGCCAACAAGACTGTTACTTCATACGCTTGCGCTACGACTGTTACTGTTAAGCCAGCTCCACCAACCCCTGCCTACAGCTGTACTAACCTCGACGCTACACAAGCAAACCGCACTGACTTTACCTTCGCTGCAACTGCTACCGCTACTAACGGTGCAACCATCAGCGCCTACATCTTCGCCTTCGGCGACGGTGCCAACAAGACTGTTACTTCTACAGCTACCAGCGCAACCGCAGCTCACAGCTACGCTGCTCCTGGTACCTACAACGCTACTGTCTCAGTAATCGTAAAGATTCCTGGTAAAGCAGACGTAACTGTTACTTCACCTGCTTGTGCTACGACTGTTAAGGTCAAGCCTGCCGCAGCTGCTGAATGTACAAGTCTGCAACTGATCCAGTCCGCAACTAACCCACGTGATGTTTCTGTCACAGCCGTACCAACTACTTCTGGTGGTGCTACCCTCACAAACGTTAGCATTGATTGGAACGACGGAACTGTTACTAACAACGGTGTTAACTTGACTGCTAACCACACCTACCAAAAGGACGACACCTACACTGTAGTTGCTACCCTGTCATTCTCTAACGGCTCAACTACCTTGCCTACAGCAACGTGTAGCGCAAAAGTCACTGTTAGCACAACCGCTCCTATCTGTGGTGTTCTTACACTCGACACTATCAATGACACAAAGACCTCTACTGTTAAGAGCTTAACCTACACTGCTAACGACGCCACCTACCAAGTCACTGACTTGAACTGGGGCGACAACAGCACTGTTGTAACCGCCAACGACATCACTGGTCAAAGTTACCAGTACTCAGGCAACGGCCCATTCACCGTAGTCGCAACTGTTCACTTCACCTTAAACGGTGCTGATACAGCTGTTACGTGCCAAACTCCAGTTAGCTTTACTACCAAGCCAGTTGTTCCACCAACCTTGGTGAACACCGGTGCAGGTAGCACAATCGGCTTATTCGCCGGTGTGACCGCTATCGGTGCTATCGGTTACCAGATCTTTGCTCGCCGCCGCCTAAGCAACTAAGGAAGCTACCGGCTGCCGATTAGGCAACTGTGGATAAACACTAGCGTGATTGTCAAGATTGTGCTACTGTACCAACAGTTATTGAGCATCGTGACTGACCGCTCCAAAACACAAACAGAATCTCGAAAATCCCCTCCGGTTTATGCAGGAGGGTATTTTCATTTCTCATCTGTTATGGTAAGATATATCAGTTCAATTCACCGTAAGTAACGTGATACCTATAATCACAAACACGGCCCCATCGTCTATCGGTTAGGACATCAGGTTTTCATCCTGGCAAGAGGAGTTCGACTCTCCTTGGGGTCACCATAAGAGATTTTTCCATCTTTGCTAACTGAAAGATCGAATGCACCCCTGTAAATAGGGGTGTTTTTTGTGTTCCAGCTTTTAAATCTTGGTAGGTTGGCTTTTGCTCAAATAGTAATGAAAAGAACTGAGCTTTTTTGATCGGGTCAATCTGTTTGTGGTAGATCTCTACAGGGTGTTCCAGGAGTTTTCTGACCCTACCTAGGACTGTATCCATATCTGGCTTCTCCTCAGTTAGGCTGGCCGTCTGCTGTGACTCTAGGTTATTGATCTGTTTCTCTATGCTCATGAGATCCTCCTCTAAGTATTTAATAGCTGTTTCTGAACTCAATAGCTTGATCTTACTCACCGCTAACCTCGCCTCTGTCTTGAGCTGTGTAATGCGCCCCTCGAGTGCCTGAGCAGCCTCTAGTTTGTGCGACTCACGTTTCTGCCACTCAGCTGAAATAACATCCATGACGGTATCGATTGTGGCTTGGTCGTAGACTAACGTGCTGATGAAATTCACGACTGACTCCTCAAACTCTGCTTTAGGGACACGGAAGTAATGACCGTGATTACTACAGTGATAGGCAGGATAGTGTTTGCCGGACTTACCACGTGAGGCGCTACCCAGGAGTGGCCGCTGGCAATCAGGGCATAGTACAAACTTACGGTAGGCGAACTCTTCATTGCGTACACCTTTATTCACCAGGTGCTCTGGCGGTGCTTTACGATAGATAGTTATTTCGCCGTCACTGCTTTCAGCAATGCCCATTTTGCCTTGGTGTGCCTGATTGAACTGCTCTATGGTTACGAGCCCTTCAAATACGCATCGGACTGGTTTGTCGCCGGTCCACTTCTCCTCGTTGATACCGGCATAAATTGGATTGCGCAGCATCTTCTGCATGCCTTTAACGGTTAGCTTGGCACCGCCGGTCTGAGCGACAACCTTTGTGCGATCCACTTTGTCGCGGACGTATCGAACTCTTGTCTTAAATCCTAACGAATTTATTTCATCGACAATCGCTTGATTTGACATAGTGCCTCGACCTCGCAGTTCGTACATGCGTTGCACAAAGCCGCTTTCGGTAGGGTGTGGTCTGAGGATGCAGCGTTTACCGTTCCTCGTCTCGATCTTCTCGCTAACAAAGCCGTAGGGCTGCTGACGCATCCAGTAGCCTAGTTGGGTGTAGCGAATTTCAGCACCGATCATGCGACTCATAATGTCACGCAGCTCATCCTTGGATCGTTCTGCCTCAAGCATCTCGGTCTTTTTACTGGGTGAATAGACGCTCCACTTATACTCAAAGCCAAGGTGATCGAGCGTATTGACCTGTTCGTTACTGATAACACCGTATATATCGACTAATCTAACCTTTACCTTATCGAGCTGCATCTTCATTTGGTCGTAGGAGTATGAGCCACCTCGTGTAAAGCGGTCGATAGATTTAATAATAAAGAGATCAACATCGTGCTTAGGGTCTTTGCAGTAGTCCACGACTTGTTGCATCGGCTGCAGCTCTTTACTAGCCGATTCTAGGAAAATGAAGTATTCCTTAATGGTAATACCTTTGAGCTCAGCAAATCGCTGAATTTGCTCTTTTTGGGCATCAGACGAGTCGCCATCGGTGCCTTGTTTGGTAGTCGAGACCCGAATGGCGGCGACTGCGTTACGTCCGTTTAGTCCGCTGTGCATGGCTTTTCATCCAGTATCAGTATCTCGATAATAATATTGGCAAGCAGCGTGATGCGCTCCGTGTCGGCTACTGCTGGTTCTGGACTATTCATCACTTAGCCTCCGTGAAATCTGACTATCCCTATGTAGAATAGTATACTACCTAAATAGGAATAGTTACAAATTAAAATAGGTTAATAACTGTGGAAAAGTAGTAGTATTAATATACACACCTCGAAGTATGTAAATTAAGTTAAAATTAACAGATATGGTGAGATAACAAAATATCCCTCTTTCTCTATATACTATAGAGCAAAGAATATGAATGAGGACAATAAGACGACTACTACCAGCTAACTATCATCTACTAACATAACTACTTATGACTACAGCTACAACTCACTATAAACTTAATAACAAACAACTAAGGGTACTAAAATTAACCTGTAAATTTAGATACATATCTGCACCACTACTGACTGAATGTAAACGATTAAAGAGTCGGCAATCAAGTTATACAATGCTTGAGAACCTGTATCAGCAAGGCTATCTAGCTAAAATCGAAGCAACAGGTAATGAGCACTTTGAGAATAAAGGTAGCCGCTACTACCTGACGACCAAGTCTATACGATTATTACGTACTGAAGGAGTACACGAAACTATTCTGAGACTGATGTATAAGAATGCCACACTTCGGCCTGAAGCAGTTGATCACTACATTGAAGTATTACGAACTCACCTCGCAATTCGAAACCTCTATCCAGACACTTTTGAAATGTGGGCCAAAACCGAGCTTGCACAGTTCGACTACTTTATCCGTCCACTGCCTGACGTGCATCTCGTTAGAAGCAGGACGAGTAAAACGAAGACCAATCAGTACAACGTTGAAATCATGAATGACACACCATTCTTCTTGCAGAAGAAGCGGTTGGCTAGTTACATTGAGGATTACGATGGGGGTGACTGGGATACGGTGAATGACTCTCCATATCCATTAGTACTTCTTGTATGCGCCAATGAACGATCCGAGCAGCGTTTGCGAAGACACATAACCAAAACTCTTGACGATATGGGCATGGATGATGAGATGTGTTTCTATACGACGACTAAGGAGCTACTCAACAGCGCTCATAACAAAGAGGTCTGGAAAGACGCTGTTAACTCTGAAAGATTGCTCAAAATATCAGAGTGAACTCCATGAAGTGCTCCATGAAGTCCGTATCTAATACTTATCGATTGCCTTCCACACAAAACGAGTACTCATCCAATAGTTCCAGCTCATCGCAGTAATAATAGCGATAGTGTCTGCTAACAGATAATTGATAGCAGTTAACTTATACAGTAGACTGAAGACCGAAAACGAAATAATTGCACCACCGAGCGCTCCAAGGTTAAATCGACCTAATTTACTAAGCAACGAGCTAGTGGACTGCCTACTTTGTTGCGGTTTATACGCACCGTAACCCTTAAAGGTATAGACATGATTGAGAAAGAAATTAAAAATAATGCTCACCTCTATAGCAATAATCGCTGACAGCAAAGTATCCATGCGCATCACTCTAACTAAAAAGCTGAGAACTAGCAGATTCACAAGGCTACCGCAAGCGCCAACAAATCCAAATCGAACAATTCGTTGAATTGGAGCATTTGGGTTAAGTTTGTAAGCCTGATATACGAATTCGATAATATCTTGCAATTTTAGCTTTGATGATCCTCGGCTCCGATTAGTGAAGTCTATCGGTACCTCAGCCGCTTTAAAATCTTTTTGCAAAAAAGCGTACAAAAGACTGACCTGAAATACATACCCCTTAGCACTGATGCTTTCAATATCTATTTGCTCTAAAGCTGTTCGGTTCATCGCCTTAAAACCACTAGTTATATCATTAATATCTTTTGCCCTACCTATAAGTTTGCGTGCCAGTAAATTTGCGCAACGACTCATTAATACTCTTGAAAAGGGCCAATTGTTATCATGTGAACTGCCGTTTGTATACCTTGAGCCGATCACATAATCGAAGTCTTGATCAAGCTTATTAAGTAGTTCAGGAATTTCTTTTGGGTCGTGTGATAAGTCGGCGTCCATCATTATCAAGATATCAAAGTTGAAGTGCGCTAAAGCGTAGCGAAAGCCTCGGATATAGGCCCTACCTAAGCCAGCTTTTTTATCAGAAATGAGTGTAATGTTGTCATATTTATTTTGAAGAATGTTAACTTGCTGAGCCGTACCATCGGGTGAGTCGTCATCAATAATGAGTAGATTAAGATTGTTGGGGGGCGACTGTACGGCGAATCGTTCGACAGCAGTAATGACCTGTTCTATGTTGCTTGCCTCATTGTACGTAGGAATCAGTACTATAATATGCTTAGCAACTTTCTTTCGTGCTGAAACAGTATTTACCATTGCCTAACAGTATAGCTCATCCAATTGCGTGCTAACCATTCGGAAATCATCATGTATAATTAATCGTAACAGGAATAAAAGCATCGTTGCTACGAGCTAAAAACAATAACACTGTCTCGGGCTATATTTAGGCGTGTGTGATACCGGAGAAAGGCGTATGCTATTATTCAATTAGTCGGGAGTAAGCAAGCGTGATACAGACGGCATTAGATAGGTTGAACCGGCTAAAAAATTGGCAAGCAGCTAGTATAATTCTTGTGCTCGGTTTTGTAGTATACGCGGGCAGCCTTTTTAATCCCTTTATTGGTGATGATAGTAACCAGATAGTGGATAACGTCTTAGTCCATTCTATTTCAAATATTCGTTTGTTCTTTGTTGGCGGAACTTTTTATGACGGCACGCATCTTACAGGGGTTTACTATCGTCCGCTTATGACATCAACGTTCTCCGTAATCTATAGTCTATTTGGTGCCCACCCATTTTACTTTCACCTAGTACAACTTTTGTTAGTTATTGGCAGTACAACTCTTGTATACCTTTTCTTCCGCTATTCTTTCAAGCCCGTACTAGCTCTGACGCTATCACTGGTACTTTTAATTCATCCGCTTGACGCTCAAGTTGTGTACGCAATTCCATCAATGCAGGATGCGTTAGTCTTCTTTTTCGGTATATTGGCGATGTATCTATTAGTTAGGCTAAGTTCTGTAAAGAGTTTAATCGCTGTTGTGGCATGTTTATCACTGTCCCTTTTTGCAAAAGAAACGGGCGTTTTATTTGTTTTTATGGCTCTTGTGTATCTTTTATGGTGGAATAAACGTAGATTTTTACATTTCTCAGCAATTATGATTGTACCAATTTTGGCGTGGTTTGCGTTAAAAGCCACTGCGGTGGGATTATCAACAAATCCTAATAATGCACCCATAGACAGTTTACGTTTGGTTAGCAGACTACTGACAGCACCGTCGATATATCAATTTTTTATAACGAAACTTATAGCACCAATGCATATTGCGAGTGAATATTATTGGATATACCCCAAATTCTCTATAGAACATGTGTTAGTGCCTCTTATAATTGACTTGCTGGCTTTTGCGCTGGTAGTGTTTATTGCCATACGTCTAATACAGAAGACATCAAAGGCGCAATACGCCACTTTCTTGTTCTTCGCCTGTTGGAGCGCTATCGGATTAGTCCCCTATTCACAAATCGTACCACTTGATATGACGGTTTCTGGAGGGTGGTTCTACTTCTCGATGGTGGGTGTTCTAGGAATGGTCGGAGTAGTGGTCAATAATCGCCGCTCTTTGATAAAAATTAACTTGCCTCAGCCGTACTCAGCTTGCCTCGTTGGTCTAATATGTTGCACTTTAGTAGTTATCTCAATTACGAGAGGTTTCGAGTGGCGTAGTCCAACTTCACTTTATACGCACAATATTGCTTACTCCAAGGAAGACTACGCTGCGTATGCAGTACTAGGATCTGACTTAATAGATGCTAATAAATCTTCTGAGGCACTTCCGTTTATCACTAAGTCGTTGAGTATATACCCGACAGCTCGAAACTACCAAAGCCTAGGTGCGGTCTATACCAACCAGGGAAACTTTTCTGCTGCACTTGAAGCTTTTAATAGTGCAGTAGCTTATAAAGCTACTGCAACGAGCACCTTATTCACTGATGAAGCCAACTTGACGTTAGTAATTGGAGAGTACGACTCCAATAAGCAGTTTATAGTTAATACGCTATCGTATTTTCCAAATAACTTCCAACTATGGCTAGACCTTGCCCTGCTAGAGCAACAAAATAATCACAACGAGGAAGCTAAATATTCGATTTCTCAAGCTTCAAAGTATGGTGATGTAAGCTCGGTAATAAATGAATCAATCCAAAAAAACGTACCATTTACCATTACACTAGGTCCTAAAAAAGTAATTATATAAAGTAAGTGTGTTTGTGATTCTTGAGTTTATATCATTACGAATCGCAACGGTTAGACTTTGTCTAATTGTTTTTGCAAACAAATTATGGGTGGAGTAAGATTTACTTAAAGGCACTTAGTTAAGGAGGGAAATATGAAAGTACTAAAGAAGTTCAGAGATCATTCTAATCAAAATGGACACTTTGAATCATCCAGTACATTTAATATTTTGAGTAAAGTTAGGTTATTCAGACGTAGCCATGAACCCAAATCTATAATGATCGGGCTTATTACTTTTTTATATATAGTAGCTGGAGCGAGTACCGTTGCAAGTGCTCAGTCTTATAATACTTTCTCTGGTACACTCACCGATATTGCTGGCAATCCAGTGCAACAAAGTGTTGCTCTTCTAGACTCGAACTACAACCTTGCGGGCGTTAGTACTCCAGACGCAAATGGTAATTTTAGTATGACTGTTGCGCCAGGTGTCTATAAGTTGTATGTTTTCGGTACTGGGTTAGATGGTATGAGCAGTTTAATTCTTTTGCAGAATAGCTTTTCAATTGATCTATCAGGCGGTGATGTTAGCCAAAATCTTCAGATACCAACAGTCTCAGTACGAGTCAAAGTACTCGACTCAAATGGTAATCCATTATCCGGCGTAAGCGTGTATAGTCAAAGTGCAAACGGGAATGGAGGAACTACCGCTCTTTTCCCTGGAGACTCGGGTGAAAATATTATACGTGCAAACACTAGTAATATAACAACTGATGCAAATGGAGCTGCAATTCTAACATCTGTGGTGGGCGCCATCTACGGCACGGACTCCCAAAACAGTATCTGTGCAATGATTGCATCTGGAAATGTGTGTTTGACAAGTTCCGTCACTTTGAGTGATAACGCGAATGTAACAATACAACAACCTGCACAAAATACTTTCTCTGGTACACTAACTGACAACGCTGGTCATCCTGTACAGCAAACAGTTGCGATATATGACTCAAACTATAACCCAGTAGGTGTCAGTATTCCAGACACTAACGGGAACTTTAGCATCGCAGCTGCCCCAGGCTTATACAAGTTGCGCATCTATGGTACTAGCCTAGGGGGTATGAACAATTTGAATATGTGGCAGAGCGGCTATTTAGTGGACCTATCAAACGGCAGTGTCAGTCAGAATCTTCAGATTAAGACAGTAGCTGTACATGTTACAGTACTCGACTCAAATAATAATCCATTATCCGGCGTAAGCGTGTTTAGCCAAAGTGCAAACGGGAATGGGGGAACTACCTCACTCTATCCAAATGACCCCGGAGAAACGATATATCAAGCTAACACTTATGTTGTAACGACCGACGGAAGTGGAGCTGCAACAATTACATCATTAGTAGGCGCAACATACGGTACGGATTCTCAAAACAGTATTTGTGCTGTGATATCAGGCAGCAATGTCTGTTTAGCGAGTGCAGTAACATTGATAGGCGATACAAATCTAGTGATTCGGGTACAGTCCCCAACCCCAGCTATCCCCACCAACCTTACCGGTCCTACCCCCGCTATGCTTCCTGTTCTAAGCTGGACAGCTTCAACTGGTGCAACTTCCTACAATATCTACCGTAACGGTACTAAGATCGGAACGACTACCACTACTACCTATACTGACAATTCCACTTTGACAAATGGTTCTAACTATAGCTATTACGTTACAGCAGCTAATAGTAGTGGAGAGAGTAGTAGTTCTAACGCTATTACTGTCACTGTCGATAAGACTCGTCCAGTCATAGCCTTCACTGCTCCAAGTAGTTTGTCTGGAACCTTCACAACTGGCCCTATAGTGACGATCACTAGTACTGATGCTAGTGGACTCCAGTCAATGGCTATCCATGTCTACACCAGTGCTAACGTTTTGCTAAATACTTGCGGTAGTGCCACTACCGCTCAACTATCAGCGGGGACCATGAGCTGTAGCCTCGCCAGTCTAGCTAACGGCTCCTACTTCATTAAGGCCGGTGCCTTCGATAAAGCGGGCAACAACGATACTATTGTTTCGAGCAACTTTACCATTAGCCAATAGATGAAATAATGCCAGTTATTGATACTTTAATTGTGTGGAGTGTTTGCAAAGAGCGACATGACAGATAAACTTTCGAATCATATTTCATTAAGGCTTAAAGAACTTAGACGTACAGGAGGCTTTACTCAACTTGAAGTCGCAAGGATGGTGGGAACGGACGCTAATTACTATGCAAAAATTGAGCGAGGCGAGGCTACCCCGTCACTAAACATGTTTCTAAAGATTACTACTGCCTTAAAAGCTAAATCCTCAGATATTCTGCCCTTTTGATTTTTCAAAAGCCGTAAACAGTTCTTCTAACTTGTTGCTATCTAGATTATCGAGTGCAATCGTTCGGTACTTTGATTTCCAAAAGCGTAGCCAATTCTCTGCAAACATTCTTGTAGCCTGTTCGGGATGAAATATCTCAAGATATCTTAAGGTCGCATCAATGTCGGAATCAGTTATTTGGTAGTCGCTCATAGTATTCCTCATTGTATCACCAAAACCATCTGTTAATGCCCGTAAATCGAATCATTTCATGACAAAGTTCACTCGATACTGTTCGACGCATGATCTCACGACTATTATTCTGTGACAAGATGTTAAGACTTCCTTCCCAAAGTATAAAACTATCAACAATCGCTAATTTACGGTGGCGATAGTCATCGAATAACTTAACTTTCACACCAATTGAACGAAGCACCTTGATACCCACCCACGCTTGCATACGCAAATATTCGTCATGACAGTTTGGGCTTCGTGTATTAACTTGGACTGAAATACCACGCTCAGTAAGCTTAATCAACTCAACTAAGAGCACATTAACTCTTTTCAGAGTTATAAAGGGACTCTCAATGATCACCGTGTTCTGAGCATGTTTCAAATCTCTCGCTAGTGCGTTGTAAAAGTGCTTTTCATCAAATAGCTGAGAGTACAGTAGTGCTTCGGCATTGATGTTACCGTGGGGGAGCTTAAACATCGTCAAGCTCCTTCAACTTTGTTGCCAGTTTAATCAAGTTTGGGTATAAGGTGTTCCAGGTAGCCCCCGTAGAGCTCACCAATTACGAATAACGGATAGGGCTTAGTATTTTTGCTAAGCTCTTTATTTTTTGTTACTTCTGCTACAAGCTTCCAAATATCTTATGGCCATGTATGACTTGACATTATGATGACGATTGTTATACAATGTAATCATTATGAGCAATGCACTACTTAGTATCAGAACTGACGATAAGACTAAAAGTGAGATAACAGAGTTTGCTAATTCTGTTGGATTATCTGTTAGCGCTTTTGTGACTGTAATCTTAAAACAAGCGGTCAAAGAAGGTCGTGTTGTGCTATCGCCCAGTCTTGAGCCTACGCCTTACCTAGAGAAAATTATGAGAGAGGCTTTGGCGGACCGTAAAGCTGGTCGTAATTATACAACAATAAACAATGAAGCCGAACTAGACACTTTCTTCAAAGATTTATGATAACTATCAAGCTTCACAAAGATTTTGTTAAGCAAGCTGGAAACTTGAAACCAGCTCAGAAAAAGCGATTACAAGAAGCGATGAAGTTGTTTCAAAAACAACCCAAACATGCTGATTTGTATAACCATCCATTAATCGGTGAATGGAAAGGTTATCGTTCAATAACTTTCGGAGGTGACTGGCGAGCGCATTTTGAGTTGACTGATAACGATACCGTTGCATGGTTTGTGGCATGCGGTACACACAGTCAACTTTACGAATAGCTATAGGCACACAGTCTGTGTTTCACTTCACTGCAGGATATTGGCGGAAAGGAAAAAATAAGGTTAATTAAACAAGCAACCGGTAATAATGATTACCAGAGCCGAATTTCATTGCATAAAGTGTAAGTGTACGCCATAGAGCGTTCCAAATATCTACTTGGATAGTGGTAGCAAGCAGCAATAACACTCCTGATGTTTGACGGGGGGAGTATTATTAATGCAGAGCAGTGCCCGTCAAAACAGGTCAAAACAAATACTTAAAAAAGAGGATACGTATGACATTACCAGAAGGAATTCAC
>JBBRZB010000015.1:0-23642 GCA_038237095.1 Saccharimonadales bacterium (SeqCode) | reverse complement strand
TGGCATTGCAAATGCCATTGCCTACTACAATAACGAACGAATACATACGGCACTCAGGATGTCACCGAGAGCCTATGCCAAAACCCTACGAAAACCTAAAAAACGTCTGAACAGAGTGTTCGCTAAAGTGGGAGCTTGACATAAACTCTGCCAAAGGCGGTAGTTCTACGATATACTGTTGACTGACATCTCTTAAATGGCGCCTTGGCGGAGTAGTCACGCAACGGTCTGCAAAACCGTGTACACGGGTGCAAATCCCGTAGGCGCCTCCATTCGTCATACTACTTCAGCTGTCACGAGCTGAAGTTTTTTATAACAGGGGTATTTACAGGTTGCCAATCTAGGAGGATAATGCAGTGCACCATGGAAGGAACACTAAGCGAACTGCAACCTACGCAAGTAGCTGGCTGCGCATTATTGAGCCCTCGCTACCGCCTCTATCTATTGCACCGCATTGAACAGGATTGGTGGGAGCTGCCAGGCGGCAAAGTTGATACCGGTGAAGAAGCCGAAACTGCCGCGGTTCGTGAAACGCACGAAGAGCTTAACGTTACGGTGCGAAGTACTGGAAAACTCGGATCGTCTCCGTTTGTTCAGAACGGTAAACCATATGAATACTCATGGTTTGGGGCAGAACTTATTGAGGGTGATCCAATCGTTAATGAGCCGCACATACATGATGCTCTAAACGACTATTCCAAAGACGAACTGGAGGCTATGTTTGATCGATTATCGCCAAACGCACAGAATCTAGTCAAGAAAATTATCGACGGTGAAATCGAACTGTGGGTATAATAGGCGGGTAACCAAACACGGCAATAGCAAGATATCCATCGATTGCGATGGGCGAGTGGCGGAATTGGTATACGCGGCGGACTTAAAATCCGCTGGTCTTAACAACCTTGTGGGTTCAAGTCCCACCTCGCCCACCAACTAAAAACACCCCATACGCGGGGTGTTTTTAGTTGGTTGACACGATCACGAATTAAACGAAGTTTATGGGGAAAGTCCAAGCAATAGAACAGCCCAGTGGAACGCGACCGCTCAGGAGTTTATGAAATTGCTTACATTTTCCTTTGGCAAACAATACAGCTTATGTATAATCATCAGTAAGTAAAACAACAAAAATATAAAAAGGTGCGAGATGGATCCCCAGAATCCGAGTAATCAATCTAGTGCTCCAAGCGAAACTGATCTAGTCCAGCCTAAAGAAGTGATAATTACACCAACAGTCCATCCGTCTGGCGGGGGTGCTATGCTGCCAACTAGCCAGGGGCCCGGTGAGCCATCACAACCAAACACAGCAATCAATCAGTTTAATTCGACAACTCCATCTGTTGAACAAGTAATTCCAGACAGTAATGCCGCCGCACCAGAGGCACCACAAGCTGCATGGACGCATCCGGATCATGCGGACACGCCCTCAGACCCAAGTCCAGATGTACCGCCTGCAGTGCCGCAACCGGTGACCGACCCAATTCAGCCCGTATCAATGGCGCCCCAGGCATCAGAAGCCTCTCCTTTTGTGCATCCAATTTATGGAGGCACCGAAAGCACGACACCGGTAGTTAGTAAAGAAGTCGCAGACCCAACAATGCCAGCGTCACCACCTAAAAAACGATTTTTACTTCCTAAAGCAGTCCTACTGGCATTTATCGCATTTCTATTTTTAGGTGGCAGCACCGCCGCCGCATACTACGGGGTAGTAATCCCTAATAAACCTGACAATGTTCTGAAAGCGGCGATTGCTAATAGCTTACAAGAGCAACAAGTTAGTTTTAACGGCACTATTGAAGGTGGCCCAGCTAAGGGGAGCGGCACTGCGTATAAAGCCACAGTCACTGGCTCATCTGATGCGGCTGCTAAAAGTGGCGATGTAATGCTTAATGTTACCGTATCCGGCGCGACGTTCTCAATTGAGGCTCGACTCGTAAATCAAAACTTATATGTAAAACTCGGTGACTTGACCACAATTACCGGTCTCATCGGCAGCTATAGCCCCGACTTAGCCAAAACCGCGACTTCAGTTAATAGTACGCTTTCTAATCAGTGGGTGGAGTTTGATAGTACGTTACTAAAGCAAGCGGGCGGCAGTTGCGTTCTTGATACCAGCTGGTCATTAACAAAAGCCGATCTGCAGCTCTTACAAAACCAGTATCTCAAACACCAATTCGTAACGATTAAAAGCTCAACGACAGATACTGTGAATGGCAAAAAAGTCGACAAAATGGTACTGAGCATCAACGACGATACGGCCTCGGCATTTTCGAAGGAGCTTGATAGTCTGTCGATTATTAAAGCCCTTAATAGCTGTGCTAAGTCCACAAAGCCCAGTGGCTCGATAGTGACCGCAGATCACGACACCACGCCAATTACCGTTTGGGTAGATAAAGGCACCAAACACATCGTTCAAATAGCATCTCAGTCAACTGCCAAGGATGCGGCTTCAGGCAATATTAAAGCTTCGGGTGTACTCGCATTGCAATACGGAAAAGTCTCGATTACAGCACCAACGAACGTTAAGCCCGCACTCCAAGTTCTAACAAAACTAGAAGGTGCGGTGGGCGCAACCGGATTGGATCTGACGAGTCTATTCAGCGGGTCATCGGCAGCTAGTTCACTTGCTGGCTCGAGTTCGTTGGACTCTGGTGCAAACGATTCAGTTCGCAAGACTGATATAGCCTATCTCCAGACTAATCTAGAAGCTTATTTTGCTGAGCACGGCAACTATCCGTCATTTGCTCAGATGAATAGTTCGAGCTGGCGCCAAGCAAACCTAAGCGGCTACGATCAATCTGGTTTTCAAGATCCAGAAGCTAGCTCACCAACATTGACACAAACCCCAGCTGCCAAAGCCTATGCCTACCAGCCAACAAACAGCTCAAAAGGCAGTTGCGAAAAAGACGCCACAACCTGTGCCAATTACACCCTCACAGCCACGCTTTCTACGGGTACGACATACGTAAAAGTAAATCTCGACTAATCCTATATACTGATAAGCGTGAACAGTATTGTTGGTCTCGCACCAGCATTCGTAAATGTAAATCAAGCACCCTATGTTTCAAGCCTACCTTAGTCTCTACACTCGTTCCTATCCACTTACTCTAGTCAAAGCCTGGAAGCGATTTAACCATGCCCCAGTTGCGTATTTACGTTGGTATTGGCACACGCATGATTACAGCGAAGAACGGTTTGGGGTGCGGTTATCTCGGCGTGAGGTTTTGCTCCTGAGAGTTATCCAGCTTGGTATACTCATGCAGCTCGTGACTGGGGTATATCTGATCTATCTAGGGTTGTGGCAGCACCTTGTTGGCGGTTTCGCGTTTGGTCTAGCGTGCATTGTTGTGTACCCAGTTCTGTGGGCGCAACTGTTGATATTCGTTAGTGTGGTGGTTAACGTTGTTCTCGGTCTGCTGCATCCGAAACAATCAGGCAAGCACGTGCTCTGCTGGTTACTAGAACGGCAAGTTCGTGACTTACGCGCCAAGCACGATTTTAAGATCGTGGCTGTCGTTGGTAGCGTCGGTAAAACATCAACCAAACTGGCAATAGCTAGTGTGCTCGGAGCGACACAGAGAATGCGTTATCAGGAAGGCAATTACAATGATCGCTTAACCGTGCCACTGGTGATATTTGGTAAGGCGATGCCAAGTATGTTCAATTTCTTTTCTTGGCTAAAGATTCTGATTAGTAATTCAGCTCAAGCGGATAGCGCGTATAACTACGACTTTGTAATTGTGGAGCTTGGTACCGATGGCTTAGGGCAACTTAAAGATTTTGCCTATTTAAACCCAGATATTACGATCGTTACTGCGGTAGCGCCAGAGCATATGGAGTATTTTGGAACGCTCGACGCGGTAGCGGCAGAGGAATTGGCGGTGTCAGCATTTAGTAAAAAATTGCTGATTAATATTGATGACACGCCTAAAGAGTATCTGAAGAATCTGACCTATGAAGGCTATGGTGATCGTGCCGAAGCGACACATCGACTTGAAGGTTTTAAGCCGCTTGGGCTAGCGGGCGCCGAAGTATCATTTCGCTTGAACAAAGCGGCTGTACTTAAACAGCAGATTCCGATGCTAGGTAAGCATGGTGCGCTCATAGCGCTCGCGGCAGCTGCGACGGCGCACGAGTTAGGAATTGTTAACGACGATATCGCTAAAGGTCTGGGTGCTATCAAACCATTCGCAGGACGAATGCAGGTACTGGAAGGCGTGCAAGAGTCGCATATTCTCGATGATAGCTATAATGCCAGCCCAATCGCTGTCAAAGCCGGCCTCGACGTTCTGTATAGCCTAAAAGCTTCGCAGCACATCGCTATTTTGGGGAACATGAATGAGCTTGGCGAATACAGCGCGCAGGCGCATCGCGATATCGGTGCTTACTGCAACCCGAAGCATGTCGATTTGGTGGTTACTATCGGGCCTGATGCTAATAAATATTTAGCAGCGAGTGCCGAAAAAGCTGGCTGTCAGGTGGCTAGTTTTGATTCACCATACGAAGCCGGAGCTTATGTGAAAGACAAGCTACGATCAGGGGCGATAATTTTGGCCGAGGGTTCACAAAACCGCGTATTTGCCGAGGAATCCCTCAAAGTATTACTGAAAAACAAAGCCGATGAAAAGAAACTGGTGCGACAGTCGAGTTACTGGATGAGTGTAAAAGCCAAACAATTTAAGCCACTGTAGGTTGGCTTAACGCGCAAGCGCGAATTTGACTAGCTTATCAACGAGGGCGGGCATTGGATAGCCTGCGACATTAGCAGCGTTCGGCAGTAGGCTTTGAGCAGTCAATCCGGGAATCGTGTTAATTTCTAGCACGTACATTGCACCGTTGGCATCGAGCATGATGTCAGTACGTGACATGTCACGACATTTAGTTAGGGTGTGTACTTTGAGCGCCAGAGCTTGAGCCTGCGTCTGAAGCGCTTGGCTGACGTGTTGCGGTGGACACAATTCTTGAGTCGCGCCGTTATATTTATTATCGTAGTCAAACTCGGCATCGGATGGTGGAATAATTTCGATTACCGGCAGGGGCACAGTACCCAATACAGCAACGGTAATTTCTTGGCCTTCGATTAGTTGCTGCAAAATCATGGTTTGGTGACGTTCAAAGACTTTTAATTGATCCTCGGTTGGCTCGGTGCCTGCTTTGCGGATAATAAAAGTATCTATGCTTGAGCCACCATCATTGGGCTTCAGGACATGGGGCTGTTCACGCAAAGTTGAAGCTAAAAACTGTTGCTTGTCGACGAGCTCGGTTTGCGGCATAGGAATTCCATTACTTACCAGCAATGTGCCAGAGCGCCATTTATCGAAACAAAGTGCTGAAGCAGCCGCGCCCGAACCAACAAAAGGGATATCTGCGGCCTCGAATATAGACTGCAAAGTGCCATCTTCACCACCTTCTCCGTGTAATGCGATAAAGACTACGTCAACGTCCTGCGCAGCGCTAAGTAGTGCCGCTGCGCCTACGTTGGCGTCAATTTCGGTAACGTCGCAGCCCGCAGCGCGCAGTCCAGCCGCGGCCGTTGCGCCTGATCTCAGAGAAACAGCACGCTCGTCTGATAAGCCGCCTGATATTAATAGAACTTTTTGCATGGTTGTAGTATACGTGGTTTTAAGCGTAAACAATGTAAATCAACATTTTTAAATAATCCGTAGACTTTTGCAGCACATATGGCGACTTACATCTGTTACAATACCTATCATGCAGAGATATAATCCAAAAGAGATAGAGCCACGCTGGCAAAAAATCTGGGATGAAACCGGTACCTATACCGCTGATTTGAACAGCAAACGACCAAAGTACATCGCTATGAGTATGTTCAATTACCCAAGTGGCGCCGGAATTCACATCGGTCACGCCATGAACTACACCATTAGCGACGTCAAAGCCAGGTTTAAGCGCCAACAGGGTTTTGAGAGTTATCACCCCGTCGGCTGGGACGCGTTTGGTCTACCAGCCGAAAACTACGCAATCAAAGCTGGAGTCTCGCCCCAGGAAAGCATGGCCACGATTATTCCTGATTATCACAAACAGTACAAAGCCATGGGTTGGAGCAACGACTGGGAGAAGGAAATTGCCACGCACTTACCCGAATATTACAAATGGACACAGTGGATATTCGCACAGATGTACAAGCACGGATTGGCTTACCAAGACGCACGCATGCAGTGGTGGTGCGACAAGGACGCAACAGTCCTCGCCAACGAGCAGGTGATTGATGGTAAATGCTGGCGCCACGATGGACCTGATGACCCATTGGTGCAAAAGAAAGAAGTTAAGCAGTGGTTTTTCAAGATTACCGAGTATGCTGACGAGTTACTTGAAGCAATCGATGGCCTAGATTGGACCGAAAGCGTCAAATTAGCCCAAAAGAACTGGATCGGCCGTTCTGAAGGCGCCGAAATCGACTTCCAGATTGAAGCGTCTGATCAAAAGATTACGGTATTCACGAGTCGCCCCGACACGCTCTTTGGCGCAACTTTTTTGGTTCTTGCTCCTGAACACGACCTCGTTTCGCAAATAGTTACTGATGCTCAGAAAACTGAGGTCTCTGCCTACATTGCCGCCACACAGACTAAATCTGAAGTCGAACGACAAGCCGAAAAGGATAAAACCGGAGTGTTTACTGGCGCATACGCCACCAACCCGATTAACGGTGCCAAATTACCAGTCTGGATTGCTGATTACGTATTAGTCGGTTACGGCACCGGCGCCATCATGGCCGTACCAGCACACGATGAACGCGACTGGGACTTCGCCAAAGCATACAATCTAGACATCACATTTGTATTTGATCAACCAGATGCGGCTGAAGATGCTTGTTATTCCGGTGAAGGTAGTGTCAAAAACTCCGGAAAATATGACGGCCAGAGTTCTCGTGATGTTCGTACGGCTATTATTGCTGATCTGCAGAACGCCGGCACTGGCAGTGCGGTCACTAATTACAAAATGCGTGATTGGAGTGTGAGCCGACAGCGCTATTGGGGAGCGCCGATTCCGATTGTTCACTGTCCAAAATGTGGCACGGTGCTAGTTCCAGACGAAGAATTACCGGTAGTATTGCCAGAATTAGATGATTTTCAGCCTAGCGGTGATGGCCGCAGCGCCTTAGCGCGAGCTACCGATTGGCTCAAAGTAGATTGTCCAGAATGTGGCGGTGAAGCGGAGCGCGAAACTGATACCTTAGATACATATATCTGCAGCAGCTGGTATATGCTGCGCTATCTTGACCCACATAATCAGCAACAGATTTTTAGTTCTGACATAGCCAACAAGTGGATGCCCGTTGATTTCTATAACGGTGGAGACCACGCAACCGCACACTTGCTCTACGCTCGATTCGTGACGCGATTTTTCACCAAGCTCGGCTTGCTCGACAACCCCGAACCGTTCAAGCAGATGCTGTTCAATGGCAAGGTTTCGGCAAGTGACGGCAGCCCATTCTCTAAATCAAAAGGCAACGGTATCGACCCGCTCGAAATCATTAACAATGGCTATGGGGCCGACGCACTTCGAACGTACCTCATGTTTGCCGCACCGCTCGAAATGGGTGCTCGCTGGGATCCGCAAGGCGTCCCAGGTACACACCGTTTCTTGTCACGTATTTGGAACCTTATTCAAGAATATAAGTCCTTACCAGCAGTAACACTTAGTGATGGCCAATCGCGCGATATTAGGTTTGCGGTACACGCAATGATTAAGAAAGTTAGCGAAGATATCGAAGCCAATCGTTATAACACGGCAATTGCTACCAGTATGGCTTGCGTCAATGACCTGTATAAACTCAAGACTAAGGAATTTGGCACCTGTGACGTGTGGCAGGAGGCGCTGGAGCAGTTGGTGGCTTGCGTCGCGCCGTTCGCGCCGCATATCAGCGAAGAATTGTGGCACGAGCTGGGGCACAGTACCACCATTCACCACGATAGTTGGCCAACCTACAACCCTGAATATCTTAAGCAAGACGCAGTCACGCTGGCGGTCCAGATTAACGGCAAAGTCCGTGGCGAAATTGTGCTGCCAGTGGATAGTGATGAAGCAACAGCCGTAGCTGCTGCCCACGCACAAGATAAAGTCGCTGCTCATCTGGCCGATAAAACGGTGGTTAAAACGATTTACGTTGCGAATAGAATCCTGAACATAGTCGTCAAATAGGCCCCTGCAAACCTTGTTTTTAAGGTGTTTTTGCTGTATTATAGGGTTAAGTTAAAGTAACAATAATACGTTTTAGAGAAGGAATAGTCATGGGTAAACCAAAGAAACGAACTAGCCCCCGCAAGACCGGCACTCGTCGCAGTCACCTCGTTTTGAAGCTAGCTCGCAAAGTCAACGGTACGTCTCCCGTCAAAGTACGCACTACTCGGCGCGAATCTGCTAAAGTAGCCTAAAATCCGCGCATTTTTAGCTCCGTAAAGCTAACCCAGACAAGGAATTTAACAATATGGCATCCAACCGACATCTCGGCCGCATCATCGCTCTCCAAACCCTCTATGAAGAGGAGTTCCGTCGCGAAGCAAACGACCCGGATTTTGATTTGGATGAAGTGCTCAAGCGTAACATCAGCCGCTATAGTGAAATGGTGGACGACACTGGCTTTATCGAGCAGCTTGTAAAGGGCGTATCAGCTCAAGCCGCTGAGCTTGACGCTACGCTTCAACCCGTTGCGCCAGAATGGCCGATTGACCAAATTGCACGCATGGACCGCATGGTGCTGCGCATGGGTTTGTATGAACTCAAGAACGAAGCCGATGTACCACCTAAAGTTGTGATTAACGAAGCTGTTGAACTCGCCAAAGCATTTGGTGGTGACAACTCCTCTAAATTTATTAATGGTGTGCTCGGCACCGTACTACGCGAAAGTGACGCTGCCGCGGCTACCAAACCAGCCAAAGCGCCAGCTAAAAAGGCAGTTGCAGCTACTAAGCCCAAGAAAACACCAGCTCCTAAGAAAGCAAAGAAGTAAGCATGAAGCGACCGAAGCCAATCCAGGGATTTCGCAAATTAGTCACCAAACGGCGACCGATTATTGATGAAGTCGTGCGCGAAACCACATCTGGTGGCATAGTCTTTCGCCGTGATAAAGACAGCGGTGGTATTCAGGTACTTTTGATTCAAGACGCCAAGAATCGCTGGACGATTCCAAAAGGTCACGTTGAACCTGGCGAAGAGCCGAAAGCTACCGCCGAGCGTGAAATTAACGAAGAAACTGGCCTGCAGAAGATGAAAGTCTACAGCTGGTTGGGTAAAGTTAACTTCCGCTATCGTCGTAGTCACACGCTCGTGCTCATGACGATGCACATTTATCTCGTCGAGGGTCTGGGTGATACCAATAAGTTACACCCCGAAGACTGGCTTAACGACATCAAGTGGATGCCTGCCAGTGACGCTGTCGACAAAATCGCCTATGACGATATCGGTAAGTTGATTCTGATTGGCATGAAAAAGGTGCGTGAAGGGAAAATGTAGGCGTGGACAGTAGTATCTACAAGTCATTTGCCGCCGAGACATTGCATGTGGAGTTTCATGATCTTGATCTGTTAATCACGGCTTTTACACACCGTTCATACCTCAACGAGCACAAGAAAACAGTCAAAGAACACAACGAACGACTGGAGTTCTTGGGAGACGCGGTTTTGGAACTAGTTGTTACCGAGTATCTCTATGCCACCTACAAAGACCCAGAAGGTATTCTGACCAACTGGCGCAGTAGTTTGGTACGCACTGAAAGTATCGGTGCCGCAGCCGCTAAATTTGGCTTTGAACCATACTTGCGCCTCAGTCGTGGCGAAAAACGAGGCAGCGAACGCGCTCGCAATCAGATCCTCGCCAATAGCTTTGAAGCGGTTATCGGCGCGCTCTACATCGATCAAGGCTATGATGCCGCCAAGCATTTCATTACTGAAAGCATTTTAAGCACCTTTGAGCACATTCTAGCCAGCGGTTCATGGATGGATCCCAAATCCCATTTACAGGAACTGGCACAGAGTCAGGAATCGTCCACGCCAGTCTATAAGGTTATGAGCGAAATTGGCCCTGATCACGACAAGATATTCACTGTTGGCGTCTACGTCAATAACAATCTCCGCGGACAGGGCGAGGGACCGAGCAAGCAAGCTGGCCAGCAAAAAGCAGCCGAAGCCGCCTTGATTTTCTATCAAAGCCAGCAGCAACAGCAACCCTAATTATCGTATAAAGCTTTTCCGCCATTGACATAAGAGGTGGATATCTGTAAAATAGCAAGGATTGTTTTAATAACTTTATAGCTTCAACGAGCAAGAGAGTGAGTCAAGTCTAAAATATGTTAGCTATCCGTATGCAACGAACCGGCCGCAAAGGACACGCGATGTTTCGCGTTGTCGTTCAGGATTCTCGCCTGACACCTACTAGCGGTAAAGTCGTTGCTAGCCTCGGTAGCGTAGACCCTCACGCCAAGACTGTCATTCTCGACAAAGAAAAGGCTACACGCTTCATGTCAAACGGCGCACAACCATCTGAGCGTGTTGCTCGTTTGTTCAAGAGTGAAGGCATCACGTTGCCAACTTGGGTTACCCTGAGCGCAGACAAAGAGCGCGCTGTCCGCAACCCTGACAAGCGTCGTAGCACAACACCGGCTGCACCAGTTGAAGCAGCCCCTGCTGTCGAAACTGAAGCTGTCGCTGAAGCTGCTCCAGAAGCAGAACCAGCAGTTGAAGCTGAGGCAGTAGTTGCCGAAGCGGTCGCTATCGAAGCCGAGACACCAGCTGCCACCGAAGAAGCTGAAACTGAAGCACCCATAGAAGACGCTCCAGAAGCTCCTGAAGAAAAACCAGCTGCCTAAATACTCCAAAGTAGAGCGCAATAGTTTACAGCAGCACCCATATTCTTTGCTATAATTGACTAGATAACTAATCGACCGAGGGAGACTGTCACATGAGTAATATTGACCAGCAATTTGTAGAGTATGTCGTTAAATCGTTAGTTGGAAATCCAGAAGCTGTCGTTGTTGACCGCCGGGTTGATGAAAAAGGCGTTTTGCTTGAGCTCACCGTCGATCCAGATGATTTGGGCCGCGTAATTGGTAAGCGTGGTGCAACTGCACAAAGTTTGCGCACGTTACTTCGCGCGCTTGGTACCAAGAACGAAGCTCGTTATAACTTAAAGATTATCGACAACGGTGTGGGCGACCATCGCCGTGACGATCATCGTGATGATGCCGGACAAGCTCCGACTCAACAGACTGATGACCAACCTGCAGCTGCACCAGTACCTGCAACCGATGATGTAGCCGCAGATAACGCTCCGCAGCCCGAAGAAGCGCCAGTCGCCGAACCAGTGGCCAACGTTGTAGTAGAAACTCCTGCCGAAGCAAGTTCTGACTCGAGCGATCGTTTAGCACAGACTCGCCGCGAGCTCGCTGATTTAGACGATCTCGACGTCTAGTCGATTTGTCCCTTGTTGTAATTCCTACACGATACTTGAAATACAACGTTGTAATGGATATAGTTAGCATCAGTCGTCGTTTAGACGAGTAGACAAAAACAAACAAGCTCGATGCGAGCCAATCACCAAAAATGATTGGGAGCTTTATGTGACAGAACAACCTCTAGCAATAGGGGTTGTTTTGATTAAGTAGGATAGAATACCTAAGATGAAGATACAGATTATCACCCTATTTCCAGATATGTTTCCGGGCGTACTGCAGGCTAGTATGCTCTGGAAGGCGCAAGATCGTGGCATTGTAAGTTATGAGTTTATTGACCTGCGTACGTTTGGGCTTGGTCAGCGTAGAACCGTCGATGACACGCCGTATGGCGGTGGCGACGGCATGCTGCTCAAGCCTGAACCTGTAGTCGCTGCAATTGAACACGCCAAAGCGAATGACCCTGACGCGTTAGTATTGCTCCCAACGCCGCGCGGTGAAGTGTATAAGCAATCACGTGCTAAGCAATTGGCGGCGGACAAAAGAGGTCTCATTATCGTCTGTCCACGCTATGAAGGCTATGATGAACGCATTACCAAATGGGTCGACTTACAGCTTTGTATCGGCAGTTACGTGCTGACCGGAGGTGAAATACCGGCTATGATCGTGATCGACTCCGTAGTTCGTTTACTGCCTGGAGTATTAGGCGGTGAAAACTCAACCGAGATTGAGTCCTTCCAATCCGACGACAAGTCAATCGAATTCCCGCAGTACACCCGCCCTGAAGATTTTAGAGGTGACAAAGTCCCCGACGTTCTCCTCAGCGGCAACCACGCCGAAATCGAGAAGTGGCGCCAAAAAGAATCGCGTTAGCTAGTCTCTGCTAGACCAAATTCGACTGCACGGCGCTTGACGGCGTGATAGAGGCTTGGGAAATAGGTGTTGTAGGCGTGCGTCATTCCAGGAATCATAATCGTTCGAACAGGCGTGTGTTGAATATCTAAGGCATTCAGCAAACGCTGAGCAGCAGCGTGGCTAAGTTCTTTACTGCGATACAAAGGGTCTTCTTCAGCTACTCCATATGTTATGTGTGCATCTGGGTGGCGAGCGAGCAAAACATTAGTATCCAGTACAAGCGGATCGTTCGCGCCGTTAGGGCCTCGGCGTAAAGCTTGCGCGCTATTCCACATGCTTTTTAACGCACCCTTGGTACCAACTGAAGCGGCACGAAGTTGTTGACGCTGTGGCGTGGCTTCGTATGTCGCCAGCGCAGTCTTAGCACGAGCTTGTTTTTCCGTGTCCATCATTTCTGTATCAGGGCTAAGCGCACGATTTTGCTTAGCATTTTGCACGCCTTCTCGTACTAGCATACCGAACGCGATCTGAGCGAAGGAAAGATCAGCAAAACCGGAAGTTTCGCTAAAGAAAGCATGGCTTAGTTGGCCAGGTTCCATAGCAACAGCTAAAGCTCGGGCGTAATGTCCACCAGCCGAATCAGTGCCCATCACACGAGTGACTGCCAAACCTTCATGCTCAAGTGCTGCGTGCAGATTGCGAATTGATGGTAGTGGCGTTTCAACTCCGTCTTCATCACGAACGAAGCGGCCTGTTTTGCGAGCGTATGCGGCATCTTCAGCCAGTAAAGGAGCGCTGCCGCCATTACCGAACGAAGCGACGTATAAATGTTTGGCATTTGGATACCGGACGGATTGAGCGGCAAATTCATAGGCGTTACCAGCATTAGTTGAGATTGCCGAGCTATACGTGGAGATGTGCAGCATGACGTCACCGCTCGTGTTTGCGCCATTAACAGTTGCGATTTCAAATGTATTGTCTCCAGCTTGAATCACACGGAGCGAAGCACCAACTTCATCAAGGGCTAAATCGACTGCTTGCGCGTCAACCAAGTCCTGGTGCCGTAAAGGTGCGGTTTCGTTAGTAATAAGGCCGCGCCGACCATCAGAGTTAACGCCTACGTACTCAGTGAGGCGTAGGCCTTCGGGGGAGTGATAATAGCTCTCAATTGTAGTCTCGAGACTCATAATTATATTATATCACATAAATATACAAAAAACAATATATTACTACTGTAATCGTGGCTAATTGGTAGGACTTGGTTCTGCGCTGGTTAGCATAAGACTAGGCGTGTCACGTATAATTAGAGGATAACCAAGGAGGTACTGATGAAATTCTCGTTTATTAAACCGGTCTACGCGCACTGTGATTTACCCTGTGGAGTCTATGACCCAGCTCAAGCCAAGATTGAGGCACAGAGTGTTAAAGCCATCATGGACAAATACGAGGGCTTAGACGAGCACAATAAGGTGCGAGCGGTCATTATCAAGGAAGAGCGTGCCGAACTCGTTAAACACCATCTTATGGTCCTCTGGGCAGATTATTTCAAGCCAGAACACCTGCAAACCTATCCTGATCTCCATGACAAGTTCTGGAAAGCTATAAAACAAGCCAGCGAGTGTAAGCACCACCTTGAACCAGCAGAAGGTCAAAAGCTAGTCGACCAGATTGACGAAATCGCCGATATTTTTTGGGCCACCAAGAAAGGATAGTGTTTTTCCAGTATGCAGCTTAGATTACATATGTTTTTCGTACGCCGCGTGGTCGGTCGCAGCATGAGCCCCAAGTTGTCGCCGGGGCAGCTATTGCTTGCCACGCCGTTGTTTAAGCGATTGCGCGCTGGGCAAGTTATTATCGTAGAGCATGAAGGCAAAGAGAAAGTGAAACGCATCGAGCGGATCCGTGACAATCAGTTATTTGTGATCGGTGACAATCTCGAAGCCAGTACCGATAGCCGTCATTTTGGGTGGGTAAACCGAAATCAAGTAGTCGCCAAAGTCGTTTGGCCAAACACAGCTAAGTAAAGCTTTATAGATCGGTGTGTACTGGCTTGAGACCTTCGCCAGCTGCTTCTTCACGGTTTGAATCTCGGAGTGGTGTCTCACGCAGAAACAAGGCGGCGATGAAGGCTAGAATCGCGAATGGAATGCCAAACAAGAAGACGTCATGGAACGAGCTCGCAAAGGCTACGAGTACTAGATGAGCAACTGCCGCTGGCAAGTGTTCGAGGCTAGCTGCGCTGTTACTGAGGCCTTTGGCGATTGCAGCACCTGCGTTTCCGGGGATAGTCTTATCAAGGTGGAAGCTCAGACGGTTAATTAAGATGGCCCCGAATACGGCGGCACCCAGTGAGCTACCAATACTTCGGAAGAAAGTAACCGATGATGTGGCGGTTCCTAGGTGCTTGCGATCGACGGCGTTCTGAACCGCAAGCGTCAACACAGGCATGACTAGTCCAATACCGATTCCCAGCAGTAACATCCAAGCTGCCAGAAGTAGGCGGCTCGTGTCTACCGCGATATGGCTAAAGAACCAGAAGGCAATTGGCAAAATCGCAGTACCAATGATTGGGAAAATGCGGTATCTGCCTAATTTGGATATGAGGCGTCCTGAAGTAATTGAGGCGGCCATCAATCCGACCACTAGCGGTAGTAGCATCAACCCGGACTTAGTAGCCGAGTCGCCCCGAACGATTTGCTGATATTCAGGCAAGAAGATTAACGCGCCAAACATTACGATACCAACCAAGAAACTCAAGATACAGGCAACGGTAAAAATGCGATTCTTGAATAGTTCCATAGGTAAGATCGGTTCTTTGGCGTAGTGTTCGCGCCAAACAAAGAGAAGGGCGCTGATTACGCTCGTTGTGAACAAACTGATAATTTGCGGAGAGCCCCATGGGTAGTTCACGCCACCCCAAACAGTTCCCAGCAGCAACGTCACAACGCTCGTAGCCATAAGAGCCGCGCCAGCGTAGTCCACCTTGTGTGAGGACTTTTTAACTGGCAAATGTAGCCGAGTCGCGATAGCGGTCAGGGCTAGTATGCCAATCGGAAGGTTAATATAGAATATCCAACGCCAGCTTAGGTGGTCAGTAAATAGGCCACCCAGTAGTGGTCCTATAACGCTCGAAACCGCGAAAACCGCGCCAAAATAACCCTGATAACGACCACGTTGCCGTGGTGGAATAATGTCACCAACAATCGCCAGGGATAATACAAACAAACCACCAGCACCAAGCCCTTGCAAACCACGGAAGAAGATGAGCTGGTTCATGGTTTGGCTGAGGCCACAGAGTGCTGAGCCGACTAAGAAGATAATGATCGCGGTTTGGAAGATTCGTTTACGGCCAAACATATCGCTAATTTTTCCGTACAGCGGTGTTGAAACAGCGCTGGTTAACAGATAAGCCGTGGCAACCCATGAGTATTTGCTCAGGCCATGAAGATCACTGGCGATACGGGGCAGTGCAGTCGAGACAATCGTTTGATCAAGCGCAGCAAGTAGCATCACGAGCATTAATGCACTAATGACGACCATTATTTCGCGGTGAGTGCGTTCTTCGGGTTGAGCTTGTTGCGTTGCTGGGTCCATGAGGTTTCCTTATTTTGAAATGGTTGATACTGAGCGGTCGTTTGCAAGATCGCTACTAAACTTCTGAAAGAGTGTTACAAATTGCTGTCGATCCGTATTCGACCAGTTGCTCATTGCTTGCTGCATTCCTGCGCGCTGTGCTTTCCAGAGTCTGTTAGAAACGCTTCGTCCCTTTCGGGTAAGTGTCAGCTCGACGGCACGTTTATCGCTCGGGTCTTGGCGGCGTACTATATAGCCTGCCCGCTCTAACTCCTGCGTCTTACGAGTGATAGACGGTGCTTCAATACCAAGCTCGGCGGCCAACTCTTGAACGCGATAACGGTGGTCAATTTCGACTGCCAATGTATGCAAGATAATTGCAGAAGGGCGGTCGATACTAATACCAGCGCTGGCGGCTATCATCGCCCACCGCTGCGGTCTTTTTATTGTCTGAGCGAATAGCATAATTGCTGTTTCCAGCTTTTCGACGTCATTCTCAAGACTCATGTACAGTAGTATAATTGATTACTTAGAGTAAGTAAATTAATTAGTGATTAGCGTTCGTATTTGAGTGAAGTGTATACTAGTAACATGGATGTAAAACTTACGTATAAAGCTTCAATCGTGGCAGTCGATAGTACGGCCATTATCACCAAAAAAAATGGTGCCGTTGATCTGTTATTCTTGCAGTTTACAAATGAGGGAGCCCAACCAGCGGCCGATGTTGTTGCTGGTGCCCGCCTGACTAGTATTGCCGAATTAGAAGATCTGCAAAACACGATTAGCGAAGCAATTCAGAAGCATAAAACTGCCGAGAAGTGAGCCAAGAAGCCGTCGTTACTCCGCGCAAGCATCGTCGCCGACGCGCCACGCTGATTGGTATTGGTGTACTGCTTCTAGTAGCTTTAATAATTGCGGCTAAGTTGAACGCACCGTCACATGGCACTATCGTTGCTCACCCACAACCCATAGCTAAGAAAACAGTTACGACTCCGCAGGCATCGCAGCCAATCAGCCAATCAAACAGCTATTACTCGCTTAGTCTACCGGCTGGATTCAACGCGCTTGGCGGTGGAGTCACGCCGAGCGGTGTGCTGTACACCCAAAGTCTTACCAAAAATATCTCACTCGGGCACTTAGTAATTGCGATAGCGATTAAGCCAACTCCAGACGGGGGTTTAACGAGTGATTCGTCGTATAAACTTCGTACTAGCCAGCCAGCTCGTTTTCATATGTCAACACAGTCAGTGCAAGGCGAATCGGTGACGATTGCTAATGATTCTGAATCTTCCGCGGTCGTGGCGTTCTGGCCACACGCCTCAACGTTCGCTACTATCAGTCTGACGCTCGGATTCGAAGGCCCACCCGCAGATAATAACAGTGATGAATTGGCAACCTTGCAAACGATTATGAATGCGTGGCAGTGGCAATAAACACCCCAAAATGCTAGTGTTATAGCATATGTTGCGCGGGATTGTCGTATCTGGTTTTGTATTGCTGGCCGCATTGCCGGCCACTACCAACTACAAGCTGAACAGTTTTGGCTTTGGGAGTGGCGGTACGGCCAACACCCAAACGGCAACCTATTCGTTAGAAGGCGTGAGCGGCGAATTAAACGGCGCGCCGACGAGCACCGTTAATGCCACGACCAAGCCCGGCTTTGTGCAGGCTGAACAAGCAAACGTACCGAAGCTCACTTCACTCGATAACAACGGTGGCGCCTATTACAATAAGCTTCACTTTGTTATTGATAACCAGAACAATCCCACTGACGCTACCTATCTTGTTTCGGTCAGCACGGATAATTTCGTATCGAATTTCCAGTATGTCCAAGCTGACGGCACGTTAGCAACGACGTTACTACTGAGCGACTATCAGACATATACGACATGGGGCGGCGCAGGTGGCAGCACGATGATTGGGTTGACACCGAGTACTACCTACTATGTTCGTGTTCGCGCTACACAAGGAAAATTTAGCGAATCGGCCTATGGTCCGATTTTGTCACAGGCAACCGCTGCGCCAACGATCTCATTTAGTCTCCAAACGAGCGCAGGCCCAATCCCACCGTATACCGTGGGACTTGGAACGCTGACATCGGGAACAGTTAGCACTGGCGCCCAGACCATCAATACTACATTCTCAACCAACGGCAATAGTGGCGGTGATGTATATGTATCAGGCAAGAATGGTGGATTGCTGAGCAGTAGTACGAGCTATATAATCAATGCGATTAGTAATGATTTATCTGTTGTCAGTGAAGGCTTTGGCGGCCAAAATACTAGCGTCAGTCAAGTTTCTGGTGGCCCATATACCGTGCAAAGTCCCTACAATGGCGTGGGTAATAACGTAGGGGTTATCGGTAATCTAACGCGCAGCCTTTACAGCTCGTCTTCACCTGTGACGACAGGTACAGGAATCCTGTCACTCAAAGCAAAACCATCAAGCACGGCCGTGGCCGCGACAGACTACCAAGAAGTCCTGACGTTCACGGCTTCAGCGAACTTCTAAGTTAGCACTTGTGGAAAACTAAGCAGGAGCGCTATTGACATTCATGCTAATTGGGCTATCCTGAGTACAGGTTCTCCAAAAATCCAAATAAAAAACAAAACAAAAAAGAACGATTATGGTCAAAAACAAACGGTTTCTAGTTATTGCTAGTGTTCTATTATTAAGTTTCCTATTACCTGACATTGCCAATGCGTCGCAGTTGACGCAGGCTGGTGTCCGTTTAGGCCGTCTCGGCACAAGTGCCAGTACGGGTAACGACGTACTAGTTACGTTTAAGTTAAATTCGGCTCCAACGACTGTCGCTAAGGTTACCGTCACGTTCCCTGTAGGCTTTACTGTCGCGACTGGTACTCCAGCTGTTGGCACGTCCGGCTTCCCACTAACACCATCCAGCATTACCGCTCCTCCCGGATCATTGACCGCTACTTCTACCGCTGCTTCTCGTACCATCGTTGTTTCTGGATTGACCTCAGCTAGTCTTACTAACAGCACCCTCTACGGGTTCAGTATCCCAAGTGGTGTCGTCACAAACCCAGGTTCCGTCGGACAGTATGAGATCTCTGTCGAAAGCGATACCGCCGCCAGTGCTCCCGTTGATACTACCTTGACCGAAGTCTATATTACTGGCTCGAATGCCGATCAAATTGCAGTTAACGCCTCTGTTGCACCTAACTTTAACTTTAGCTTGAGTGCTAACACTGACACTGTACCAAAAGTCGATTCCACCACCATTCAAACATCTTCAGGTGTGACCATGACAGTTGGTACCAACTCCCCACTCGGTTATACAGCTTATGTTCATTCTTCCAACGCTGCTTTAACTTCTGCCACAAACCCGACTACTCCAATCACTACCGGTACCTTTGATGCAGTACCTGACGCTTTAAGCGCTGGTACGACTAACTACGGCTTTGTCCCAAGCACCGGTGCAGCTTGCTCAACCTGTACTGGTGCGCTGTCATACGATGCCGAATACGCTATCCCTGACGGCGTACATGCTGGAGCCTTCAACGGAACAGGATACGCCTCATTCGTTTCACGCAATGGATTCACCAATGCTGATCAGATCGTGCTCAAGGAACGTGACACGGTTGCTAACACCATCGGTTACGCGAACGATTACACTGACACCTTGACCATTGTTGCCGCCGGTAACTTCTAGTTACACCTAGTCCCACAGCGTCACTAATAAAACTACAGTCCACAACTTCGGACTGTAGTTTTATTATATTGAAAGCATAAACTCCTTGACCCCGAACTAGCCCACCTCCTATAATTGTTTGCGGATAATGTGAACAGAGATATAAAATGGGGAACAGGACTTTGCTAAGACACAAACGAATACTGCTGATGGGGCTAACAATCTTGTTGGCCTTGATAATTCCGGATATTGCAGGTGCCGCTCAACTGACTCAAACCAGTTTGCGCTCTGGCAGACTCGGTATAAACGCTGCCGCTCAGAACGATCTATTAGTTACTTTTAAACTTAATACTGCGCCAACTACGGTCGCCAAGATAGTGATTACTGTTCCAACCGGCTATACCGTGACTGCCGGAGCGCCTGTGCCAGCTGTTGTTGGCTTCCCAAACACGCCGGCTGGAATTACAGCTCCTCCTGGCGCATTGACAGGTGCAGCCACGTCTTTAGGCGCTGGTTTGGGAGGCTCAATTACAATCAATGGGTTAACTTCGGCTAGCTTAGTAAACACCACTCTGTATGGTGTAATTATCCCAACAGGTACCATTACAAACCCAGCAGCAGCAGGGCAGTATATGTTTACCGTCGCTAGCCAAACAGCAGCGAGCGCTACAGTCGATTCATCCTCCGCACCTATTTTCATTTTTGGAGCTGCCGCCAACCAAGACCAAGTGGTTGTCTCGGCTTCAGTCGCACCTAACTTCAGTTTTAGTCTTAGCGCTAACGCGGACACGGTGCCAAAAGTCGACCCCACAACAATTCAAACCTCCACTGGTGTAACAATGACGGTCGGCACGAACTCGCCACTCGGTTATACGGCTTACGTGAAGTCAGCGAATGGCGCCTTAACGTCAGCGACTAATCCTGGGACACCGATAACTTCTGGTGCATTTAACGCAGCGCCTGACGCGCTGGTGGTTGGAACGACAGACTACGGGCTTGTTCCGTCAACAGGCGCAGCTTGTACGACCTGTACGGGTGCGATTACCTACGATGCCGAGTACAACGTTACGCTTGGTACGCAAGCCGGCGCGTTTAACGGTACGAACTTCGCTTCGTTTGTCTCTCGCAACGGCTACACCAATGCTGATCAGATCATCCTCAAAGAGCGCGATACAGTGGCAAATACGATTGGCTATGCTAATGACTATACAGACACACTCACTATTGTTGCGGCGGGTAATTTCTAGAGGATGATATCGATCGGGTACTACAAGACTGACGTAGGGCTGTAGTATACTTGTTTAAGATGAAATACGCTTTGAGGGGTTTTGCGGGCGTCGCGCTCAGTATAGTGCTACTGATGCTAGCCCAACCAGCCATGGCATCGGCTGCCGAGGGCTTCAACGTGGTCACGTCACCATTGCCAATCAAGATTTCGACTCCTCCTGGCAAGACTGTTCAAACTGAACTACGTATCAAAAATGAGGGTAGTCAAGCTGAAGGTATCAAAGTTGGCCTCATGAAGTTTGCTGCCAGTGGCGATAACGGTCAGCCAAATATTTACGATTTGACCAGCAAAGACAGTTACTCATCGTGGGTACATTTCTCACCGCAGCAATTTACGGCCCAGCCGAATGTTTGGTATAGCGTCACCATGACAATCAATGTTCCTGCTTCAGCCGACCTAGGCTATTACATGTCAGTGACATTCTCTCCAGCTAATCAGCCTGATGCGCCGCATGTCACTGATCTGAAGGGCTCGGCTGCCACTTTAGTGCTCTTAAATGTGGTAACGCCCAACGAAAAGCGAGCTTTGAGTCTTGCTAGTTTTGAAACTAGCCATGGTTTGTACGAATATTTACCTGTTGATTTCAAAATTAAGATTCATAACAACGGCAATATCTATGTTGCTCCCGCCGGTAACATCTTTATCCAACAGGGGTCAAAAGTGATTAGTACCCTTGATTTTAATGCGGCAGGAGGTAGCGTCTTACCTGGCTCGAACCGAGTATTCACCGAAACCTGGAAAGATGGTTTCCCGCTCTACGTTGATCGGGTCGTAAATGGCAAGCCAGTACCTGACAAGCACGGCGTCCCCAAGCGCTCGCTCAAGTGGGACTTTACGCACGCTTCGAGCTATCGTATCGGGCACTACAGCGCCAAATTGCTTGCCGTCTATGATGATGGCAAACAAGACGTACCACTGGAAGCGACAGTTAGTTTCTGGGTTTTGCCATGGAAAATTATGCTCGTCGCACTCGCTATTATCATTGTCGTGGGTTACGGTATTTACTCAGCTCTTCGCTCGGCTGGTCGCAAAGCGCGGGCGGGAGTTCGTCGGCGTAAGCATGATAAAAAATAGACTGTTCGCTACACTTGGCCTCAGCGTACTAATCAGTCAATTAGCTATGTTCTCGATAGCGTCAGCCCAATCGGGTATTAGCTTGAGCCCGTATGAGCAAAATATCACATTCAAAGCCACTGACACCCAAAGCACGTATAACATCACGGTCACGAACAATACTTCCACGATACAGGAACTCGATTTAACGGCCCGCGACTTCGGGTCATTGAACGATACTGGCGGAGTCGTTTTAGAAGGCTCAAATAGCTACACGCAGCGCTATGGTTTGGCGTCGTGGATGACACTCGGCACGGATACGGTCGTTTTAAACGCAGGAGAAAGTCGAAACGTGCCAGTTACGGTCGAAAATCGTGATTCGTTGCAACCAGGGGGTCATTATGGAGCGGTCGTCGCTTCTGTGAATAGCTTAAATGATCAGTCGGGCAACCATGTAGTCATAAATCAGCAGCTTATTAGCCTCGTCTTGGTCGACAAACTCGGTGGGGAACGTTACGACCTCAAATTAGACAGCATTTCGCAGAATGGTAATTGGTTTAATCTGCCATCTACCGTTCGGTTGCGATTTCAAAACCCCGGGAATGTACACGTTATCCCTCGCGGACTCGTGCGATTATTGAGCCCAAATGGGACTGTCATTTCACAGGGAATTATCAATAGCGAATCGGCATTTGTGCTGCCCGAATCGTATCGAGAACTCTATGTGCCGCTCACGCCGCTCAATAAGCCTGCCCCCCTACCAGGCTTGTACCATATTCAAGTTTTGTATCGGTACGATGGTATTTCGGCCACAGCCCACAAGCAGTTTCCCGTTCATTTCGTCAATCTAGCCGACTATATCGCGATCGCGCTCATTATCCTCATAGTTTGGTATGTACGACGTCGCACAAAACGGTCGCCAAAAAAGTAGCCTTGTTCAGGGGACAAGCACTTGCAATTAGTTGTAAATTTTTGTACGATTTAAGCGTAATCGTTTAAAAGAAATACTACTACAGAAAGAGCTGGAGATGGCCACACGCTTTGGCGTCCACCCAAAAACACTGTTCGTTGCACTCATTGCGGCTACGCTGCTCCTAGTGGTGACTACGATGTTGCCAGCTCGTGCTGCTAACCCCACGACTATGAGTTTTCAGGGTAAAGTCGTAAACGCTAACGGCACTAACGTCACTGATGGCTCGTATAACTTTGTTTTCAAGCTCTACACAGTTAGTAGCGGTGGCGTAACACTGTGGACTGAAAGCGATACGTTGACCGTTACGGCCGGAGTGTTTCAAGTTAACCTTGGTGCTACGTGTTCGTTCTTTGTGGCGGCTGCTTGTAACAGCTCCACACCTATCGATTTTAACGCTAATCCAAACCTCTATCTCGGCGTGACATTTAACGCCGATCCAGCGGGTGAAATGTCACCTCGCGTGCAATTACAATCAGTACCATTCGCTTTCAACAGTGACAAAGTTGGCGGTTTGAGCGCAAGTCAACTCGTACAGCTATCGCCTGGTTCGCAGCAAACAGGTAACATCAACGTCAGTGGCACTACCACCTCGGCAACAAGTGTTATCACGCCATCACTCACCTCAGCCGGCGCATTATCAATCAGTTCTGGTGGGGCCACGAACGTCACACTCGATACTGGTGCAACTGGGGGTACAATCGCTATCGGCGGCGCTACTGCCACGGTCCTCAATTTATCACGTACTGGACAGACCACTACTGTAAATGGCGCGCTGGCAGTTAATCAGAACGCTACGTTCAACAGTAATGTGATTATGACATTTGGAGGTACTGAGAATCTTGCC